>LUQC01000108.1 GCA_001627925.1 Rhodobacteraceae bacterium REDSEA-S34_B6 | reverse complement strand
AGCAGCCAATAATTTAAAAGACGGCGCCGAGAAAATAGTTGAAGCGGTAAAAGGGTAAAACGATGGCAATACTAGTTAATGAAAACACCAGGGTAATTTGCCAAGGGTTTACAGGGTCACAAGGTACATTTCATAGTGAACAGGCCATCGAATACGGTACAAATATGGTCGGAGGGGTCACTCCTGGCAAAGGTGGTTTAGAACATATTGGGTTGCCCGTTTTTAACTCAGTTCATGAAGCAAAAAGTGCTACTGGGGCAAATGCAAGCGTGATATACGTGCCACCACCATTCGCCGCCGACTCGATCCTGGAAGCATTAGACGCTGAAATCGAACTTATAGTTGCAATTACTGAGGGAATACCAGTCTTAGACATGGTTAAAGTTAAGCGGGCACTGGAAACCTCAAAATCAACTTTAATCGGACCAAACTGTCCCGGTGTAATTACCCCGGGCTCATGTAAAATTGGTATAATGCCAGGTCATATTCACCGCGAAGGATCCGTTGGTGTCGTGTCACGATCTGGAACACTAACTTACGAGGCAGTTAAACAAACATCAGATGTAGGATTAGGACAATCGACATGTGTGGGAATAGGCGGTGATCCCATAAAGGGAACAGAGCATATAGACGTTTTGGAATGGTTTCTATCAGATGATGAAACCGAGAGCATTATAATGATTGGTGAAATTGGAGGTTCTGCTGAAGAAGAAGCCGCCGATTTCTTAAAACAAGAGGCTAAGCGTGGCCGACAAAAACCAGTTGCAGGTTTTATTGCTGGTCGTACGGCTCCACCAGGTCGCCGCATGGGGCATGCCGGTGCAATTGTCGCCGGTGGCAAAGGTGGTGCGGACGACAAAATAGAAGCAATGCGATCTGCTGGGATTATTGTTGCAGAGAGCCCCGCAGAATTGGGTGAAGCTGTCTTAAAGGCAATAGACAACAAAAAATAAATCAAAAGTGTATCGTATTAATAATAGATTTGAATAGGTATAAAAATGAACGAGCAATCTTCAAACGAATTCTTTCACGGATCATCATTTATGCAGGGTCAGAATGCAGAATACTTGGAGAATTTACGATTAAACTTCAAGGAAAATCAAAATTCTGTTGACAGTGCCTGGCAGGCATTTTTTCAGTCTCTTGAGTCCAATGCGGGTGAACCTTCGGAAAACTCGGTTAAACCAAGCTGGACGCGACAGGATTGGCCGCAACAACCGAATGATGAGTTAACTACTGCGTTGATGAACGAATGGAATACTGACTCTGAATTTGCAATTAGGGCCGGTCAAGAAATAAATGCAAAGGCAAATGAAGCAAATATAACTTTAAGTAATGATGCAGTTGAACGGGCAGTTCTTGCCTTGTGGCAGATCTCGATCCTCTCGGGTTAAGAAATGAAAAAATCCATCCTGAATTAGACCCAAAATCCTATGGGTTTAAAGATGAAGACCTAGATAGACCTATTTTCATTGACAATGTGCTAGGCCTTCAAATCGCATCTATGCGTGAAATAGTTGATTTGGTGCGCCGAACTTACTGCGGTACTTTTGCACTCCAGTATATGCACATTTCAGACCCTGAACAGTCTGCTTGGTTAAAAGAAAGAATAGAAGGATATGGGAAAGAGATAAAATTTACCAGAGAGGGCAGAAAAGCCATCTTGAACAAATTAGTTGAAGCTGAGGGCTTCGAAAAATTTCTTCACGTAAAGTACATGGGTACAAAAAGATTTGGGCTCGACGGTGGAGAAGCGCTAATACCAGCTTTGGAGCAAATAATAAAACGCGGTGGCGCTTTAGGCGTCAAAGAGATCGTAATCGGAATGCCACATAGAGGACGATTATCAGTTCTAGCAAACGTAATGGGCAAACCATACAAGGCAATTTTTAACGAATTTCAAGGAGGCTCATTTAAGCCGGAGGATGTTGATGGATCTGGTGATGTAAAATACCATCTTGGTGCTTCTTCAGATAGAGAGTTTGATGGGAACAAAGTTCATCTATCTCTAACTGCAAATCCATCTCATCTTGAAGCAGTAAACCCTGTAGTGATAGGGAAAGTTAGAGCCAAACAGCAACAATTAAATGACAAAAACAGGACTACAGTTCTCCCATTACTACTTCATGGAGATGCTGCATTTGCTGGTCAGGGTGTTGTTGCTGAATGTTTTGGTCTCTCAGGATTGGTTGGCCATAAGACAGGTGGAACAATACACGTAGTTGTAAACAATCAAATTGGCTTTACAACAGCGCCACACTTTAGTCGCTCTTCTCCATATCCTACCGATATAGCCCTAATGGTAGAGGCACCAATTTTTCATGTAAATGGTGATGACCCAGAAGCCGTAGTTCATGCTGCAAAGGTTGCCACAGAATTTCGTCAGAAATTCCAGAAAGATGTTGTTATAGATATAATTTGTTATCGGAGGTTTGGTCATAACGAGGGCGATGAGCCTATGTTCACGAATCCGATAATGTATAAAAAAATAAAGACACAAAGGACAACTTTGACGTTGTATACGGATCGGCTAGTGAAAGATGGGCTCATACCAGAGGGTGAAATTGAAGATCTGAAAACTGGATTTCAGTCGTTATTAAATGAAGAATTCGAAGCTGGAAAAAATTATAAACCGAATAAAGCAGACTGGTTGGATGGAAGATGGGCTCACTTAGATCGAAATAAGGACGACTATCAGCGGGGGCAAACTGCGATTTCTGACGCAACATTTGAAAAAGTTGGCAATGCTTTATCAAAGCTGCCGGATAACTTTCCTGCTCATAGAACAGTTGTAAGATTATTCGAAAATAAAAAGAAGATGTTCAGTGATGGCACTGGCTTAGACTGGGCAACTGCGGAAGCTTTGGCATTTGGCTCACTTCTTAACGAGGGTTTTCCTGTTAGGCTCTCAGGTCAAGATGCAACGCGCGGCACTTTTAGTCAGCGACACTCTGGCATTATTAATCAAAATAATGAAGACAGATTCTATCCATTAAATAACATCGCTGAGGGGCAAGCGCAGTATGAAGTAATAGACTCAATGCTGTCTGAATACGCAGTATTAGGCTTTGAATATGGGTACTCATTATCAGAACCAAATGCTTTAGTAGCGTGGGAAGCTCAATTTGGTGATTTTGCTAATGGGGCGCAAATAATGTTTGATCAATTCATAAGCTCTGGCGAAAGTAAATGGCTTAGAATGTCAGGACTTGTAATTTTGCTTCCCCATGGCTTTGAAGGTCAAGGCCCCGAGCACAGCTCAGCAAGACTAGAACGATTTTTGCAAATGTGTGGCCAGGACAATTGGATCGTGGCTAATTGTTCAACCCCTGCCAACTACTTTCACATCCTACGACGCCAACTGCATCGGTCGTTCAGAAAACCACTTATTTTGCTAACACCAAAGTCCTTGCTTCGCCATAAACTTTGCGTATCTGACAAGTCTGATTTTACAGATGGTTCTAGTTTTCACAGAGTTTTGTGGGATGATGCGGAAAGAGGGTTGAGTAAAACAAAACTATTAACGGATAAGAAAATTAAACGTGTCGTTATGTGTTCAGGAAAGGTTTATTATGATCTACTAGAAGAGCGTGATAGGAGAGGTATTAGCGATATATATAATGCGATTTGAGCAGTTTTATCCATTTCCCGCTATTTCAGCCGTGAAAGAATTGGAAAGGTTCAAAAACGCTGAAATGGTTTGGTGCCAAGAAGAACCCAAAAATCAAGGCGGCTGGTCATTTATGGAACCAAACCTAGAATGGGTACTCAGTAGAATAAATGCTGCAGCCAGTCGTCCACGTTATATTGGCAGAGCTTCTAGCGCCTCACCGGCTACAGGACTTGCTTCAACTCACAAAAATCAACAAGAAGCGCTTATTAATGAAGCGCTAAGCTTTAAGGGACATTAAGCAATGACAGAAATTAGAGTACCTACACTTGGCGAATCTGTTACTGAAGCCACAGTAGCCACTTGGTTTAAGAAACCGGGTGAAGTTGTGTCCATTGATGAAATGATATGTGAGCTAGAAACTGATAAAGTAACAGTAGAGGTGCCTGCCCCTATTTCCGGTGTTTTATCTGAAATTATTGCCGACGAAGGAGAAACTGTATCAGTAGATGCTTTGTTGGCAGTACTGACTGCTAAAAGTGACAGCAAATCAGTGTCCGAAAAACCAAAAAAATCTAACAGTGAGCAAGGCAATAAGATAGAGGCGGATCAGAAGCATAAAAATGTTGAGGTGCAAGTAGCACCATCTGCAAAAAAAGCTATGGTTGAGGCAGGAATATCCCAAAATGAAATTACAGGCAGTGGGCGTCAGGGCAGAATAATGAAAGAAGATGTTAAGACTGCAATATTAAACAGGGAACAAAACCAATCACTTGAGAAAGTATCGCAAGCATCAATTCCCGTAAACGCTATATCCACTATTCAAAATTCGATTGTGCGCGAAGAACGCATAAAAATGTCACGACTTCGTCAAACTATCGCAAAAAGGTTGAAAGACAGTCAAAATACGGCGGCAATGTTAACAACATATAACGAAGTTGATATGACTGCTGTTGTAGATTTACGACAAGAATATAAAGAACTCTTTGAGAAAAAACATGGTGTACGTTTGGGCTTCATGTCTTTTTTTACAAAGGCTTGCTGCCAAGGACTTAAAGAAGTTCCTGAGGTAAACGCCGAAATTGATGGCGATGAGATCGTTTATAAAAATTATGTAAATATGGGAATTGCCACTGGAACGCCAACGGGCTTAGTAGTGCCAGTTATTCGAAATGTAGATGGAATGTCATTTTCTGAAATTGAGAAGCAGATTGCAGAAAAAGGATTAAGGGCAAGAGACGGAAGCCTCTCAATGGCAGATATGCAAGATGGCACATTTACAATATCAAATGGAGGCGTATACGGCTCTCTAATGTCATCACCCATACTTAATCCCCCACAATCTGGGATACTAGGTATGCACAAGATCCAGGATAGACCAGTTGCCATAAATGGAGAGATAGTAATTAGGCCAATGATGTATCTGGCTTTGAGCTATGATCACAGAATTGTAGATGGCAAAGGAGCAGTAACATTTTTAGTTAGGGTAAAAGAAGCACTGGAAGATCCAAGACGACTACTCATGGATCTTTAAATTGGTTCTGTTGAGCGAATTTAAGCACTGTAAACTGCATATCTTGTAGTCAGATTTGAGGAAATAAAAATGTCATACGACGTAATAGTTATTGGTAGTGGACCCGGAGGATATGTAGCAGCGATACGTTGCGCTCAACTTGGGCTAAAGACAGCTTGCGTAGAGGGCCGAGAAACTCTCGGTGGTACCTGCTTAAACGTAGGGTGTATTCCATCTAAGGCACTGTTACATGCGTCACATCAATTACATGAAGCACAACATAACTTTTCCAAAATGGGCCTCAAATCAGAAAAAATTTCAGTTGATTGGGATCAAATGCAGACATACAAAAATGAGGTAATAGAGGGAAATACCAAAGGAATTGAATTTTTATTTAAGAAAAACAAAATAGACTGGATCAAAGGTTGGGCCACAATCCCCTCCGTAGGTAATGTTAAAGTAAATGACAAAACTTACGAGACAACAGGATTAGAAATTGACGAAAAGATAATTGTAAGTTCCACTGGTGCGCTTGAACTTAAAAAAATACCGAAGAAAATGGTAATTATTGGAGCTGGTGTAATCGGTTTAGAACTAGGATCAGTGTATTCACGATTAGGATCGGATGTAACTGTACTTGAGTACCTGGATAATATTACACCAGGCATGGACTCAGAGGTTCAAAAATCCTTCCAGCGTATATTAAAAAGGCAAGGAATTAAATTTGTAATGGGTGCGGCAGTAAAGTCTGCAATATGCAAAAAAAACAAAGCGAATGTTTTATATCAAAAAAATTCAGATGAAAGTGAGCACTCCATAGAAGCTGATATTGTTTTAGTCGCAACGGGCAGAAAACCATTTACAAACGGGCTGGGCATTAAAGAGCTCGGTATCAAAGTATCGGAAAAAGGCTACATAGAGATAGATAATGAGTGGAGAACAAGTGCAAATGGAATTTATGCGATAGGCGATGCTGTCCTGGGACCGATGCTAGCGCATAAAGCAGAAGATGAAGGTATCGCAGCCGCAGAAATAATAGCCGGAAAACATGGACATGTTAATTATTCTATAATTCCAGGAGTAATCTACACATCGCCCGAAGTCGCATCGCTGGGGAAAACGGAGGACGAGCTAAAATCATCAAAACAAAATTACAAGGTTGGAAAATTTATGTTCTTGGGCAATGGACGGGCGAAAGCTAACTTTGCAGCAGACGGTTTTGTAAAAATTCTAGCTGACGCAGAGACCGACCGAATTTTAGGTGCTCATATTATTGGTCCAGCAGCTGGCGATCTAATACATGAATTATGCATGGCAATGGAGTTCGGGGCGGCTGCGCAAGACATAGCTCTAACGTGTCATGCACATCCAACCTATTCTGAAGCAATTCGGGAGGCTGCCTTAGCATGCGGAGATGGCCCTATCCACGCATGAAGGTATAAATTTAAACTCAAATGCCGGTTATTGGTATATTAGTGAAATTTACGTAGCCTCTGGTGTCATCTTTCCACCACTCTTGCCTTTTATCCGGGACTTTGTTTTTGGGACCGCCATTACCGACTCTTTCACTGCACTATCGGACTTCGCGGCATCACCATCCAGATCATCATCTCCGTGCGGCGGCTCACCTTTTATCACTCTCTTTATCTCGTCGCCTGTTAAAGTTTCATATTCGAGTAAACCCTGCGCCAGTCTTTCCCACTCAGTTTTCTTCTTGCTTAGAATTTTGTGGGCACGATCGTATGCTTCTTGAATAAACCTTTTTACTTCAACTTCAATAAGCTCTTTAGTATTAGCTGACACAGAAAGACCCGCAGTGTTACCCGAATAACCTTCATGAGCTTCGGCGTAGTCAATATTTCCAACTTTTTCGGACATGCCCCAGCGAAGTACCATCGCACGAGCCAAGCCAGATGCTTGTTGAATGTCTCCAGCGGGGCCGTTTGATACGTTATCTTCCCCATATTTAATTATCTCAGCAGCCTTTCCGGCCATGGTCATCGCCATCTTCTCTTCACATTCAGCTTTATGCCAATTTAATCGGTCAATTTCTGGCAATGAAACGACCATACCTAAAGCTCCACCTCTCGGAATGATTGTTGCCTTATATACGGGGTCACACTGCGGAAGCTCCAGTCCTACAATCGCATGCCCAGCCTCGTGGTATGCTGTCTTTTCTTTTTGATCATCTGTAAGGACCATAGACCGACGCTCGGCTCCCATCATCACTTTGTCTTTGGCGTTCTCAAAATCCACCATGCTCACAAATGTTCTGCCAATTCTAGCAGCCATTAGTGCTGCTTCATTAACCAGATTTGCTAAATCAGCGCCAGAAAAGCCAGGCGTTCCTCTAGCTATCAAACGCAAGTCAACATCCGGCCCTAGAGGAGTTTTTCTTGCGTGGACATTCAGTATTTTCTCTCTACCCTTAATATCCGGATTTGGAACATTAACTTGGCGATCAAACCTACCGGGGCGCAGTAGTGCAGGATCAAGTACATCGCGCCTGTTTGTTGCTGCTAAGATTATGACACCTTCATTTTCTTCAAAGCCATCCATTTCAACCAAAAGTTGGTTTAAGGTTTGCTCACGTTCATCGTTTCCACCACCATAACCGGCGCCCCTATTTCTGCCAACAGCGTCAATCTCATCAATGAATACAATACATGGAGCATTTTTTTTAGCCTGCTCGAACATATCTCTAACTCGACTGGCGCCTACCCCGACGAACATCTCCACGAAGTCAGAACCGGATATTGTAAAGAACGGAACACCCGCTTCCCCGGCAATTGCTCTGGCGAGTAAGGTTTTACCAGTGCCCGGAGGCCCTACAAGGAGAGCGCCCCTAGGAATTTTACCTCCTAGTTTACTAAATTTTTGTGGATTCCTTAAAAACTCGACTATCTCTTCAAGCTCTTCTTTGGCTTCATCAATACCAGCCACATCGTCAAAGGTGACTCTTCCCTGCTTTTCTGTAAGTAACTTAGCCCTACTTTTACCAAACCCCATGGCTCCGCCACGGCCACCTCCTTGCATTCGGTTCATGAAGTAAATCCATACCCCGATCAGCAACAAAAACGGTAAAATTGACATTATAAAAGATTGAAATAAAGATTGCTCTTGCTTTTCGGCTCGCACTACAACCTGGTTTGCAATCAAAAGATCGGTGACGTTTGTGTCAGCGGGTCGAACAGTGACGTATTCAACATTATCCCCACCTTTAAAACGAATATTTTCTCCATCAAGAATGACTGTTGCAACTTCCCCGCGCTCCACTGATGCAACGAAATCAGAATAGCTAATCTCGCGCGATTGTAATGATGAAGTGCCAGAACTAAAAACGTTGAACAAAACAACGATTAGTAAAAACAGAACTAACCAAAAGGCTATATTACGATTATTGCTCAACAGAGCTCTCCTTTATTACTTCCACTATATCGTGGATGTTTCCCTTTATATACATAAACATTAGTTCACTATGTTCAATGGTCTAGTAAGAATTGATCAAATGGTTGTTTGCAAAAATTAAAAGAAAATTTTGATTGAGGATCTAAAAACGGAAAATTTATCAAAGCGCTATCTTTAAACAACGCTGGCAGCACAATTATAGTTTTATATGGAATCTCTTTCCTAACAGTTGCGTCCAAAGACCTAAATCCATTTTCACCCAAGCATTTGACAGTGAACTCTGCACAATTTGCCGACGTATTTAATTCCCATCGATTATCGAAGATTAAACCATTTGCCGCCTCTACTTCATTTACACATGAATTCAATTCTCTGGTTATTTTAATACTTTTGTCATGTGAATAGCAAATGGTACCGGACCCTGAAAAGGCGGTCTTTTCGTTAATAGAAGCAAGCAATGCATCTATTTGTGATAACCTTGGGCGATACTTCTGACTGGAGACCCATTGTTGTGCAGCAGCTAGCAAACGTCTTTTGATATCTAAAGGGAGGTTAGAAAATTCCTCAAAATCGAAGATAATATCCCCATACATGCAAGATCCAAATTTTTCATAAAAATCGAATGCAAAATGGTTCAATGCTGTTTTAGCACTTTGCATCAACGAAGCCGTTTTACTTATCTTAGTCTTATCCAGACCTAATTCTGCAAAACTAGTGAGCAATTTCCTCACTCGGACCCTTTCAAAACCCTCATCACTATTTGTTGGATCTTCAAGCCACTTTACTTCGTGAAAGTTTAAAACATCTCTCAAAGTTTGACGCTCAAATTTTAAGAGTGGCCTGAATATCATAATATCGTCACCGCCGAAGGACAAATAACTCCGCTCAGCCATGCTAGATAACCCATCCACTCCAGATCCTCGTCGCAGTCGCATTAGAAAGGTTTCAGCTTGGTCATCTAGGGTGTGCCCCGTTAATATAAGCGCGCAAGACGGAAGAGATTTTTGCATCAAAAAATATCGAGCTTCACGAGCGTTGGCGGATAAATTACCTTTCAAATCCTCCCGCGCCCACAATAAAGTTTTATGTTTAAGGCCAAGATTTTTGCATAACTTACCCACATACGATGCCTCATCAGATGATCCATCTCTCAAGTTATGGTCAACGGTAAGGACTATGATTTTTAAATTTCTTTTGTTGGGCCAAGAATTTATAAGATACAACAGGCCAAGGCTATCACTGCCACCAGAAACTGCGATACCAAGAGCAGACGGATTATTAGAGAGACTATCTAGAAAACTATCGATTTTACGGTTGAACTTATTAGAAATTGCATCGAAATCAAAGCCCACTGGTAAACCTTACTGGCACTGTAAATCATTGATTGCATCTAATGCTAAAACAGTCTCTTGAGACTCTGGAAACCTAATCTGCACTTGAGACAGGATCTGACAACCGGCGTCTATCTGGCCGAGATCTACCAGTGTCTGTCCTAATCTAAACATAACTTCGGGTGCTACAGCTGATTCTGGAAAGTCAGTGTAGCTATTTAAAAATGCTCTAGCTGCAGACTTCAATTCACCCAATTCCTCAAAGGCAATTCCTCTTGAAAGTAATGCTTTCGCATTTAACGGACTATCCGGATAAGTATTCGAAAAACGCTGGAATAGATCAGTAGCTAATTCATATTCGCCATTTGCAAGAGCATCAGAAGCAGCGTCAAAATCTGCTTTTTCACCAACAGCCAATTCAGGCTCCGATGTAACCTTGTCAATCGAAGATTCCATAGCGCCTTCCAATTCGACCAATGTCCCCAAAGTAGTCGTTTCCGATATATTTGAAACATCGCCACCTTCGAGTTCCACAAGACGAAATTCTAAGTCCTCTATTCTGCTTGTTCCATCGCGAACCACTCTGTCGACCTGGTACTGCAATTCCTCGGTTTGAGAAATTAACCTTTGCAGCTCAATCTCAATAGCTTCAAGTCTAGCTAAACTCGAGCCACTGGTAATAACTTGGGGTGACGCAGCGCCAGTTGTGGATAGCTCTCTCTTTAGTTTGAGCATCTCTATGTAAAGTATAGTCAAATCTTGACGAACATCTGCAAGCGTTTGCTCCTTATTCTGGGCAAGAGCAACTGCAGCGAAAAGTATGAAAAAAATTATATAAAGAAGCCGCATTAAGCTTTCCTAAATTATTTATCAGGACCCCAAGTTATTCAAGACCGTAACAGCTCTACGATTTACCGAGTAACAGCTTTCATTACTACAGATCTCAATTGGGCGCTCTTTGCCATAGCTGACGGTTTGTATTCTACTTGCAGCGATGCCCAGCGAATTCAAATATTCTTTTACAGAGTTAGCTCGTCTGGCACCTAACGCGACATTATAGTCCCTCGTACCTTGTTCATCTGCATGACCCTCAACAATAATCTCATAATCACCATTGGTCATCAACCAGGTTGCTTGACTACTTAACAGGTCCATTGCTTCTGGGCTCAAGTTAGATTGATCAATTGCAAAAAACACTCGATCACCTATTGCTTGCTGAAAATACGCCGGAGATGTAGGATTTGAGATATCTCCCATATCATTTCCAAAGAATGTATCATTAGAATTGCCGCCAAAGGGATTTCCTGAATTAGAGCATGCTGTTAACATCACCAGAGCAGTAAATAATATTGCATTTTTGAGCTTTTTCATACTTCACCTACCATGTTCGATATTACAAGTTTACATTGTAAATTAGTATCTGAAAAGTGCTATAAGTTTCTACCGCGCTAAAGGCGACCATGATGGATCTGATGCTCCCTCTGGAGTAATCAATGGCTTCAAATTCCTGCCTGAGATATCTACACTGTAAAGGGATGAAGTTCCATTTCTCCCTTGGGTCGATCGGCTAAATACGATTACACGTCCATTTGGAGACCAAGTTGGGCCTTCATCTAAAAATGACGCAGTTAATAATCTCTCTTCACTACCATCTAATCTCATCACACCAATGTGAAACCTACCCTTACTCTGCTTTGTAAAAGCTATCATATCACCTCTAGGTGACCAAACTGGTGTGCCATAGCGGCCAGATCCAAAGCTTATTCGTCGAGCCTCGCCTCCATCGGCAGACATTATGTATAATTGTTGGGAGCCAGATCTATCACTCTCAAAAACAATCTGTTTTCCATCAGGAGAAAAACTAGGTGCGGTTTCAATTGCTGGCGATCTTGTTAGGCGTTTTACTGCTCCATTTGACAATTGCATTCGATAAATATCAACATTGCCACCATTCTCTAACGAGTAGAGTACTGAGTTACCATTTGGAGAAAATCTGGGCGCAAAAGTCATCGTACCAGCTTGGTTAATTAGTGGCCTACTCCGAACATTACCAACATTAAGTATTTGAACCTGGGGAAATCCAGACGCATAGCTGGTGTACAAAACTTTGTCTCCTTTGGGAGAAAACCTTGGAGCCATTACTATTGAATTACTATCTGTAAGATATTTTACATTTGCGCCATCGTAATCCATCAAAGCCAACCTTTTTCTCCGTTGTGCCTTACCGCCGGTCTCAGAAACAAAAACAATCCGACTATCAAAATATCCCGTTTCGCCGGTAATACGGCTATATACCTCGTCAGCTACTTTATGAGCTATCCGTCTCCAGCTATTGGCATTCCCTGAGAATTTGAGACCAGAGCCTAATTCTTGCTGTGAGAACACATCATATACACGGAACATCACTGTTAGTTTACCACCATTGTTCACAGATACTGACCCAGTGATTAGCGCATCTGCATTTATGACTTGCCAATCACTAAACTGAACAGGTGAAGAGAAACTGGTGATTTTACTTACGTGTGCAGAAGTTGGAATTTCTCGAAACAAACCTGTGCCAGTAAGGTCATTACGAACTACGTTGGTCAAATTACGCGCAACTTCAACAGCATTTGGGGTCTCTGCAATAAATACAGGTACGGCAAAGGGCATAGGCTCAATGACACCTTGCGTTATCTCAATTCGCAGTGGGGCCGCGGATAACGCGCCGCCATTTAAAATTATGAATGCTGCAAAAATAAGCCGAAACATTATCTATTCCTCATCTGATCTGGATTAAATGTGAGGACAATCTGTTGCCATTGCGCATAATCAAAATCTTGCAAATTAAATCCATCCCATTTCTTTTGACACTTAAAAATTGTTTTCTTTGCATTTGTAAATGCACTGCGAACTGCTGATCCTTCTCCTCCTTCACTTGAAATAAGTTTTATTTCATTGCGTTCAATTTTACCATTTTTATCCAACGAAAATCGTACTGTAACCTTAACATAGGCATTTTGGTTTCCAACATCAACATTCCAACAAGGCTCAATTTGCTTGAGTAAAGCATTCCCAACTGACGCATTTATCGTTTCTATGCCTGGCGATTCACTGGAAACGACATCTGGGCTTTCTAAATTTTCCAGTTCATTTTCAATACCGCTTAATGCGGAACTGACAGCGTTAGCAAGATCTACACTATCAGTATCTTTTATTTCGCTATCCGGCTGGATTTGAGGTCTTCCCTTCGGTCGCAGTGAACTTTTTGGTGCACCAGATGGCTTTTTTTTCGGTTCAGTAATTATTTCGGTTGTCGCTCCGCGTGTAGATTGCATTTTTTCTTCTAATTCTAAATCTGGCTTTTCTTCGTCAGTGGGAACTTGACTTAAGCTTTCAATTACATCGTCATTGAATGCGTCCTCGTTTTCCGGCATAACTGGGACCGATGCGACCCTATCCGCTATCACTGGACTTGGGGTTTCACTGGCCTCTAGATTTGACTCCACTGATGGATCATCTTTATTTAAAACTGGCTGATCTGGCTCATTGGATAATTCAGGGGACACAGACTGCATCTGTTCAGGTATTTCAAGCTTATCTTGCTCCAACTTGGGGGTATTGGGAACTTTCGGAGAAACCGCTGAAACTTCTGAATCAATTTTTGAAGTGGTTGGATTATTCGTTAGCTGGTCAGGTTCAATCTGATTTAGAATATCAATTTCATCACTTACCTGTGGGTTACTATCCTTCGCTAATTGATATGCGAACTGTTCCTCAGAAATAATAGAAACTGAGGTGATTGAGATTTCTTCCGGTTTTGAGGTAAAAACATCCCCCATAACAAGCCATAATAGAAAAGAAAGATGCGCTGCACCTGAAATATAGTGCCCAACATGCATCTCGTATTAATTCTCAACATTCATAATATCTGGAGATCCAACATCAGTAACCAGGCCAACATTTGAAAAACCAGCACCGTTTATTGCCCCCATAATTTTTGCTACAAACTCATAAGGTACGGACCCATCCGCCCTAAGGTAGATCAAATCACTTTCACGCTCACCTGATATTGCCGATAACTTAGGTATCAGTTGCTCATACGGAATAGCTGTTTCTTGTAGAACAATTTTCTTATCTGCCGAAATTGTAATTGAAAGAGGTACATCATTTTCACTGGGAAGTGCATTAGCCGCAGTTTTAGGTAATTCTATTGGAATTCCCACAGTCAGCATGGGTGCAGTTACCATAAATATTATCAGTAAAACCAACATTACATCGACGAAGGGAGTCACGTTAATTTCCGACATAGGACGAACTCTTTTTGTGCGTCTATTTCTTTTACTTTTCTGCAGCTGTACTGTTCCAGCACCCATTTCAACTATCCAATTGGCGGCTTAAAATTGTTGAAAATTCATCAGCAAAACTTTCATACCCAGCAACAATTCGGTCAGAATCCGCACTAAGTTTATTATAAAATATCACAGCTGGAATGGCAGCCAAAAGTCCAAGTCCGGTTGCGAGCAAGGCTTCAGCAATTCCTGGAGCAACTACTGCCAAATTAGTGTTCTGCTGCTCAGCAATCTCTATAAAAGCATTCATTATTCCCCATACGGTTCCAAATAAACCGATAAAGGGAGCTGTAGACCCAATTGTTGCCAGGATTGTTAATCCTGACTGCAGATCTTCAGCCTCACGCACTACAGCTACATCCATTGAACGATCTATTCGCGCTTGCGCACCGGCTATCATGACTCCATCCGACCGATGACTTCGTTCCCACTCCACCATACCGGCGGCAAAAACACGTTCCGTGTGTCCAGTTGGATCTGGCCCCAATTTTTCGAAAAGCTCATCCAAAGGCTCTCCAGACCAGAAAGATTGGTCGAAGTTAGATGCTTCAGTCCGTGCTGTCCTAAATGATATTAATTTTTTGAATATAATCGACCATGACCAGAATGATGACCCAATTAACATAATCATAACAATTTTAACTGTGATAGTCGCACGCCCAAAAAGCGCCCAAAAAGTAAAAGCTTCATTTTCCATTTTATCTGCTCATTTATTTGCCATCTTTGGCTTGGCGTGAGCATAAACGTTTTACTCGATAAATCCAAATAATATCGTTTAGAAAACCGAGAAATAAATATTTTAAGTGAATTTATCAAAAATTACTTTTGGTAATTTTACCAAAACGCCACTCATATCGATAGAGACTATATCCAAAACGGCTTTAAATATGAGATCATTATCTCGATAAATATCCTGATTTAATTTAAGTCGGACCCGTGTTTTACTTATTAATTCTGTCGATATTGTAAGTAGATCGTCAAATTTTGCCGCTTTCATATAATCCGCTTCTACTTTCCGAACCGCAAAAACAATTCCAAAATCGTTGCGCAGAACATTTTGGTCGAGACCAATGTTACGTACCCACTCACTTCTCGCCCGTTCAATAAACTTTAAATAGTTTGCGTAATAAACAATCCCGGCTAAATCAGTATCTTCATAATATACGCGGCATTGGAAAGTATCTCTTTTCATCAATTAACCACCATTTTGGTTACTCTTGCGGACAATCGTAATGCCATAGATTTATCATTAGAGGCATCTGGCAAAGTAGGATCATAGGCAACCCTGATAAGTGTTGAGACAGTAGGTTTCAACAAAGTATGATGATCATCAGAAACTAACAAGGGAGAGCCGCTTTTAAAAGCATCATCTGACCACAGTAAAACCGACTGTACAACCTGTGATAACATCAGTGTTTGCGCTGGCACTTGCATTATATTTTCATCGATTTTAATAAATACAAAACAAGCGCGAATAGCTCCTGCATTATCAAATCGAAAAATCCTATACTGATTTGCTTCCGCTTCTATAAGCTGTTCCACAAGTGTGGACATGTTTGGCACCAATTTGTCGAGATTTGGTACTTCAATAAGCTCGAGCCAATTACTAAAAAAAAAGAACATAAAATTCGAACCAAGCTCTGGGTCTGTCTCACTCATTTGTTGATTTGTAAGTGACATAACTGCTTCAATGGCACCTTTTAGTATAGCTAAAGAATTATCGTCTAAGCCAAATACCACGGGAGCGACCGGTCGTCCCCACCTAGCAAATAAAAAAGTGCCATCATTTCTAGTAAAATAACTTTCAACTTCTTCAGGGGTCAATTCACTAATTCCTGAAATGTTACTAGTTAATGGAGTGAAATAGATCGTCAGATTGGCTTGGCGGCTTAAGTCCAAGATGCTTCCAACCACCGCTAGCCAATGCTCTTCCCCGAGGAGTTCGTTGTATAAGGCCCTGTTGCAAAAGATATGGCTCAATAACCTCTTCCAGTGAATCTCTACTTTCTGACAGAGCAGCACTGATGGTTTCTATGCCAACCGGGCCCCCGGCATACTGTTCAGCAATAAGTTTCAAATATCTCCGGTCAGCGCCATCTAAACCTAGCGAGTCAACACCTAGTCTAGTTAAGGCGTGATCTGCAAGTTTCTTCGATATTGTACCATCCCCATCAACCAATGCAAAATCAGCTACTCTCCTTAACAACCGACCAGCAATTCGAGGCGTCCCACGAGCGCGCTTAGCGATTTCCATTGCGCCCGATACATCTGCAGGGGCCCTTAATTTCTTCGCATTTCGAGATACAATCTCGAAAAGCTCTTCATTTGTATAAAACTGCAATCTAGTTGGAATTCCAAATCGATCTCTGAGAGGTGTTGTTAACAAACCAAGTCTCGTCGTGGCACCAATTAAAGTGAACGGTTGCAATTCAATTCTAACCGTTCTGGCAGCAGGCCCCTCGCCGATAACCAGATCTAACTCAAAATCTTCCAATGCAGGATATAATACCTCTTCCACTGCAGGGTTTAGTCGATGCACTTCGTCAATAAATAAAACGTCTCTGGCTTCCAGATTTGTCAATATTGCTGCTAAATCTCCCGCTTTTGCCAACACAGGACCCGATGTCATACGAAAATTGACACCCAACTCTCGGCTCATAATCTGTGCCAATGTTGTTTTCCCAAGCCCTGGCGGACCATAAAAGAGAGTATGGTCCATTGCTTCACCACGCCTTTTGGCTGATTCAACAAAAACCTTCAAATTCGATCTTACTTCTGCCTGCCCAATGAACTCTGCTAAACTTTCAGGTCGTAGTGCTCGATCATTATCATCCGAGTTTTTTTCAGGACTTAAAATTGGTTCTTGTTCAATCATAAAATCAATTTTCGTTTGGTGAAAGAAGCTTAAGCGCTTTCTTAATTATGTCTGGCGTAGATAACGTTTCTTCTAGATCGCTTGCAAGAGAGATAGCATTAGCAGCCTCGGAGGGACTATAGCCCAAGTTTTTTAAAGCTGATAAAGCTTCGGCTTGATTTTTTTGTCTTTCTTCTGAAGACGAAGTACTTCTTTCCAGTATACCGGCCATCTCGCCCCCGGAATATATATCTGCATTGTCTTTACTATCTTTAGAGATAGGCTCTTTCTTTTCTACAGCTGATTGACCAAAAACAGCAGCCATTGCCATTATTTGAGGTGCCTTTTCTTTAAGTTCATTTACAACTCTTTGCGCCGTCTTTGGTCCTATACCTTTTGCTTGCTTAACAGCAGCCCAATCACCAATTGAAATCGACCTATTTAATCCATCAGCACCCAAAGCACCCATGATTGCTAATGCAGCTTTAGCACCAACGCCCTGGACCGTCATTAAAAGCCTGTGCCACTCTTTTTCTACAATACTAGTAAAACCAAAAAGCTGAAGTATATCTTCGCGCACTAAAAGATCTGTATATAAAAATGTATATTCGCCAACTGCTGGTAAAGATCGTAGTGTTCTCTCTGAACAGTATACTACATAGCCTACCCCTTGAACATCAATGAGTAGGTGATCCTCCGAAAAATACTCAATTTTCCCGTACAGCCGCCCTATCATGAGACTGCCTTTTCAATTGCGACCATATATCTATTTTGAGAGTAACCATAATGAGCATGACACAAGGCAATCGCTAAAGCGTCCGTTGCGTCCACACCATTCAGAGCAACGCCAGGTAGTTGTAATTTCACCATATGCGCAACCTGATTTTTATCTGCATGTCCCACACCTACAACGGCTTTTTTTACTTTATTTGGAGCGTACTCAGAAACTGCCAAACCAGCTTTTGCTGGTACTAGCAAAGCTATTGCTCGCGCTTGGCCAAGCTTTAATGTCGCAGCTCCATCCTTATTGACAAACGTTGTTTCTACTGCAGCAACATCGGGTTTAAAATTCTCAAAAATATTTTCCAGCTGGATGAATAAGGAATGCAGTCTTTCTGATAAGTCTATGCCTTTTGATCTGCAAATACCATTTGCAACATGAGTAATGCGGCTTTGCTTTACATCTATTAATCCCCAGCCCATATTTCTAAGGCCGGGGTCAATACCTATAACCCTCATTATCCTGCACCTCAATTTTTTCAAATATTAGCACGAAACGTGAACAAATGCCAAATAGAATTATTTTATTCTCAAATACGCTTACATTTAAAACCAAAACATTTAGTATTTATGAAGGACATAATAGAGTCAAATCTTGCGGAAAATTATTGTCACCCATTCCCCAATCTCTATCTGATTGGATAGAGAGAAGCCAACGCCAGTATATTTATTGACAACCAATTCCGCTTGCTCACTCAAAATACCAGATAACACAACGTATCCTCCAGACAAAGAATACTTTGAAATATCGGTTGCTATCGCAAGAAGAGGGGCAAGTAATATATTTGCAAAAATCAAATCAAAAGGATTTTTGGTTTTTATTTGCTCATGGGCAAATCCACTTGCTTCAAAACATTGAATGTTTCGATCTAATCCATTTGCAAGAATGTTCATTTTGGCGACGCTATGGGCTACAGAATCAATATCACTGGCGATAACATTGGCGGAGAAAATACGCGCAGCAGCCATTGCCAAAACTGCAGTACCACAACCAACGTCAATAACATTTTTTGCCTTAAACCCATCTGTGATGAGTTGCTCCAGAGCAAGCAGGCAACCTTTAGTTGTCCCATGATGTCCGGTCCCAAAAGCCATTGATGCCTCTATAAGCAATGGTTCACAATCAGGCGGGACTTTAACACTATCGTGTGATCCATAAACGAAAAACCTTCCAGCAACTACTGGCTTTAGTGAACGCTGAACTTTTGAAACCCAATCAATCTGAGGCAATTCTGATATTTTAAATTCTTCAGCTTGAAAAACAGCAGCAAGCAAAGCCAAACTTATATCATCTGGCTTTTCCGAGAAATATGCTCCAACCTCCCAAAGCCCCGAACCATCTTCCAATTCGAAAACTCCAACTCCAATTGGTTCGGGTGTAAGCCGTTCTAAAGCATCGCCGAGATCAGAAGCGTTTATTCTCCCGGGAAGTGTCGTTAAAGCAGTAAAAGTAGTCATTAATAAATATACGCCAATCTAATAGCTAATACAAAAGAAAAAACTGCTAAAATACCAGCTGCGCAGAAAACTAAAAAAGGAGACGCAAGCCACAAGAAGCCAAGAACAACGGGCAAGAAAATAGCAGCTATGTGATTTATTGTAAAAGCAACAGCGGCAGTTGCTGCTATATCTCTCGGGTCCGCAATTTTTTGAAAATAGGTTTTAATCGCTAAAGCCAGAGCAAAGAAAAGATGATCCAAAAGATAAAGGATGGCAGCAATTAAAACACCCCAACCGAAGAGGTATATCCCACCGTAAGCAAAAAAGACTAATGCCAGACCAAGGTATTCGACCGCAAGAGCATTACGCTCTCCATATCGAGCAACTGCGCGCCCAATTAATGGTGCTAGACAAATATTAAGAATTAAATTTATTAGGTAAAGTGTTGTCAATTGCTGCACGTCCATGCCAAACTTTTCCACCATCATAAATCCGGCAAAAACTACAAATATCTGCCTACTTGCCCCCGACATGAATTGTAACAGATAATAAAGCCAATAACGCTTACGTAGGACCATTTTCTTCGTCTGAGGTATTGATGCCTTAAAGTTGGGGAAAAGGATATAGCCCAGCACAGCCAATAAAAAACAGGCAAATCCAGCTAACATATATGCGGAATTAAAAGATAAATTTAGCTTATCCCAGCCAAAAATTATACATATGTAAGCGATCAATGTCGCCGCCGACCCGATTGCCATGAGTTTACCAAGCTTACCTGGAGCCTCTTCTTTTGAAAACCATTGGAGTTGCAACGACTGATTAACTGTTTCAAAAAAATGAAATCCGATGGAACTCAGAAGAGTTATCGTCAATATGCCACTTAAATGAGGGAACCATGCAGTAGCGGCGGTAGCAAGGCCGAGCAGCCCTAGCATTAGAAGCGCTAATGTCTGCTCTCTAAAAAAAAGTAAAATGCTGATTACACCCACGGCAAAAAAACCAGGTATTTCTCGGACAGTATGCAAAATGCCGATGTCTAAACCATCAAAACGAATTATTTCGACGACAAAGTTGTTCAAAAGGGCAGACCAAACGGAAAATGCTAAGGGCATAGCAATTGCCATTAATATTAATAAGGCTTCAGGACGTCTCCATTTTGGCAACTTAGATAAATGGCTAATTTGATAGTTTTCCTTCATAGCCCGCGTATAATCAGGATTTGTATTTAAGACCAGTTGATAAATCACAAAAAACTTTGAGGATCCACATCAATTACCAAACGGATATCTTTTCTTAAATTTAAACCCGAAAGCCATAACTTGATTACGCTTTGCATGGATACGGCTTTGCTCGCCTTAAGTAACATCCGAACTCTATATCGACCTCTCACTCTTGTAATAGGCGCAGGTGCTGGCCCATAAAGGGTAATTCCTGCAGAAGATAGAATAGTAGCCTTTTTTGACAATTTATATCCAATCTCAAAGGCATCTTCAGAATTCTGAGCAGAGATTAGGATCCCAACCAATCGACCGAAAGGAGGCATTTCTGCGAGTTCCCTACCTTTTGCTTCTGCAATCCAGAATTGTTCATCTTGCCCGTTAGTAATAGCTTCTATAACTGGATGCTGAGGTTGGTATGTCTGTAAATATGCCGTTCCTCTTTTATCATTTCTTCCCGCTCTACCAGAGACCTGTCGTAAAAGTTGAAAAGTACGCTCAGCAGCGCGGAGATCTGACCCCTGCAAACCTAGATCGGGATCAACAACACCAACAACCGTAAGATTAGGAAAATTATGTCCTTTGGCAATCAATTGGGTGCCGATGATTATATCCGTATTACCGCGCGAAATACTTTCCAATTCATCTTTTAATGACCTTGCTGAACTATACAAGTCTGATGATAATACTGTGATTGATGCCTCTGGAAATGATTTGGTTGCTTCCTCTGCCAGTCTTTCGACGCCGGGTCCAATCGGAGCAAAGTTGTCGATTGCCTGGCAACTTGGACAAGTTCTGGGCATAGGCTTAGTTTCACCACATTGATGGCACATTAACCGTTTCTGGAACCGATGCTCGATCATTGCAGTATCACAAAAATCACAACCAATTCTCTGACCACATGAGCGGCACAAAGTGACTGGAGCATAGCCTCTACGGTTCAAAAATAATAATGCTTGTTCATTATTATCAATCGCTTCTTCGATTTTATATTTAAGGATTGGTGAAATCCACTGATCCGATCGTAACTTTTCGTTCCGCATATCAATTACTTGAATATCTGGTAGAACTGACGAACCATATCTTTTTGTCAAATTGAAGCGCTTGTACTTACCTAATTTGGCATTATTCCATGTCTCCAAGCTTGGGGTCGCTGATGCCAATATTACTTTTGCACCTGCTAAAGATGCTCTAAGCACGGCCATATCTCGCGCATGATATAATACACCATCTTGCTGTTTGTAAGATGAATCATGCTCTTCATCGACAACGATAAGCCCCAGTTCCTCAAAGGGCAAAAAAAGTGCTGACCGAGCTCCAATTACGATTTGAGCCTGACCTCGACCAACCATTTTCCAAACCCTGCGGCGTTCAGATTGAGAAATACCAGAATGCCATTCCGCCGGTGAGACTCCAAAACGGGCTTTAATTCGTTTTGTGAAATCTCCAGTTAATGCTATCTCTGGCAGCAGAACTAAAGCCTGTTTTCCATTATCAATTACCTTTGAAATTGCCTCTAAATACACAGCAGTTTTCCCAGAACCAGTCACACCACAAAGTAAGATTGAGGAATGGCCTTGTTGATCCAAAAGGTTATTTATATCAAAAACTACCTGTGCTTGATCTTCGCTTAGCTCATTTAATGAATATGCAGTATTCACCTTTGCGTATGGTAAGTCCTTGGGCTCCATTTTAGTAAATAGGCACCCAGATGAAATCATCCCGCTAATTACAGAGGGCGAAACTTTTGCTAATTTAGCTAATTCTGAGATGGGCGCGCCGATACCATTCAAATTATCTAAGGCCCCTAAAACACGGCTTCTTGCAGGGGTCATTTTAAATTGATTTGGCACTTTCCCCTTGTAAATTAATTTTTTGTAAACCTCTTGGGCCGCAAGATCTCGTACGCGTGTAGCTAATCTCAATACAGCATATAACGGTGAAACCGTATAATCTGCTACTTTCCAAATAAAATCTTGAAATTCTGGCTGTAAAGGCTGAAAATCTAAAATCCTATCAATCGTTTTAATTTTCTCAAGCTCAATTTTTTCAGTACTTGAGCCCCATACCAAACCCACGACTATACGCTGACCAAAAGGAACAAGAACGATAGCACCTTTGAAGCAACCCTCACGCGGAGCCCTGTATGTGAATAAACGATCGATAGGCTGTGTCGTCAACACTTCTACCAACGATCCATAAACAAAAAATTCTTGATCTTGTCTCAAAGTTTTCCTTAAGGGCTTTTCCAAAGCTTAAAACTGAAGTAAATGATCTTCAACGCTTCGCCAAGCGCAAGGGAGATAAAACAATGAAATTTTTTGTTGATACGGCAGAAATTGATCAAATTAAAGAGCTCAACGACCTCGGAATGGTGGACGGTGTAACAACGAACCCATCACTTATTAAGAAATCAGGAAGAGATATCATTGAAGTTACAAAGGAAATTTGTTCGATTGTAGACGGCCCTGTGAGTGCTGAAGTTACTTCGACTGAAGCTGATACTATGATTGCGGAAGGTCGCAAACTTGTAACAATTGCAAAAAATATAGCTGTGAAAGTCCCATTAACCTGGGATGGGCTGAGAGCATGCAAAACCCTAAGTTCTGAAGGGCACATGGTAAACGTGACGCTTTGTTTTTCGGCAAATCAAGCCTTACTAGCAGCAAAGGCGGGCGCCACATTCATTTCACCATTTATCGGAAGGTTGGATGACATCAATCTCGACGGCATGCAGTTGATTGAGGATATTCGTGAAATTTATGACAACTACGATTTTGAAACTCAAATTTTGGCTGCCTCGATCCGTACCGTTAATCACGCATTAGAAAGTGCTCGTATAGGCGCCGATGTGATGACCGCACCACCAGCTGTCATAAAATCCATGATAAACCATCCACTTACCGACAAAGGGTTAGCCGCATTCTTAGAAGACATAAAATTTACAAAACAAAAAATCCTGTAAATTATTTCAATACCATGCCATTGTATTGATAAAATTATACGGGCAAAAATATGGAAGAAACTACTCGCGCAGAACTGCTCGCTGATCCATCAATTATTCTTGATGACAAGGAATTGATGGAGAGCCTTCTAACGGCAACAGATATCAAATTGGGTAATAACGTTGTTGATTTACGTAACGTAGCTATGAGCCGATTAACTCATAAGTTGGGAGAGCTTGAAGGGACACATAAATCAGTCGTTGCTGCAGCATATCAAAATCTTTTAGGAACAAAACAGATCCATCAAGCAGTTATTGAGCTTATGAGCATGAACAACCTAGATCAGTTTGTTCTCAGTTTAAAATCTGACTTATTAAAAATTTTAAATGTTGATTGCATATTTATCTTGGTTGAGAGCCCAGTTGGTTTGGAGAGCGACTTACTACCAACCCACTACAATCCTCACGTACAATCCGTAATTCCAGGCTTTGTAAATACTTATATAAATCAGGGAAATGAAACTAAGGCATCAAAAATAAAATTACGACAAGCAACTAGTGCCACGGATCAGTTATTTGAAAATGTATCCGTTAAGATTGCATCAGAAGCATGTATTGAGTTAAATCTTAATAATAACGTAACCATAGGGATGATTGCATTCGGATCTAGTGATGCAAATTTCTTTGAACCAGGACAAGGTACCGATTTATTGAAATTTTTTGCCTGTGCCTGTGAGAAAATGTTGGAGCGATGGATAACTTAAAACTTATCGCACCTGCCATAATCGAAAGCATTGAAAACTGGCTTGAAATAAAAGCTGCGACAAGCACTCTCGCAAGTAATACTAGGGTAGCATATCATAACGATGTGACAGATTTTTTTATTTTTTTATCAGAACACCACAATGAGATCACTCAGCTTTCAACTGTTGAAAAGCTAAAAATTTCAGACATAAGAGCATGGCAGGCAAAGTTAAGAAATATGAATTCAGGCGCCAGATCAAATGCCAGAAAGTTATCAAGTTTAAAGTCATATATACGATGGCTTGCCAAGCATCGAGGATTTGATGCTACCCATATATTGTCAATAAAGTCTCCAAAATTTTCTAATAAATTACCACGTCCCCTAGAACCAATGGAGGCAAAAGCTGTTTTGTCAGAATGCGAAAGTACATCGACTGAGCCTTGGGTGATTGCGCGAGATAGCGCCGTTTTAATATTGCTTTACGGTTGTGGCTTACGCATATCAGAGGCACTAGACATACGGACAAAAGATATACCACTAGGCAACTCAATGAGAGTTACTGGAAAAGGCGGCAAAGTGCGGGTCGTTCCAGTGTTAAAAATTGCACAAAATGCTGTTCGTCATTACGTAGAATTATGTCCATTTCAACTATCGGCAAATGATGAAATTTTTCGGGGCGTGAGAGGTAAGCCGCTATCGCCCAAAATAATTCAAAACAAAATGAAGTTAGTTCGAAATCTTCTTGGCCTTCCAGCATCTGCTACACCGCATGCTCTTCGACATAGCTTTGCCACGCATCTATTATCAAATGGCGGTGACTTAAGGACCATTCAAGAACTACTTGGGCATGCAAGTCTCTCGACTACACAAATTTACACAGCGGTAGATAGTGTGAGGCTAATGGAAGTTTATTCTAAAACTCATCCTCAGGCTTAGCAGTTGCGCTCAGACTTAATATAATCGTATAGAATGAAAATGGATCCAAGAATTGCCGCTTTATCTGTCCACTTATTTACTGCCTCAGGAGCAGTATTTGCAATGCTTTCAATGCTTGCGGCAGCAAATCATCAATGGAGTTTAATGTTCTTATGGCTCGTAGTTGCATTTGCAGTAGATGGTATAGATGGTCCACTAGCAAGAAGATTTGATGTCAAAAATTATGCCCCAAGGTTCGATGGAGTGTTGCTTGACCTAATTATAGATTATTTAACTTATGTGTTTATACCAGCATTTGCACTGTTTCAATCTGGCCTGTTACCGGGTTGGACCGGATGGGTTACAATAATTATAATAACATTTGCATCAGCGATGTACTTTTGTGACGGAAATATGAAGACTAAAGACAATAGCTTCCACGGATTTCCTGGGTGTTGGAACATGGTAGCTCTTGTGATGTTCGCGATTCAACCAAACTTTTGGATCATTCTGTCGCTGGTTACTACATTAGCTATAGCTATGTTTCTTCCATTGAAGTTTATCCACCCCGTTCGGACTGAGCGCTGGCGTCATGCCTCTTTACCTATAACACTTCTATGGATTTCATTTGCGGGGTGGTCTGCTTGGGTTGATTTTTCCTCAGACCCAATAATTTTGTGGGGACTAACAATCACATCACTATATTTAATTAGTGCTGGTCTGTTTCAACAGCTCATATCAAAAAGATAATTCAATATTAAATCTTGGTGTTATATGCCCTTGTAAGTCTGTTACTAAAGTTTATGATAATGGGGTCAAACTTATGGGAAATTTAAATGTCTTGGACTGATGAAAGAGTAGAAATTCTTAAAAAATTATGGGGCGAAGGCCAGTCGGCTAGTCAAATAGCTAAAGAACTCGGTGGCGTGACTAGGAACGCAGTAATTGGGAAGGTGCATCGTTTGGGATTATCAAATCGAGCCACAAGTTCATCATCAAAATCTGATGCCAAATCAAAAGCTTCCGTCAAGTCTCTCTCTGAAACAAAAAGAAATTCAAATAAGGCTAATACATCAAAAGTAACCACTGCAAATTCTCCGTCAGAACCAAGATCAAATGTAACAAGTTTAAGACGGCAGATTATACCTGCCGGCCAACCTCTTCCTCCTCAACCATCAGCAAATGAAATTAGCCCAGAAGCTTTAGCGCGCGTAAATGAGATTGAAAAGAAGGCGAAAAAAATCTCTCTTCTTGAATTGACCGAACGAACATGCAAGTGGCCAGTCGGGGACCCAGCTACTGAAGATTTTTGGTTTTGTGGTCTACCATCTCAGGCGGGCAAACCATACTGTGAGGCTCATGTCGGCGTTGCATTTCAACCGATGAGCCAGAGACGTGATCGTCGTAGATAGGTTTAGATAGAAGTTTGAGTTTGGATCCCAAAAAAAGGCTATTGTTAAACAATTACTTGCTTAAACAATGGTGAAAATGAACATAATGCGCCGTCCAGATCTAGCAAACCCAAGAATTCCCAACGATTTACAAAAAAATCAGCCTACTGTTGGAATGGTCTCATTGGGTTGTCCAAAAGCCTTGGTAGATAGTGAACGCATACTAACAAAACTTCGTGCAGAAGGTTATCAAATATCTAGCGATTATGCTGGTTCTGATGCAGTAATAGTAAACACCTGTGGTTTTCTAGATAGCGCAAAAGCCGAAAGCTTAGATGCAATCGGGGAGGCATTGGCAGAAAATGGCAAAGTAATTGTTACCGGCTGTTTAGGGGCCCACCCAGAGTACATTACCAAAGAGCATCCCAAAGTACTAGCCGTAACCGGACCACAACAGTATGAAAATGTACTAGACGCAGTTCATCAAATTGTGGCACCGAAACCCAACCCTTTTGTTGATCTCCTTCCACCTGCAGGTATTAAATTAACTCCAAGACACTATAGCTATCTTAAAATTTCAGAAGGTTGTAATCACAAATGTAAGTTTTGCATCATTCCGAAAATGCGTGGTCGTTTATCAAGCAGACCAGCCCACCACGTAATCAAGGAGGCTGAAAAACTAGTAGACAATGGCGTAAAAGAATTATTAGTTATCTCTCAAGACACATCAGCCTACGGTCTAGATTTAAAACATTCTATTGTTAATGGTCACAGAGCACATATTTTGGACTTAGCCAGAGATTTAGGATCTTTGGGAGCATGGATAAGGCTGCACTATGTCTATCCATATCCTCACGTAAAAGATTTAATTCCATTAATGGCAGAAGGAAAAATTCTATCATATCTAGACATACCATTTCAGCATGCTCACCCTGAAACATTGAAAAGAATGGCCCGCCCCGCAGCTGCATCACGTACGTTACACGAAATCGAAAATTGGCGAAAAATTTGCCCAGACATCACTTTAAGGTCAACATTCATGGTAGGTTACCCAGGCGAAACAGAAGAAGAGTTTAGCTTTCTGCTTAATTGGTTAGAAGAAGCCCAATTAGATCGCGTTGGTTGCTTTCAATATGAAAATGTGGAAGGGGCGAAATCAAACCAATTATCAAATCAAGTACCGAATGACATAAAGCAGGATAGGTGGGAACGTTTCATGTCAAAGGCTAATGAGATATCATGCAGTAAATTAGAGCGCAAAGTAGGTACAAAGGTCGAGGTAATAGTTGACCAAATAGATGAAGACGCTGCAATATGCAGAACCAAAGCAGACGCACCAGAAATTGACGGTAATTTATTTATTGATAAAAATTTTTCTCATTTAAACCCCGGCGATTTACTTACGGTAAAAGTAGATGAAGCAAGTGATTATGATTTATGGGGTGCAGAAGTTAGGTAAAGGTTTTTCAAATTTAATAATCATTTTATGAGTAATCTATATTTTGAATGGAAAATTGTCGCGCTTCGTTGTCTAAAGTAGGATAACTACTATCTGTAGAGGATGAGTGATCACAATATACCTTACACAATAGTTCTTTTTAATGGCGACTGTAAGATTTGCAGTAAAGAGATTTGTGTCTATCAAACTTACGGCGCCGGTAGGGAGCTGCCTATCGATTTTAAGGATATCAATGCTATTGATCTGGCTCCATTCGGGTTAACAAGGAATGAAACCGCTCGTCAACTTCATGTGATCAAGAATTATGAATTATTCAAGGGCGTTAAAGCTTTTGTTGTCTTATGGAACGAAATGCCAAGATATCGCTTTCTTGCAAAAATTTTTAGTTTACCCGGGGTCACAGACGTAGCACAATTTTTTTATTACCATATAATCGCTCGTTATCTTTATGCACGTGACATAAAAAGATTAAAAAACCAGCGCTCTATTTTATAATTACCCCAGGGTTCATAATGCCATTCGGGTCAAATATATTTTTTAGTTTTTTCATTAGATCTAATTTTACAGGGCTACTATACTTGATTAAATCGTTTACCTTAGATCGGCCTATACCGTGCTCTGCACTTATAGATCCTTCAAGCTCCACGGTTAAATCATGCACCACACTTTCAATAATTTCTCGCTGCGATGAATATTGATCTTTTGTTTTTCCAGCTTCAGGAAATACATTGAAATGTAAATTACCATCACCCAAATGTCCAAAGCAGTTTATTCGAAATTTTCCAACTGACGATAACTGAAAGTGAGCCCTATCTATAAATGTTGGAATTGCTGAAAGCGGTAATGAGATATCGTGACTGGCGATAGCACCAACTTTTCGGTTTGCTTCAGGTATTGTTTCTCTAAGACCCCACAACGCGTCACTTTCCTTCTGAGATTTTGCAAGTACACCATCATAGGCTAACTTCATGCCGCAAATTTTTTCATAAAGTTTTATCATAGAGTTTTCTGCGTTTCTATTCGATCCAAAACCTAAATGAATAAGTATTGCCCAATCAGGTATTTTAATAAATGGGAAACTTACATCAGGCATTTTTTCTTGAATGAAAGAAAAACCCTGCCCTGATAACAATTCAAATGCACTTATTCCTTCAGCAAAAAAATCTTGAGCAATATTAAGAACAGCTAGCGCATCCTTTGGGCAATCTACGAATAGGAGAGCAGTACTTTCCGATTTCGGCAAAGGAGCCAATTTAAGTGAAGCAGCAGTCACAAAACCTAAAGTACCTTCGGAGCCAATCAATAAGCTTTTTAGATCATAGCCAGAGTTATCTTTCCTAAGGCGGCGAAGATCAGACCAGATCTCCCCACTGGGAAAAGTTGCTTCTATCCCTAAACATAAATCTCTGGCATTACCGTATCTTATGACACCAATGCCGCCTGCATTAGTAGCTAAATTACCTCCAATTCTCGCAGTACCTTTTGATGCTAAAGATAATGGAAATAAACGGTCAGCGGCTCTGGCCTCCTTTTGAATATCTTCCAATGTGCAACCTGCTTGACACACAATAGCATGTTCTTTTGGGAATATATCGATAATCGATGTTAATCGTTCAGCAGACAAAATAAGGGGTGCCAATAAGTTTTCTCCGACTTGGCCACCAACGAGGCCCGTACCACCACCGTAAGGTATCACGGGCACACGAGCATCTGAGCAAATCTTTAGAACTTTTGATGCCTCTGTAACATTTCGTGGAGCCACAACTGAACCAATATTGCCAATCCATCTACCTCGAGGTTCTTCAGCATATGCCTGCGAAGCTGGGCGAAAAACCTCATACCCACAGGCATTTTCTATTTTGGCTAAAAGCTCTTTATCAACAGGATTGAAAGTCAAAATAAATATACCGAACTAAACTAGCAATATCTTTCATCTGCATTAATCTCATACAACCCCAGTATCAGTCTTTCCTCTTCTATCGTGTCTTAAAGAGGCATATAAAACATGGGTACGCCACCTACCATCAATTTGAATATAGGCCTGGGCTACTCCTTCATATTTAAATCCACATTTTTCCAATACTTTTCGCGAAGGGGTATTCTCCGGCAAGCACGCCGACTCAATTCGACTTATATCTACTGTATTAAATGCATAATGCACCAAAGCAGTTATTGCCTCGGACATAAATCCCTTTCGCACGTATGGAAGACCAATCCAATAGCCCATTGTAGCAGTTTGATTTGGCCCCCTGCGAATATTATCTAATGTTATAGCTCCCAGAAGTGCACCATCGACTCTCTTAACTATAAACAAAGGTATAGCAGTTCCATTTTGCATTGAACGCTTTGCCCAATTAACTCTATTTATAAAAGGTCTTTTTAGTAGATGGTCATGGGACCAAACTGGCTCCCAAGGTGTTAAAAACTCTTTGGACTCTAGACGCAATTGTGACCAATTTTTGTGATCTGAGAGCTGAGGTAACCGTAAGTCTAGTCTATCTGTTCTAATCAGTAACTGGCGCTTACTAAATAGCATTGTTAGGCTGCTCGTCTTATTTCTAACTCACTAAGATCTGGCGCCAAACCTACTGGGCCATATAATGCCATTGCAGTTTTAGATGAAACTGCAATTTTTTCTGCATAACTACGCATATCATTCAAATTTATTGCATCAATTTTCTTAACGGTTTCTTCCAAAGTTGGAACCCGATCCCATATTGAGATCATTCGAGCAAGCCGCTCAGCACGTGAAGACGCGCTTTCAAGCCCCATTAGCAAGCCAGCTTTCATTTGAGCGCGTGCGCGATCCAACTCAGACTGACTGAAATTATCCGCAGCTCTTTTTAGCTCATCGAAAGTTAGTTCACTTAATTCCTTCAACCTTTCCTCACTGGTGCCTGCATATATTAAAGTGCTACCACCGTCACGATACGCTACTGACTGAGCAAAGATAGAATAACACAAACCGCGCTTTTCGCGTATTTCTTGGAAGAGACGGGAGGACATTCCTCCTCCTAGTGCTACACTATAAATCTGGGCCGCATAAATTTCGTCATCCACGTAACTAGGTCCGTCAAAGGCTAAGGCCATATGAGCTTGTTCTAATTCCTTCTCTCTTCTAAACTCTCCACCCTCAAAATTAATTGGATCCGTCGAATATTTAATTTTACTTGATTTTAAACTGCCGAATTGTTCTTTAGCCAAAGAGACAATTTCCTCATGCTTAACTCCACCAGCAGCAGCTAAAATTAACCTGTCCGGGGAGTAATTTTCTGACACAAAGTCCGAAAGATCTCTCCTATCAAACTTTCTGACTTTTTCTGCCGGACCTAAAATTGTTCGTCCCATTGGTTGATCGGGATATGCTGTTTCCTGCAACCAATCAAAAATTATATCATCTGGAGTATCTAATGATTGACCAATTTCCTGCAAAATTACATTACGTTCAACTTCGATTTCTTTTTTATCAAAAATTGAATTCTTCAAAATATCCGCCAAAATATCAATTGCTAATGGTATATTTTCTTTTAACAACCTAACATAATAAGCGGTCACTTCCCTTGATGTGTAAGCATTTATGTATCCACCTACGTCTTCAATTGCTTCAGCAATATCTAGAGCGGATCTCTTGGAAGTTCCCTTGAATGCCATATGTTCTAAAAAGTGAGCAATGCCATTTTGTTCTAAGCGCTCATGTCGGCCACCAGCATCAACCCAAACCCCAACCGAAGCTGACTGCAAACCTGGCATATGCTCAGTGACAATACGAAATCCATTTTCTAATTTTTCTGTTTGGACTGTCAAATTATATCCTGTCTTTAATAAATCTTTTTAATTCACCCGGATCATTTGCAACTTTAGAAATCCTTTCGGATCTATCAAAAAGATCACTCATCCTATCTGGAAGACTTGGATTTACGTCAGAAGCATTCTTAACTGCTGCCGGGAATTTTGCAGGGTGTGCTGTTGCCAGTGTAATCATAGGCACAGCATGATCACGAAAGTCGTTTGCAACCTTAACACCAATTGCTGTATGTGGGCACAGCAGTTGGGCAGATCTACTCAAACTGCGCCCAATTGTACTAGATGTTTCAACTTCAGTAGCCATACCAGATGAATAATGTTGCGATAAAGCGCTTAAAGCAGCATTTGTAATATCGAAACCACCATTCTGCTTCAATTGGTCCATAAGCTTTGCAATTTCATTTGCATCTAGAGCATACGCATAAAATAGAGCACGTTCGAAGTTTGAACTGATTTGTATGTCCATTGATGGGCTAATTGAGGCTGCAACTTCAGTTGTGTGATATCCATTACCACTCAGGCATCTGTGCAAAATATCATTTTGGTTAGTAGCCACAATCAATCTATCAATTGGTAAACCCATTTCTTTAGCAATATAACCAGCAAAAATATCACCAAAATTACCAGTTGGAACCGTAAAACTCACCTTTCGCGATGGGCCCCCTAAAGAAACCGCAGATGAAAAGTAATATACAATCTGTGCTAAAACACGGGCCCAGTTAATGGAGTTAACACCAGCAAGCTGTACTTCGTTTCTGAATTTGTGGTCATTGAACATGTCTTTTACACGAGATTGACAATCATCGAAAGTCCCATCGACAGCAATCGCATGAACATTGCTTTCTTTAGCAGTTGTCATCTGTCTACGTTGCACATCGGAAACCCGGCCATCTGGAAAAAGAATAAATACATCTACTGCATCTAAACCTTTAAACGCCTCGATAGCAGCACTACCAGTATCACCACTAGTTGCACCAATTATTGTAACTCTTTTTCCACGGCGTTTTAACGCAACTTGGAATAATTGGCCTATCAGCTGCATCGCAAAGTCTTTAAATGCAAGAGTGGGACCATGAAAAAGCTCTAATAAAAAGTGATTAGCTTCCAATTCAACAAGCGGAGCGCACGAGATATGACTGAAATCCGCATAGGCTTTTTCAATAATTTCATGTAACTCATCATCTTCGAATGCGTTACCCATGAAAGGTTTAGTTATTTTGAAAGCAATCTCTTGATAACGTAAACCCTGCAGAGACAAGATCTGGTTCTTTGTTACTTTGGGAATATATTCTGGAACATATAACCCACCATCCAAAGCCAAGCCCGTAAGCATCGCCTCTTCAAAAGTGAGCGCGGGAGCCAATCCACGGGTCGAGATATATTTCATATTATAGCCTTTTTCGTCTTGTAGTCCAAACAAACAGACAGCTCATCAGAGCCCAGATTATGGCTAAAGAAAACCATGTAAGCGCATACTGCAAGTGATCATTTGGAATGTGCGAAGTGTCAATAGGCATTGGAGTTATATTTTTATCTTTAAGTGATGAGTCTTTAAGAATTAATAGAACAGGTTCTGTCCGTAAGAAAGATGCTATACGCTCGACGTCGCGTGCAAACCAAATATTATTTTTGAGATCAGGTGTCGGAGTAAATGTGTCTACCTCATCGGGCCAATGTAAATTCCCAAGCAAAGAGATATCACCTGCCAAACTTACATCATAAGTATTCTCAAGCCCCACAAAGCCTTGATCTACGAGCAGCCGACGTTGATTTGTTTGAAAAACACTGATTATACGATAGCCAGCTCCATAGTGCTTTCTGCTAGCCAACACTCGAATGCTTTCTCCCGTGTATTGACCAAGAATTTCTACGGATAAATATTTATGATCATCTTCATTAGGTTTAGCCGGCAAAATTACAGGAACTTCAGTAATTTTTTGATCTATCTTTTCTAAAAGATCTGTTTTCCAATGAAGCCTATCTATCTGCCACTTTCCAAGAGAGAGCAAACAAGCTGTGCCAGCAAAACCAATAAAAACTATAAACCAAACGCGTGTCATTGGACCAGCGCTTTAAACATCAAATGCATTAGTAACAAGTATTGAATATGCTAACTATTATAGCTCTTATTGGTACATGGGCGTAAATATCATCCACCCCATACATAGACAGCTGCAAACAAGAATAGCCAAACTACGTCCACAAAATGCCAATACCAAGCCGCAGCCTCAAAACCAAGGTGGCTTTCAGGTGAAAAATGACCACGCATAGTCCTCAATAAACAAATAAATAAAAATATCGTACCTACGATCACATGAAATCCATGGAACCCAGTTGCCATGAAAAAATTAGCGCCATAAATATTTCCACTGAAACCGAAGGCTGCGTGACTATATTCGTAGGCTTGGAAAACAGTAAAAATAGCTCCTAGCAAGATTGCAATAATCAAACCATTTTTAATGTCTTTGCGATTATTTTCATGTACTAAAGCGTGATGTGCCCAAGTTGCAGCAGCTCCAGAACATAGTAAAATAAGTGTATTTATCAGAGGTAGATGCCATGGGTCAAAAGTTTCAATTCCGACGGGCGGCCAAACTCCATCAACCATCGGGGACTGCTCTGACATTGGATACATGGCGTGCTTAAAGAAGCTCCAGAACCATGCCGCAAAAAACATGACTTCAGACATAATAAAAAGAATAAAACCATAACGAAGTCCAATTAAAACTACGGGGGTGTGATGGCTGCGACTGCCCCAATAAATGGCCATAATGATGGATTTAAAATATGATAATCGTGATTTTTTACATGTGCCATAATTGTCCCTCTTTGGCTTGGCCAGTGAACTCTGTACTCAAATTTCCACCGCTAATTTTTGCTTCATCGACCGGCAGATCAATTTCATAAAATGTATAAGATAATGTAATCGTTTTAGCAAATTTGGCGTCCCTATCGTTAACCAACTCAGGATCTACGTAGAATGTCACAGGCATTTGCACTCGCTCACCCGGTTGCAGGACTTGCTCTTGAAAGCAAAAACAATCAATTTTATTAAAAAACGACCCAGCATCGTAGGGGGTTACGTTATAACTGGCTGAACCTGCAACAGGCCTATTTGTAGGATTGTAAGCTTCATAAAATGCTAGAGCCGTTTCACCAATTTTAACTTTAACCTGTCGTTCCACAGGCCTGAACTCCCATGGCATATCTCGTTCCAGGGATGCATCAAACCTTACAGTTATTAACTTGTCTAAAATTATATCGGATTCAGATTCTGAAACGTTAGTATAACCGCCGTAACCAGTCACTCGACAAAAGAGATCATATAGAGGCACTGATGCCCATGCCATTGCCCCCATGAATAAAACGATACCAAAAGCGAAGAGAGCAGTCTTCTGATTTGCTTTTTTACTCATTACTTGCTGCTCCCACGATGGCGCCAGAAACATCGCCTTCGGTAACTTTAACAACTGTTAAACCGAAAATCAGCGCAACGAAGGTTACAAGAATTATGCCTAGGCCAATATTTTTGCTCATGCGACGTTTATGTAGTTCATGCTCAGCCCCAAAATTCATAAGAACCCCCATGAGAAATTTGTACCAAGTCCCAAGTCGACGAGAATTGATCCAAATTGTAAGAAAAGGTACATTAATGAATACCTAAAAAAATTACGTTCTACTTTAAAGTTGTCCGCTTCTGCTTCAGGCTCATCTCTAACCCAAATCTTGAATGCCATCGTGACGAAAATCGCGTTTAAGACGATTGCGGTTAAGAGATATACCCAACCACCTAAAGACGTACTTGACGTAAACAATGCAAACATTGCCAGTACGATTGTATAAAAAAATATGTGATTTCTGGTAGACCGCCGACCATGCGTAACTGTAAGCATGGGAACGCGTGCAATTTCGTAATCACCACGCATAAAAAGCGCTAGAGCCCAGAAATGTGGTGGGGTCCATAGAAATATTAACGAAAACATTAAAACGCTTTCCATCGATATTCCGGAAGTAGCAACGGCCCAACCAATCATAGGTGGAAAGGCACCAGCGGCGCCACCAATGACAATATTCTGTGGCGTCCATCTTTTCAGCCACATCGTGTAAATGACCACGTAAAAGAAAATCGTAAACAATAAAAATAATGCAGCAAACCAGTTTGCTGCTAATCCCAACATTACAACAGATATACCAGCCAATGCAAAACCAAATGCTTTTGCTTCATCACTTGTAATTTTTCCAGAGGGAATTGGGCGATTTCTCGTACGGCGCATCAAGCTGTCTAGATCGGACTCATACCACATATTTAACGCACCAGAGGCTCCGCCACCAAGCGCAATAAAGATAATGGAAACGAATATTGTAAACGGATGCAAATCCACCGGCGCGGCAATAATCCCAACTAAAGCCGTAAAGACAACTAGTATCATCACTCTCGGTTTAAGGAGAGCAAAATAATCGCCAATATTTGGTTCGTAATTTATTTCAGCTTTTACGAGAGTCGTATCACTCATGATAATTTTTAAAACCCAATAAAGTTACAAATCCGACCTTCAAGCTTGGTTGAACTGCGGAAATTCAATTGGCCAATGCTAACTCAATCTTACTATCAATCTCTTCCAAACCAGCAAATTCTTCAATTGCACCGGATAACCAAGCTTCATAATTTTCTTGGCTTACTACTTTCACAGTAATTGGCATGTATGCGTGATCCTTCCCGCAAAGCTCAGAACACTGACCAAAATAAACGCCCTCTTTTTCAGCCTTGAACCATAACTGCCCTAATCGGCCAGGAACTGCATCTTGCTTGACACCAAAAGCTGGAATGGTCCAACTGTGAATAACGTCAGCGCCGGTTACTTGCATTACAACCACTTTGTCTACAGGAACTACGACAGCAGTATCGGTGGCTAATAAAAACTCATCTTTTGAATAGCCAGCTTCTATTAGCTCCTCTTCCACCTCGGGTGTAAGAACTTTGCCGTCACCAATCAGCATACTATCAAATCCAAAACCATGATCTGTATACTCGTATCCCCAGTACCACTGGTAGCCTGTAACCTTTATGTTAATATCACCATCTGGGATCACCTGTTGCTTAAAAAGCACCGGAATAGAGAATGCGCCAATAAAAACAAGAATGACTATCGGCACCACCGTCCAAGCCACTTCAACTGGTGTATTGTGCGTGAATGAGGAAGGCTCAGGATTGGCTTTACGATTAAACCTGAAAATTACATAGCCTAACAGAAAAACTACAAAAAGACTTATGGCAGTGATAATGATTAAAAGCATACCATCTAGCCATTGAAGGTCTCGTGCTAACTCTGTAACAGCTGGCTGGAAGCCGGTACCTGATGGCGTTGGCACCCCAATTAACTCCAAGTTTTCTTGCGCGTTGGTAGAAGCTCCAAGCAGAGTGGCTGCTGCACTATATTTGATAATATTCTGTCCCATAATATAACCTAAGTAAGTAGTGTAATTGGCTGTTGTCTTATTACAGTGTAAAACCATATTCTAACGGATAGTTAAAGAAGAAAACTTGCGTCAAAGAGACGCTTTCTATCATTTTGGCCAAATTTGGAAAAAAATCGGATAAAAAAATGCGAAACGAAATATTTCAGCCCTTCGAAGAGACCTTGGACGAGACCAAAACCCAGAAATTTTTGGCTGACACACTTAAATCCGCTGACGATGGTGAATTATTTTTCGAAGAGAAGCGTTCCGAGTCGCTTGTGTTAGATGATCAAAGGTTGAAGTCTGCTAATCTAGACGCTTCAAAAGGTTTTGGGCTCCGCGCTGTTAAAGGTGAGACAACTGCTTATGCTCACTCAACGGATATAAGTGAAAAAGCATTAAAAAGGGCTGCAGAGACTGTTAAGCTACTAAATTCAAATGGGACTCCACAGGTTAATCAACCTCCTTCAAACTTAATAACCAAACTCTACCACGATATAGACCCAATTATTGAAGCACCATTTTCATCAAAAGTGGATTTACTTAAGGAAATTGATGAGTATGCCCGAAACTTAGATCGAAGAGTTGTTCAAGTTTCAGCATCAATTTCAGCTTCGGTTCAAAATATATTAATCATGCGGCATGATTGTGATCTCAAACGAGATACAAGACCCTTAACACGAGTAAACATTTCTATCAGTGTTGAAGAACTAGGACGCCGTGAAACCGGTAGTGCCGGTGGCGGAGGTAGATACGCGCTTTCCCTAATCACTGCCCCAGAAATTTGGCAAGGTTTTGTTAAAGAAGCCTTGAGAGTTGCAATTTTAAATTTAAACGCAGAACCAGCTCCAGCAGGGGTTATGGATGTAGTACTAGGACCAGGGTGGCCTGGAATTTTACTACATGAGGCAGTTGGTCATGGTTTAGAAGGCGACTTTAACAGGAAAAACACCAGTGCTTTTTCAAACTTAATGGGGAAACGAGTTGCGGCAAAAGGTGTTACAGTTTTGGATGATGGTACAATCCCTGATCGAAGAGGTTCTATCTCTTTTGATGATGAAGGAACTCCAAGCGCAAAAAATACCCTGATCGATGATGGGATACTAGTGGGTTATATGCAAGACAGACAAAACGCTCGCCTAATGGGCACATCATCTACCGGAAACGGGAGAAGACAGAGTTATGCGCATCCTCCAATGCCTCGAATGACAAACACATACATGCTCAATGGCACAGAAAATGTAAACAATATGCTATCTTCATTAAAAAATGGGATATATGCCGTTGGGTTTGGCGGAGGACAGGTTGATATAACTAATGGTAAATTTGTTTTCTCATGCACTGAAGCATACAAGGTTAAAGATGGTAAAGTTGGTCCTCCCGTAAAGGGTGCAACTCTTATAGGAGATGGTGCTTCAGCTCTTAAGGAAATTCGCGCGATCGGCGATGACATGTCGTTAGATCCAGGTATGGGTACGTGCGGAAAAGCGGGACAATGGGTCCCTGTAGGGGTTGGTCAACCATCACTGTTGATAGGGGGCTTAACTGTCGGTGGATCACAAACCTAAATAAAAAAATAAGTTAAATGCGATCAACTTGTAGGATTATTTTTTTAATTAAGGATCTATCGCTTATGGGTTTGTAGTTTTTGCAATAGGAAACCAAATATTTTTCATTAAAGTTCAGACAACGGATTGACAACACCCAGTTAGTCAATTCATTAAACGCCGCAATAAACTGTTCGTCGAGTCGGAAGGAAACATAATGCCTGTAGTTGTTGTGGAGTCTCCAGCTAAAGCAAAGACGATCAATAAATATTTGGGGACAGATTATAGCGTATTTGCATCATATGGTCATGTAAGGGACCTACCTCCAAAAGATGGATCAGTTGACCCGAAAAACAACTTTGAGATGTTATGGGAGGTATCTACTGATAGTAAAAAACACATCAAAGCAATATCAGATGCCTTGAAGAAAGATAATACTCTTATCCTGGCAACTGACCCAGATCGCGAAGGCGAGGCGATAAGTTGGCATTTAGAGGAGGCACTTCGTAAAAGACGTGCAATCAATGGAAACACGCAAATTCAACGCGTCGTGTTCAATGCAATCACAAAATCAGCTGTTTCAGAAGCTATGAAAGCTCCAAGAGAAATAGATTCGCCGCTTGTAGAAGCCTATCTCGCGAGGAGAGCTTTGGACTATTTAGTAGGTTTTAATTTGAGCCCAGTGCTGTGGCGGAAATTACCTGGGGCGCGATCTGCGGGACGCGTCCAATCAGTATGCTTAAGATTAATTGTAGAAAGAGAGATGGATATTGAGGCATTTAACGCTCAAGAATACTGGAGTGTTCATGCATCTTTAAAATCCCCAAGAGGGCAGATTTTTGATGCGCGCCTCGTTAACTTAGCCGGTGATAAGTTAGAAAAATTTGATTTACATAATGAAACGCAGGCCGAATTGGCTGTTGCAGCAGTTGAAAGTCGTAACCTTCACGTCAAGGGTGTAGAAGCAAATGCAGCAAATAGAAATCCTTATGCACCATTTATGACGTCGACCCTTCAGCAGGAGGCAAGTCGTAAATTTGGCATGGGGGCTAGGCAAACAATGAGTGTAGCGCAACGTCTCTATGAGGCAGGCCACATTACTTATATGCGAACTGATGGTATCGATATGGCACCAGAAGCCGTTATGGCAACTCGAGAAGAAATTCAAAGGCGTTACGGAAATAATTACGTCCCCAAAAGCCCACGTATGTATAAGAATAAAGCAAAAAACGCTCAAGAGGCTCATGAGTGTATACGGCCCACTGATATTTCTAAAGACGCCTCAAACGCAAAAATAAATGATGTAGATCAAAAGAAATTATACGATCTTATTTGGAAAAGAACGATTTCCTGTCAAATGGAAGCCGCAAAACTTGAAAGAACTACAATTGATATCACCAGCGAGGACCAGCAGATTCTTCTGAGAGCTAACGGCCAAGTGGTAATTTTTGATGGGTTCTTAAAAGTATACGAGGAAGGTCGAGACGATAATGATAGCAAAGAGGACGGTAAGAGTTTGCCAAAACTCTTTCAAAATGAGCAATTGGAAAAACTAGGCGTAAACAAGGATCAACACTTCACACAGCCTCCACCTCGATACACCGAAGCAACTCTTGTAAAAAAAATGGAAGAGTTGGGCATAGGTCGACCATCCACATACGCCTCTATTGTAACAACAATTCAAGAACGAGAGTATGTACGTAAAGAAAAAAACCGTCTTTCGCCGGAGGATAAAGGCCGGATTGTAACAATCTTTTTATTAAACTTTTTCAAAAAATATATAGAATACGATTTTACTGCAGGTCTTGAAGAAAAACTTGACATAATCAGTGCTGGTAAACTTGAATACACAAATGTTTTAAAAGACTTTTGGCAGGACTTTTCTTCGGCGATATCAGAAACTTCAGAACTTCGTATTACTCAAGTTTTGGATGTTTTGGATGAGGCTCTATCACCGCAGCTCTATCCGCCACGAAGCGACGGATCAGACCCCCGATTATGTCCAAAATGCAAGAGCGGCAAGCTGCATCTCAAATCTTCAAAAACAGGAGGGTTTGTCGGTTGTGGCAACTATCCAGAATGTAATTTCACTAGGCCAATTTCTGGGGATAATGGCGATAATGCAGATCGTACTTTGGGCGAAGACCAAGGGGATATTATTCAATTAAAATCTGGACGCTTTGGTCGCTACATTCAACGCGGCGAGGTCACCAGCGAAAATCCCAAACCTCAGCGAGCTAGCTTACCTAAAGGCTGGGAGGCATCAGAGATGGATCTTTATAAAGCCCTCCAATTACTAGGGCTGCCAAGGGAAATCGGGAAGCACCCCGACGATGCTGAAATAGTGGAAGCCGGTATTGGACGGTATGGACCATTTGTTAAGCATGGACGGCTGTATGCCAATCTCAAAGAGGTCGATGAAGTGTTTACAATCGGCATGAATCGAGCCGTCGAAGTTTTGGCACTTAAAGCAAGTAACGGTGGGCGTAGATCAGCAGTCTCAAAACCTATTAAAGAATTGGGAGAACATCCAGATGAAGGTGGTCCAGTAAATGTTATGGATGGAAAATATGGCCCATATGTGAAGTGGGGAAAAATAAATGCAACACTTCCAAAAGACATAGAGCCAACAAGCGTGGACCTTGAAACTGCCGTGAGGTTAATTTCCGAGAAAAGTAAAAAAGGACCTACGAAAAAGAAAAAGCGAAAAAAGTAAGTAATATCTCACTTACTCAAAAGTATGTCCGCTACTCAATAACACACAGTAAAACGATTACTTATATTAACATCTTTTGACAAAGCTGGTTTGAACTCTAGTTCGCAACAAAAGTGGAAGATGACATCGTTTAGTCTAAAATAGCTAGGCCAAAGTGCATATACCTGACAAAATTTCAAAATGGATACGAGCCAAAAATTGGACGTTACATGAACATCAAATAAGGATGTTCAAAAGTTCTGAATGCTCATCTCAATTATTAATAGCTCCAACGGGTTCAGGAAAAACGCTCGCAGGTTTTCTACCAACAATAGCTGATCTTTATCTAAACCCATCTCAAAAATTACATACTCTGTATATTTCTCCACTTAAAGCATTGGCTTCAGATATAAAAAGGAATTTAGAAACACCAATAAAGGAGTTAGAGCTTAAGATCAGCGTTGAAGATAGAACAGGAGACACAAAACAGTCTATTAAAAAAAAACAAAGGGTAATCCCTCCCAACATACTTCTCACTACGCCAGAAAGTTTGGCTCTTCTGATGTCATATCCGGAAGCGCCATCTATATTTTCAAGTTTGAAACGAATTATAGTAGATGAAATCCACGCAATTACTGAAAGTAAAAGAGGAGATCAGTTATTTCTAGCAATCTCTAACATACGTAAATACTGTCTTGACGCTAAGATAATTGGATTATCGGCCACTGTTAATGATCCTTCTTTAATTGCAGGTTGGCTTGCTCCAACAAATGATTGCGACATTATTCTTTCTGACCCAGGACTGGTTCCAGAAATTTCAATTCTTGCAACCTCAGAACCTCCACCATGGGCTGGAGCCGGTGGATTATATTCAATCCCAGAAATTATAACTGAAATTGAGACACACAAAACAACCTTAATTTTTCACAATACCCGAGCTCAAGCAGAAATATTTTTTCATAATCTGTGGCTGGCAAATAGCAAAAATTTGCCAATTGCGATACACCACGGGAGTTTAGACAAAGAGCAAAGAAATCATGTTGAAACTGCGATGGTTCGAGGGGAGCTACGGGCAGTGGTTTGTACGGGAAGTCTTGATCTTGGTATTGATTGGGGATCAGTAGATTTGGTAATACAAATAGGCGCTCCAAGGCAAGTAAAGCGATTGATACAACGCATCGGTAGAGCAAATCATAGCCGCAGTGGGGCTAGTAAGGGTCTTATTGTCCCTGCCAATCGCTTAGAAGTACTCGAGTGTTTCATGGCCCTTGATGCCATTTATGAGAACAAACTGGATAGCGAGTTACAAACTCAAATTCCACTAGATGTGATTTGCCAACATTTATTATTAGTCGCGTGCGCAGGGCCATTCATGCCGCTAGATATATTTAATGAAATAAGGACCATTGAGAAATATAAAAATTTTAACCGTGAAGATTTCGATCAATGTCTAGATTTTTGTATAAGTGGAGGATACGCACTAAAAAAGTATAACCAGTGGCACAGGCTTATTCAGACCAGTAATGGCGCTGTAAAACTTAGAGATCCACGCATAGCCAACCGTTTAAGAATGAATGCGGGAACCATTCAGGACAGCGATACATTAAAAGTTAGATACAAGTCTAAGCGCGGCAAATCAAAAGGCTCAACTATCGGAGAAGTAGAAGAAGCGTTTGCTGTTTCTCTTACCCCAGGCGATACCTTTTTGATTGGCGGTAGGATTGTAAAATTTGAATCACTTCGAGAAATGGTCGTTGAGGTCTCGCCGAGGCCTGAAAAGAAACCCAAGATTGCCGTATTTAGCGGAACTAAATTTTCCACATCAACGTTATTATGTGATAGAATTCTGAGAACTTTGGAAGAGAAACGCTGGGATAATCTACCCGAGTATCTCTGCCGATGGCTTGAACACCAAGCCTCGTTTTCAGAGTTACCACAATCCAATAGCGTACTAATTGAAACTTTTCCAAGAAATAAACTTAACTATACCTGCGTCTACGGATTTGCGGGTAGAAATGCTCAGCAAACCCTTGGTTTGTTACTAACAAAGCGTATGGAAGAACTAGGGTTAAACCCAGTAGGTTTTGTAGCAAATGACTACACCACTTTGGTGTGGGGTTTAACGAAGGTAGTTGAACCAAAGAAACTGCTCCAAGGAGAAAATATTTTAAGAGGTTTAGACCTTTGGCTTTCTAATAATGCGGTTATGAAGAGAACATTTCGCGCCGTTGCAACAGTAGCTGGGTTAATAGAGCGTAATTTACCCGGCATCAAAAAGTCAGGCCGCCAAGCCACTTTTTCATCGGATATTTTGTATGATACTCTATTAAAATATGATCCAAACCATCTGCTCCTCAAAGCAACTAAGATAGAGGCAATGCAAGGATTGGTTGATTTTGGAAGGATCGAAAATATGCTTGAAAAAACCAAAAACCATATAATTCACGTTGATTTGAAGAGACCATCTCCATTTTCAGCACCACTCCTTTTAGAAGCTGGTAGAATACCAATCCATGGCAGCGCAATTGAGCTGATGCTAGACTCTGAAATTAATTCGCTTATTTCTGATGCTGGATTAGAATATTAGAAGCATTAAGTTAGATCACGTTTTATTAGAAATGAACTCGTACGATTTTTATCTGTCAGGTGAAAAGCTATCCGCACTTAGCTCTGGTGGTCTTTATTGGAGTGACAAGAAAATACTCTGCGTATCTGATTTACATTTTGGTAAAACACACCGACTCAACCGCACCGGTGCTGGAGCATTACCCCCTTATGAAAACATTGATACTCTTAAAAGATTACAGGCAGACATTTGTGCGACGAATCCAAGTTGTGTAATTTGTCTTGGTGATAGTTTTGATGATCGGATAGCCGAGCAAAGCTTCAATAACGCCGAAACGCATTTACTAAAGATCTTGCAGAAGGATAGAGATTGGATATGGATATCTGGTAATCATGATCCTTATCCGTCCCTTCAATTTGGAGAAAGTATAAGTTCTTTCTCAAAATCACCTATTACTTTTCGTCATATAGCATTAAAAGATGAAATTGGTGAGATTTCAGGCCACTATCATCCAAAAATCTCTATAAATTTATCGAATGCTCAAATAACTCGGGCCTGCTTCATAGCAGACCAAAAACGAGTGATAATGCCTGCCTATGGAACTTATACAGGAGGGCTAAGTGTACGATCTGACGAAATAAAAGTACTTTTTGAAAATGACGCAACAGTAATGCTTACGGGAAATAAAATAAGGACAGTTCCTTATTCCTCATGTTTTTAATTGAATTTACAGCTGGGCGTTGGAATCTAGCACTTCAGCCATTAAATCATTTGAAGCTTTCTCAATGGTTTCTTCAAGTTTCGATAAGAAGGTTTCTCGATCTAACCCTGGCATTATTAGTGGTAAAAATTCTATTGTCGCTGTACCGGGTTTTTTAAAAATACCCAGCCGCCCCCAAAATAGGCCGACATTACAGGCAACTGGCATGCATGGCTGTCCTAGTTCTTCATAAAGAGCAGCTGCTCCTACTTTGTAAGGAACTTTATCTCCAGGCACCACACGCGTCCCTTGCGGGTAAATAATTAATTGACCGGGCGTAGCATTGCCATCTTGGACTGCTGATAGCATCGTTTTTATTGCTTCGCTACGCTTACCACGCTTAACCGGAATACAGCCAATTCGTCGTGCATAAAAGCCGATTATAGGCATGAATGTTAACGATGACTTCATAATAAATTTTGGTTTGGGCGTTTTTGATACTATCATTATAACGTCTAAAAAACTCTGATGTTTTGCAGCAATCAGCATTTCACCCGATGGCGGTTCTCCTCTAATCTCAGTCTTCAACCCGATTATCCAAGAAGCCGACCAAGTTACATAATTACAAAAAAAACGTACCACTAAATAAGCATAGTCAGTCCTAAGAAACGAAATTGGGGCACCAAAAAAAGCAATGACTGTCATAGCAAGATACATCTGCAGGGCAAATATTAGAGAACGAATCCATTGAACTATGAACAGCATTACACAAGCCTTTTAAGAGAAGTTTTTACTGCCATTCTTGTTGCGAAAATAGATATAATTACAAATATAAGCGGAACCGTCCCAAGCCATATCTTATCAATTAAATCAAGATTAACTTCATTTAATATTCCTAAATTTTCACTAAAGTCCGGCATTAGGACCAATACAATGCCGGCACAAAATGTTCCTAAAATTGATCCAACAAAAACTCGAAAGGTAAATTTTCGAACAAAAGCTGTTACGATAAATGCATCAAAAGCACCAACAAGCCGAAGGACCCTGAGCACCTTTATATTTGCAGATAATGCCGCGTTTGCCGCCATGCTAACCATTGCTAATGACGATAAAACGAGTAATGCAACTGTGAACATTCCAAGTTGACTAATTAACGTCGCAACAACTTCAACAGGCTGCCTCCATTGCGAATGGTTATCTAGAGTCGCCGACGGAAGTTCTGCGCTAAGACGTAATCTAAGACCCTCATAATCAACACCTACGTCAGTTTCTTGTATTTCAATTAACGCCGGCATTTCAATTGCTTCCAACGGAAAATCAAAACCAAGCCACGGTTCTAGTAATTTTTTCTTATCTTGAAGTCCAACAAGACGTGCCGACCTAACACCCTTTGTTTGATCCAGGATAGCTAGCGCTATACTAGTTTGTTTTTCTAATAGATCGGTTGGCGCAGACAATCGTATAGAAGAGGCACTTTTTAGTGAGTCCCCCCACCTATTGGATAGTTCGGCGCATATTAGCGAGAAGGCTAATCCTATAACGGCTACAAAGCTCATTGCCCCAGCCGTAAAAGTTGTTAGCCAAACCGTAAAACCCGTATTTGGAACGACTTGTATGTGATCAGGACTAGCCAAGAGTGATTTCCAAAAATTCAACATAAAGGACACTACAGATCAGCTCCTGCCTGGCTTAATTTTAAATCTGAAATTCTTAAAGTCCTTGCCGTCACATGAGCCTTAGCCAGTCTAATTAAAGAAAGGTCATGTGTAGAAATGAAAATTGTTTTACCCATTTTATTTAATTCGATCATAAGTGTTAAAAGCCTCTGCGACATCTCCCAATCTACATTTCCAGTTGGCTCATCAGCCAATATTATCTCCGGTGACATAATTACGGCTCTCGCGAGTGCTAATCTTTGTAGTTCACCTCCAGATAATTCCTGCGGTTTCACATCAGACTTTGAGTCCAGACCAACCCACTTCATTAATTCCAAAACATTTGCACGTTCTTTAGTATTATCCATACCAGCAACCGTTAAAGGCAACGCAATATTTTCTTCAATACTCAAATGATCTAAGAATTCACAATTCTGATGTACTATTCCTAAGCGTCTTCTCATCTGCGAAAGTTCATAATTACTCATATTTCTAGTCTCTTGGCCAAAGACACTTATATTACCCACTTCCGGAATAAGGGCGCCAGCGCAAAGATTAATGAACGTAGTTTTCCCAGACCCAGATGGACCAGTTAAGAAGTAGAAGGAGCCGGGAGCTACACTTAATGACACTTCAGAAAAAACTGAATTACCGCCGTAAGAATAGCTAACCTTCGATATTTCTAGCAAAACCGTTCCAAAAATCTAAAAGATGAAAATATTATAACCCAAACCTAGCACTTTTCCCTATGCTATGGAAAACAATATATGCAATAAGTAATTTATTATTTCTATAAAACCGAGCAACAAAGCTTATGTTAATCAAGTGCCCAAATTGCAACGCCAATTACGAAGTTCCAAATGATATAATACCTGCTACAGGAAGAGATGTTCAGTGCTCAAACTGCTCTAAAACTTGGTTTGTAACCGGTCTTTCTGGCAAAAAAACTGTCAAAGATAAAATCTCTAATTACGAAGGTCCAGAGAGCAGCGGTTTACCCATATTTGAAACAACTGAAAGTTTTCTTAAAGATAAATCTACTAAGGATATCGATGGAGATGTCTTGGAAATTCTACGAGAAGAGGCTGATCTCGAGATACGAACACGAGAGGCAGATCGCAATGCAAGCAGTGCTGCGCAAAAGCCATTAAGTAAAAGAGCCATCAAAAATATCACTAAAGACAAACGCAAAGCACACGATAAGATATTGCCAAATAATATCGAAATAGGAACTACCTTAGAGGAAACCTCAGCGCCAAACTCTCCAGATGAAGTCTCGGAAAAATCAAAAACCAAATCTGGTAAAGTTGGATTTTTTATCGGGTGGGCAATAATTGGTGTTTGTTGGGCAGCGTTTACCTATGAAGACTTAATCACTCAATCCATGCCACAAGCAGCAGTGTATTTGGAAATTTACAAAAACTACGTAGATTACCTACTAGCAATAAGAGACGGTGTACTGAAAAATTTAATAGAACAAATCAAAAATTAAAAATACGTGCATTAGAGCTGCTCATTTCAACCAGAAAGGTATTTTATCTCGAGCTATAATTTCCTCCAAGGCTGGCCTCTCTCGAATAACTGAATATTCATGATTATTTGTTAAAACTTCTGGTACCAAAGGTCTTGTATTATACTCACTGGCCATTGCAGCCCCGTATGCTCCAGCAGAACGAAAAGCCACAAGATCACCCGGACTACATTTTTTCATGGCGCGGGATTTAGCAAAAGTGTCCCCGGTCTCGCAAACTGGACCAACTACATCATAAATCGCGTTCTCTTGGTTTGAAGAAGATTTTTTGACTGGAACTATATCATGATATGCTTCGTAGAGGGCTGGACGTAATAAATCATTCATTGCTGCATCCAAAATTAAAAATTCCCTGTCGTGACCTTTTTTAACGTAAATTACCTCTGAAACGAGCAAACCAGCATTACCGACCAATAGTCTTCCAGGCTCGATTTCTATTTCACAATTTAGATGGCCTAATACTCTTTTAACCATTTCACCATATTCTTTTGGTGTTGGAGGGCTGCCATCTTCCAATCCATATGGAATACCCAAACCACCACCCAAATCAAGTCGTTTGATTTCATGTCCATCAGACCTCAAGACGTCAGTGAGATCAGCGATTTTCGTATATGCTTTCTCAAAAGGTAAAAGTTGAGTAAGTTGACTACCTATGTGGAGATCTATTCCCACAACCTGTATACCGGGTAGTGAAGCAGCTCTTGCATAAACTTCTCTTGCCCTTGATATTGGTATTCCAAATTTGTTCTCGGCCTTACCTGTGGCAATTTTTTCGTGAGTTTTGGCGTCAACGTCTGGATTTACTCTTATACTTATTGGCGCTACTCGGTTCATATCATGAGCTATGCCTGATAATACTAATAGTTCCTCCTCAGACTCAACATTGAACTGTCGCACACCCTCATGCAGGGCGAGTTTCATCTCAGCACCAGTTTTTCCAACTCCCGAAAAAACGATACGGCCACCATCTACACCAGCGTCTCTGGCTCGTTTGTATTCACCACCGGAAACAACGTCCATTCCAGCACCAAATTTTGCCAACGTTTTCAAAATAGCCTGATTTGAGGCAGCCTTAACAGCATAACATATCAAGTGATCAACACCACTTAGAGCGCTTTCAAATAAATCAAAATGTCTACGCAGGGTTGCAGTAGAATAAATATAAAATGGTGTTCCTACTTCTTTCGCAATCTCTTGTATTGAGACTTCTTCGGCGTGAAGAATGTCCTCCTTATAAGAAAAATGATCCATTTAAAAACACCTAATTGAAAGCTTGGAAAATAATTCCGAGACATATTGTAGACAATTCTGGAAAATGTAAATGAGGTTAGAGTATATAATAATAACCACTAATCTTTTAATAGGCCTCAGTCAGTCATCTCTAGGGATTTAGGTGTCGGGGCTCCATCGATACCACACCCGTTTAAGGCAACTGAGAAAACTATAATCAATATAAATTTCATAACTCCAAGGTCTTTCTCCAACGGGCAATCTGACTTCTTACTTGAGACGGGGCCGTCCCTCCATATGAGGCCCTTGAGGCAACCGAGTTTTGTACTGAAAGAACAGAGTAGATATCTTCAGTAATTCTATCATCTACCTCTCGTATTACAGCTAAATCCAGATCACATAGATCACATTTTTTTACTTCTGCTCTTTGCACTATTTGGCCAGTGATATGATGTGCTTCTCTAAACGGCAAATTCAATTTTTGAACCAGCCAGTCTGCCAAATCTGTTGCAGTAGAAAATCCAAAATGTGCAGCTGCCTCCATATTTTCCTTATTTGCTTTGAGATCTTTAATCATCCCACTCATGGCTGCTAGAGCAACCATCAAATTATCGGCGGCATCAAATACCTGCTCCTTATCCTCTTGCATGTCTTTTGAGTAAGCCAAAGGAAGTCCTTTCATTACAATCATAAGAGCTACATTTGCACCAAAAATTCTACCTATTTTGGCTCTTATCAATTCTGCAGCATCAGGATTTTTCTTTTGAGGCATTATTGATGACCCAGTTGAAAAACGATCGGAAAGTGAAATTAATTTAAATTGTGCCGAAGACCAAATTACCAATTCCTCAGCCAATCGACTTAAATGCATGCCACAAATCGATGAAACTGACAAAAATTCTAGTGCAAAATCTCTGTCACTTACTGCATCTAAAGAATTTGCTGAAGGAGCTTTAAAATGTAGGGCCGACGATGTTTTTTCTCGATTTATTGGAAATGACGTTCCAGCCAGGGCAGCTGAGCCCAATGGACATTCGTTCATCCGATCTCTAGCATCAGTAAATCTTGACAAATCTCTGCTAAACATTTCTACATAAGCCATCATATGATGGCCCCAAGTAACCGGTTGCGCCATTTGTAAATGAGTAAATCCAGGCATTACCCAATCAGCTCCCAATTCAGCCTGATCCAGGAGAGCTTCTATTAACGACTTGATTAACTTTTGTGAAAAATCAATTTGATCACGAACCCATAATCGAAAATCAGTTGCAACTTGATCATTTCGAGACCGAGCGGTGTGAAGCCTTCCCGCTGGCTCTCCAATTATTTCTTTCAGGCGCGCCTCAACATTCATATGAATGTCCTCGAGAGCTCTATCAAAAATAAATTCGTTTTTTTTGATCTGCAAACTAATTTGATCAAGCCCACCAACTATAGATTTATAGTCTTCTTCACTAATTATGCCTTGATCTGACAGCATTTTAGCATGGACTTTAGAAGCGAAGATATCATGCTCTGCTAATCGCTTGTCAAAGTCAATTGAAGCATTAATTTCCTCCATAAGGGCATCTTGTCCGCCGGCAAATCTACCGCCCCACATTAGGTTAGCTTTTTCTTGCGTCATTAATGAACCTTTCGGAGTCTATATGAACAAAATTCAATATGCTGTTCTTTACACCTCATTTTTATTGATCGCAAATGTCCTTTCTGCAAATGAAACAAAATTTGGTGAACTCAATAATCTTAAATTTGGTGATATGAAAAAAATGGCACTATCAAATAACGTTTTTAGTGCACCAAATACCGTTTTTTTTGACCAAGATGGAAAAGAAATAACACTAAAACAATTTCAGGGGCGCGTAACCCTCGTAAACTTTTGGGCAACATGGTGCGCACCTTGCCGCAAAGAAATGCCAAGCCTTGAAACTCTGTCAAACCAGCTTGACGGTGATGCTTTTCAAATTCTCACAATCGCAACAATGCGCAGTAGCAGCGAAGCGATAGATAATTTCTTTGATGATAACAACATTATTAATCTTCCAAAATTCCGGGATCCGAAGGGCCAGCTTGCTCGCGCATCGGGTGTTGCGGCTCTTCCATTGACAATATTATTAGACAAAAACGGTTATGAGATAGGTCGTTTAATTGGCGATGCGGATTGGTCTAAGTCTGCAACAATTGATTTTATTAAAAAAGCAGTGGAAATCGACACAGCTAAGTGAATTCATGAGGTGTCCTTATTTCTATTATTGGAGCACCCCGAACAATTCACGAAATTCAGTTGATGTTTTGTCTATCTTGCTCGGCTCATCAAAACCAACTACTCTGCCCTTTTCAAGCATCAAGACTTTGTCCACGTACTCAAATAGTGCAGGTCTGTGGGTGACAAATATAACTGTTTCATTTTTTAGGGTTTCCAAAAGAGCTGTCATAATTTCACGCTCATTTTCTACATCTAAAGCACTTGTCGCTTCATCAAATATATAGATAGATGCTCTTTTTAATAGACCCCGTGCTATTGCAACCCTTTGTTTCTGACCACCGGACAAATTTGAACCATTAGCACCTACCCTAGTTTGCAATCCTAATGGAAAGTCTTCTGCAAAACCGTCAACCTGGGCACTATGTACTGCGGCTATGATTTCCTCATGGGAAGCACTGGCAAAACCATCCTTAATATTTTCCTCAATTGTATCGTCAAATAGGAAAACATCCTGGCTTATAAAAGCAATATGATTTTTTAGATCCATAGGTGAGATTGATGAAATATCCATCGAACCGATTTCGATCATGCCATCAGTGGGGCTATAGAAACCAAGAATTAGGTCGACTAGCGTTGATTTGCCAGCTCCAGACTTTCCGACAATTGCGACTTTATCTCCGGGTTCTAAATTAAAACTCACTTTGTCGATTGATACCTCATCATTTTCATAACCAAACGAAACATTAGAGAAATTTACGCTTCCATTTCCGCTTTGTAATGATTTATTTCCGCAGCTGACACTTTTTGGCTTAGTATCAATTAATCTGAACATAAAAAATGATTGAGTCAGCGATTTCTGTAATTCGACCCAAAGTTTCGAAATTTTAGATGCTGGCTGATAAGCTAGAAGAAACGCTGTTATAAATGCTGTAAATTCCCCTGGAGTTTTCCCATAGGTAATTGTCTGCCAGGCTGCATAAATCACAAATACACCTAGTACTAAACCACCCAGGAACTCCATTATTGGATGGGTCGCGGCGGTTACCTTGCTAATTCCAAAGATCCGATCTTCTAATGCATCTACGGAAGAATTAAATTTTTCTATAGATTTACGTTCCAAATTATAACTTTTTACAGTACGAACACCCGCTAGAGCTTCTGAACCCGCTGCAAAATAATGTCCAGATAGATCCGTTTCCTCCTTGGCAACCTTTCTAATTTTACGAGAAAGGAACGAAACCAAACCAAAGATGATGGGAATTATAACTATGGAATATAGCGTCATCAGAGCATCTTGAAGGAACATAACAACAAAGAGCGCCACGAGCGTTAGTACTTCAGTCAAAAACCGAGAGCAGATAGCTGTCACTGCTTGGCCTGCGGCCATACCGTACAATCGGATCTGCGCCATATGATCAGAGGCATGTTTTCCATTGAAAAAACTTATTTCTCTTCTGAGCGTTTTTTGAAAAGCTTCTTTTTGGTAAAAACTGGAAATGGATCGATTAAGCACCGTTTGAAGAACAGCATTACCATAGTGAAATAGGCTTTTCGAGAATGACACAAAAATGACTATGATTGCGACTTCAATCGCTGCTCCTGCATCTTTCGCAACGAAAACATCGTTTACAATTAACTTGGTTGTATAGGCAAGCGCCGCTGTAAAAACGGAAACACCAACCATACAGACAATAGATGCAGTAATAATCTTCTTTCTTTTTGGAATAGTTTCTTTAATTAAACGCTTAGCAGTTTTTAATGCGTCATCGCCAGTTGGTGTATTAACCGATTCCATGATCTTGCCTTTAAAACTTTTAATTCAAGCGCTTGAATTCATACTCTTAAATTCAAGTAAACTAAAAGTCATTCTAAATCGACTTAATGATATAAAAACTACCGAGCTAACTATTAGCATATAAAAAATCTCTTTGGAGTATTCTCCGCTGAGTCGATAAGAAGATCTTATTTAAAATAGCGATGAATTGAAAAATATTAGGACCGTATTCCCAACTTTTTATGAGTTGACGGCAGTATTTCATACCGTTATTCCAAACTAAGGCAATCTAACCTCCTAGGTATTTTTACTAAAAAGGTTCACTTTAATCCATTTTAATTGGTATAATTGATGGAGTTTACATATTTTGGCTGATGTTACCGATATCAGTATTTACAAAGAAGCCTTAAGTCAGTTTGCAACGGGGGTAACCATAGTGACCTGTGGCTCAGAGCAAGGGCCGGTAGGAATTACTGTAAATAGTTTTACGAGTGTTTCGTTAAACCCTCCTTTGGTGCTTTGGTCTGCAGCTAAAGATTCAAAACGTCACGACTATTTTGCCAATTCAAATCATTTTGTGATACATGTCTTAAAAAAACAGCAAATCGATTTGTGTTCTGCGTTTGTTAAGCCCACCCAGGGGTTTGAAGAGATAGATTGGCAATATAATTCCCATGGAGTTCCTATTATTAATGATTGTTTGGCATTGTTTGAGTGTTCATTTTACTCCAAACACGAAGGTGGCGATCACACAATATTTTTAGGGCGTGTCGATAGCTTCAATATTGATAAAGGCGAGCCTCTGATTTTTCTCCAAGGGAAATACACATAGTAACATTACTGATATTTAACTGGTTAAATTTTAAAAAGTTAAATTCGAACTCAATTACCTGAATCATATTCAGTCAATGTTATCGGTAACATTCAATAAATTTGATGCTTGCAGGACCAAAAATCAAATGTTAGCGTTTCCCCTAGCACTTAGATGCTAATAAATAGCCAATTTGTTTCTACAATATTACTGTAGGCAAAAAATTATTCTTGGGAGGGAATTTATGGCCATAAATAAAAAAATAACCACTACAGCAGTATTAGTTGCTGCTTCATTCGCTTTCGGAAGTGCAGCCAATGCCGACGTTTGCAATACGCCGTCAAAGTTAGGTGATATGGGAAGTTTTCCCGGTGAAGTCATTACCGTTCAAGGCTCACTACTGGGCACAGACCAGGAAATGTTTCTGAATACCGTGAGCTGTTTTGAAAAAGCGACTGGCGCTAAAATTCAGTACTCTGGCTCACGAGACTTCGCAGCCCTAGTTGTAGCTGACATGCGCTCAAACAACCCACCGAATATTGCGATATTTCCACAGCCAGGTCTTGCTGCAGATATGGCAGCAGAAGGTCACTTGGTCCCAATTGGAGATGAAGCAGCTGCTTGGATGAAAGATAACTATGGCGCAGGATCATCATGGGTTGATCTTGGAACATACGCCGACGCAAATGGAAATGATCACTTCTATGGTTTTGCCTTCAAAATGGATTTAAAATCTTTAGTTTGGTACTCACCTGAGCAATTTGAAGATAATGGCTATGAAATACCTGCGACAATGGAAGAACTAATCGAGCTTTCAGACCAAATGGTAGCGGATGGCAATACCCCTTGGTGTATTGGTGTGGAATCCGGCAATGCTACTGGATGGACAGCAACTGATTGGATGGAAGACATCATGTTGCGCACGACTTCAGCAGAAAATTATGACCGTTGGGTTTCAAATGACCTAGCATTCAACAGCCAAGAAGTTATCAACGCAATGGAACTTTATGGAAAGTTTTCACGAAATGATGATTATGTGGCTGGTGGGGCAGCATCAGTTGCCACGACATCTTTTGGTGATGCACCAAAAGGTTTGTTTACATCTCCACCAAGTTGCATGATGCATCGTCAAGCATCTTTCATCACAGGTTTTTTCCCTGATAAAGGTGAAGAAGTAGCGCGTGGCGAAGCGGATGCTTTTTACTTCCCACCGTTTGCGTCTGGTAATTTAGGTAACCCAGTTCTTGGAGCAGGCACTCTTTACACTATGGCTAAAGACTCCCCTGCAACTCGTGGCTTCTTCAAATATTTACAAGAAGCCTCTGCACACGAAGCATGGATGCAGCAGGGCGTATTCTTAACAGCCCACAAAGGGGCTGACTTATCAGCATACGCGACCCCACTTCTTAGAAAACAGGGCGAAATATTGGCAAATGCCACAACTTTCCGTTTTGATGCTTCCGATTTAATGCCTGGTGCAATCGGAGCTGGTGCGTTCTGGAGTGAGATGACTGCTTTTGCAAATGGGCAAGATGCAAATACAACGGCTGACAACATTCAGGCAGCATGGGACGCTATTAAATAATAGTATCCTAAACACGATTCATGAGAGCACGGGGTAAACCTGTGCTCTCATTATATTTTCTAAGGTAAAATATCCAAATGCGCTCAATACAATCCGTGATATTTAGCAATAGCTTGGCTATAGTGTTGACTATTATTTGTGTATTACCAATAACGGCTGTTTTCATTTTTTCCTTAACGGCACCGGTAGACGAGGCTTTTGCTAAATTTGGCCTTTGGCTTCATAATAGCTACGGATGGTCTGTTTCAACTTTCGTCACAGAGCTTAGATTTGCTAAGATTGGATTTGCCCTACGTTCCGTAGTTATCGCACTATTTATATCGTTTTTGTACTATTGGATTTCCAATTGGCTAAATTTTGGATTAGCTAAAGTTAGATCCAATAAGTCAATTGCCAAAAGATCTGTTGTTATTGAAGCGATACAACCTTGGATATTCGTTGGACCAGCACTCGTACTGCTATTGCTATTTTTACTTATACCAGCGCTGACAACCTTAAAAATTTCATTCACTGAACCTGGCGGCGGCGCCTCGTTAAATAACTATGCATTTCTTTGGGATTCTGACGCTTTGGGGTACCTTCAATTCAGGTTGGCGATGAGAAATAGTTTAATGTGGCTTATTCTTGTACCGTCGCTTTGCATAATTTTTGGCTTATTAATTGCTGTTCTAGCAGACTCCGTAAGTTGGGGTGTTGTAGCAAAAACATTTATATTTGTGCCTTTGGCTATCTCGTTCGTAGGAGCAGCTGTTATATGGAGAAATATTTTTGCTGGCGGCGGAATTGAACCTCAGCAAGCAATTAATGGAGCCACACCATCTTATCAAATCGGTCTTCTAAAAGCACTTCTAGGACATACTCCAGAATATAATGAGCCTTTATATAATCTGAAGTTTTGGGGAAACTTTTATCTGATGTGGATTATGGTTTGGATTAAGACTGGTTTTGCAATGGTAATTTTTTCTGCTGCTCTAAGAGGTGTGCCTCAGGAAACTGTCGAAGCTGCAATTATTGATGGGGCGAACCCAATGCAACTATTTTTCCGAGTAAAATTACCACAAATTTTTTCAACAGTAGTCGTCGTTTGGACCTACCTTGTGACCGATGTATTAAAGGTTTTTGATATTCCCTATGCGTTATCGGCCAATGATGATGACAAACTATTGCTGGCCACTATGATGGAGGCAGCGATGAATACATGGTCAATTGGAGGCAACAATGTTGATAATTTGTTTGCCGCCATTGCAATTATGCTCATGCTTACCGTTATACCGCATATGATTTTTCTTGGGTGGCGAATAAGACGCGAACAAAAACAACTCGGACACTAAGGATTTACTCTGTCATGTATAGTCGCTCATTTGCCCATATTATACTTGCAATAATCTTAGTAATTTGGGTCGTACCATTTATCGCGCTTATAACCACTTCATTTAGATCTGAGGTTGCTTCTAAGACATCTGGGTTTTGGACTGCATTTACCCCTACTGAACTTGGACACCGCTTCAGTACTCATGATAAGGGACAAAAAGTAAAAATCACGGAAATGCGTGGTAATATTTTTGACCGAATTAATAAAGATGAAGAGTGGTTCAAAATATCTGGCGAGATCAACTCTATTATGTTCAAAGGTCGCGTTCCAGATCCTGAGAAGCCTGGCAAGACCAAGTTAATTAGAAAGCTTGTTCCTGTGGGCGAAGTTATGAATGTTCGGGATGGCGAGTTCGTTTTCCAAGCAAACGGTGACTTCACATGGTCATTCCCTGAGGAAGTTGCTCCCAAACCCAAAAATCTTGACGTATTTATAAATCAAGATCCTGTTTTTGGTGCAGAAGCGTATTTCGAGGTCCTATTAGATAACAAAGACGTACCAAATGCACTCATATCTTCATTTATTGTAGTGGTTCCTGCAACGATAATTCCTATCACAGTAGCTGCATTTGCAGCATATGCTTTTTCATGGATGCAATTCCCTGGACGTGACTGGTTATTTATACTCGTAGTCTCGTTGATGGTTGTCCCAACACAGTTAGCATTTCTACCTATTCTTCAGGGATTTAACGGTCTAGCATCTTGGGCAACTTCCTTAAAACAATGGATGACTGACTGTGAGGTAACAAATACCTGTCAATTCCCAACAAAATCTTTCGCTGGTTTATGGCTTACCCATACAGGCTTTGGTCTTCCTTTGGCGATATTTCTTTTACGCAACTACATCGTGGGATTGCCTCGTGAATTGCTTGAGAGCGCGAAGATCGATGGCGCCAACCATATGCAAATTTTTGTAAAAGTAGTTGTTCCTTTATCTGTGCCTGCTCTAGCATCGTTTAGTATATTTCAATTTCTATGGATCTGGAACGATTTACTCGTTGCAATGTTTGTCGGGCCAAGTGCCACAGATGATATAGTTTTTCCTATTCTGCTAGAACGGCAGTTAGGGACTTTTGGAGATCAGCTCCATCTTCTGAACGCTTCGGCGGTAATTTCTATGATTGTTCCGGTTATTGTTTTCCTAGCTATGCAAAAATACTTCATTCGCGGTTTGTTAGCCGGATCTGTTAAAGGAGGCTAGTGAATGTCTTCTTTGAAATGGTGGGAAAATGCTGTGATATATCAAATATATCCAAGATCTTTTCAAGACTCGAATGACGACGGGATAGGAGATTTAAAAGGAATTACTACCCGAATTAACTACTTGTCTGAGCTCGGAATAGACGCCATCTGGATCAGTCCATTTTTTAAATCCCCACAAAAAGACTTTGGTTATGATGTTTCAGATTATTACGATATCAGTCCAGAATATGGAACTTTAAGAGACTTCGACTTACTCATTAGCAAGGCACATGAATTAAAATTGAGGGTTATGTTAGATATCGTTCCAGCACATTGCTCCAGTGAGCATCCATGGTTTGTTGAAAGCAGATCTTCGACCACAAACCCCAAAGCAGACTGGTTCCATTGGGTTGAACCCCAAAATGATGGAAGCGCCCCCACAAACTGGCTATCATTTTTTGGTGGTCAAGCTTGGACCTGGGAACCAAGACGACAACAGTACTACTTGCACAATTTTTTACCTGACCAACCTAACTTAAATTATGCAAACCCCGAAGTTATTGAAGAATTTAACCAAATAGCTAAATTTTGGTTTGATAAAGGTGTAGATGGTTTCCGTTTAGACGCAGTGCACACAATAAATGCCGACTCTTTTCCTTATAAAAATAATCCTGCGAATCCGACATTCAAACTGGGGCCTCTTCCACAGGATCAACAACCATTTTTTCGGCAACTACATGATGCAGCACAATTAAACCAACCAGGCATTCAGGAATTTTGTGAGTCATATCGTAGGATCGCAGATTCGTATGACAATGACCGGTTTTTAATGGGAGAAGTAGATGGTGATAATGACAACGCAATGAGTGTAAGTGAGACGTTTACCGAAGCAGGAAGATTGCATGCAACTTACAATTTTGATCTGCTGGAATGGGATGGCCTTACTGTAAATGAAATAAAAGAAGCGTCCCTCGCGTAGCTACAAGACAACTTAAAGCATTGCATTTAAGTTCCAAAGATAGTGATAAAATGCAAATATTATTATTGAAACTCCAAATCAGCCTCATCGGTTCTAGCTGTATTTATCAGGGAGAGGAGCTGGGTTTGGAGGATGTAAAAGATATACCGAGGGAAAAAATGCAAGACCCATGGGGTATAGAGTTTGCACCAACTTTTCTTGGCAGAGACACATGTCGAACCCCTATGGTGTGGAATAAACTACTACCAAACGGTGGATTTTCAAAGGCAAATACCACTTGGCTACCAATTTCGGATAAGCATTTAGATAGGGCAGCAATCGATAGTGCACTAAATCCAAACTCAATTTACAGTGAATTGTCGAAATTTTTAAAATGGCGCAAGAAGCAGTCTGCAATGATGAATGCAAATTGCATTCTAAATATAGATGGCGACGACGCGCAAATAAGTTTTGATCGTCAAAGCGATGATCAAACCCTTCACTGTAACTTCAATTTTAAAACGTTAACGGCGTCCTTTAAGGAGATTTAAATGGCACATGTAGAGTTAAAGGGTGTGACAAAGACTTTTGGGAATACAGAAGTTATTCGTGATGTTGAATTGGAAATAAACAAAGGCGAATTCGTAGTTTTCGTTGGGCCCTCCGGCTGTGGCAAGTCAACACTATTGAGATTAATATCTGGACTTGAAAAACTAAGTAGTGGTGAAATCATTATTGCAAATAAAGAAGTAATGGATCTTCCCCCGTCAGAAAGAGGCATTGCGATGGTTTTTCAGTCATACGCGCTCTATCCTCATATGAGCGTTTACCAGAATATGGCTTTTTCTCTCGATTTACAAAAGATGCCGAAGCTCGAAATTAAACAGCGAGTAGAAGAGGCTGCAAAAATTTTACAGATGGAAGATCTCCTAGAAAGGCGCCCCGCTGCACTTTCTGGTGGTCAGCGTCAACGCGTTGCAATTGGACGTGCAATAGTAAGAAACCCCGAAGTTTTCTTGTTCGATGAACCTCTTTCAAATTTAGACGCTGCTCTACGTCATGACACCCGGGTGGAAATAGCAAAATTGCATCGTCAATTGGGGGCCACAACTGTATATGTTACTCACGATCAGGTAGAAGCAATGACACTTGCAGACAAAATCGTTGTCTTAAAGGACGGAGAAGTTATGCAGGTGGGCGCACCAATGGATTTATTCAATTATCCTGAAAACAAATTTGTGGCGGGCTTTTTCGGTTCTCCAAAGATGAATTTTTTCGAATGCACGCTGGTTTCGGAAAATGGTGCAAAAACGCAAGGGAAAGTGGAATTTGATGGCCATACCTCGAACTATATCAGACTTGTTTCACGAGAAAAAGGCGCTGGTGACGCAGTACATTTAGGAATTCGACCGCAGGACCTAAAAATCAAATCTAATGGTGCTATAGCGGGTAAGGTTACATTAGTCGAACGCCTTGGCACGGAAACTGTTGTAGAACTTCTCTCACAAAACGGTTTCCCTTTTAGATTTGCTTCACCAGAAACTCTAGATTTAGAAATAGGTAGCCAAGTATGTTTCAGTTATGACCGACAAAAGGCTCACATATTTTAGTTTTAAGTTCTTAACTACTTTCAATTATTAATTTTTGCGAAGCTGATATTATCCGCTTCTAACTATTTTTGTATATCCCGCAGCTTTTAAAAATAATTAATTATTTTAAGTTCGTGTGATACATTTTTTGTACTTGATCCATCTAATAATGATGCAATCTTTTTATAAAGCTAGGAGAATAAAAAATGTCATATGTAGCTGTCAGAGAATTCACACCCATGATTGGAAAAGATGTGGTATTAGAGGATCGCATCCTTAGGACATCGGATGTAATAGAAAAGTACGGTGCAGTTTCCAGAGTAGGTAAAGTTATTGGAGGTCACAGGGCTGGTGATTACGAGCTTTATAATTGGTATGAAACCGTGGCAGCCGGAGCCAGTGCAATGGACGGTTTCTCAAATGATCCTGACCTAAAAAAGATATTTGAGGAACGAGCCCTGACTCCCGTTGCAGAAATGCGAGGTCCCTGGCTGGGAAGAATGCTGCATAATTCTAAAAGTACTGATCCGAGAAAAATAGTGCTTGCTCGCGATTATCATATGCCACGAAAAAATATTGCTAAGGCAATGGAATTAGTACCAAACTTGCAAGCAATTTGTGATGAAAATGATGTAGAAATGGGTGTAGGAGTGCCTGTAATTGCTTCAGATCATGAAATGATGCGAATTATATACAGGTTTAAAGATTTAAAACACTGGGGCAGCGCTACTGATGCAGTGATCGCTAATCCTAGTTTTTCTGAATTAGTCGATGCGGCCAATGAACTTGGAACATTAAAACACTCAAGACTAATAATGATGATAAAATAATTTGAAAATTAATTCTGTTAGAGTTTTGTTATTTATAAGGGAGAAAAAATATGCCGATCGAAGTAAAGAATTTTTCATCTGCTGCTGATGAGGCCAAAGATATGCCTAATGCACGTATGGAAGCAGTAAATGTACTGAACCAACGTGTTATGAAGTTGACATTAAGTCCAGATTGGAAATGGTCAAAAGATATAAAGCCAATAATAGGAACTGATACTTGCCAAGCGACCCACACCGGAATAATCGTAGAGGGTACTGTACATTGCGTATGTGATGATGGTAGCGAAGCGACCTACACGGCTGGCGATGCATATGCGATTTCACCAGGTCACGATGCATGGGTTGTCGGAGGTAAACCGGCCGTAGTTTATGAGTTTGCGGGTATGTGGGGCGAATAAAATACTTTAAAACTCTTTGACTTTATCGAAAGGCAAATTAATTTACTTTCCGTAGCCAACAGAAGCTTTAATGACTTACAACGAGGTTTCTGATGAATGTTAGTGATTATAATACAATAAAGACCGTTCTTAAAAAAACAGAGAGACAAAATAAAAGAGCGAGTATAGGCATTATCGATATTGCCAAGGAAAGAGGATATATCGATAGTAGTGGGAGAGTAACGCCAGAAGGTAGAAGATTTCTCCAAAAACGAATAGAAAATTCGTCGCTCACAGTACGTGGTACTTAGTACTTGCCGATAATATATGAGTTACTTTCTTGGTCTAAACAAGACTTGTTACCTTGATGAGTGGCCCACGACCTTCTGCTCTGTTAAGTGCAAAGCTCTTAGGTTATTTAGCTGCCATAATAACAGTATCCATTTGGGCAGCCTTCTTAGTTGGAACTCGTTTTGCGATAACCAAAAACTTTTCTGTTGAAGAAATATTAATACTCAGGCTTCTGCCAGCAGCTATAATAATGGCACCACTTATGTTGCAACTTGGTATTCTACCGCCTGGGAATAATCTAATTACTAGGCTCATTTTTGCGTTAGGGGCCAGCGCCTTGTTCCCATGGGTTTTATCAGTAGGACTTTATTACTCACCTGCGTCCAACGCAGGTGCATTGGCTCCCGGAACACTTCCTTTTTGGACAGCATTAATTGCTTATTTGATTGTTCACGAAAAACCAGAATTCTCTAGGCAAATTGGGCTGTTTATAATTTTGTTTGGGGCCTTATTGATTGGAATTTTAAAGCTTGATGCAGATATTGCCAATCTAACATGGGTTGGAAACATACTTTTTTTGCTCGGAGCTGCTCTTTGGGCAATTTATTCAGTTTTATTTCGTCAAAGTGGGATAGCTCCGCTTCATGGACTTGTAATTGGCTTGTTTTGGGGAAGTATCGTCTTTGTTCCAATTCTCTTGATTTTTGGAGAAGTAAGCTTTCAACACGCCAACCTTTCAAATATTTTCCTTATGATAATTTTGCATAGCTTCATTGTAGGAATTCTAGCGATGCTATTATTTACCTATGCAGTAAAAATTTTAGGGGCAGCCCAAACGGCTGCTTTCGGTGCACTTACACCAATTTTATCCATGTTGGGCGGCATATTTTTGCTGGATGAAATAATTACGCCCGTAAAATTACTCGGAATCTGTCTTGTAACTATAGGAGTTGTTTTTGCGTCAGGTGCGCTAAGGTTTACGAAAAAATAAAATAGAGATTATGATTTATCACTCTGAAGTAAAAAGCGGATCGACAGTAGCTCCTCCCAAACCTACTGGATCCGCTTTTTCAATCTCTCCCCAGAAAGATTAGTCTAATAGTGCTAAAGATAGCGCAAGAGTCAACAACTAATTGATTTTATATAGTAAAATGAACGTATGAGTTCAGTTGCCGAAAAAATGTAGCCCCAATAAAAGGGACCAGCCATATGGGAGAGTATAGCTGGCCCTGTCCCAAACCTACAATCAAGACAGAAAATCTGACTGCTCATTATTTATATCTTTAGCGAATAAAAAGATTTGGGAGGATATCTTTATCCGCTTGTGCATCTTACCGATACATAAGTACGTTAACATATTTTTTTGAATATTGCTAACTATATATCAAAAATTGACAAATAATCGGCAGATACACTTTCTATACTATGAACAGAAATAATAGATAATTATCTTCAATAAGTGTAACTTGGTAGATCGTGTGAATAATCATTCTTCTCTTCCTACAACGACAACCAAGTTACACAGCTTTCCAGATCCTTTTATAAAGCCCAACTTCTAAATTGATAAACGAAGCTAATCCAAAATTTCTGAATGCAAAATCTGCTATAAGATTATAAAAAGTATTGGAAGCTCATATTTCTTAAATCTGATAATCTTAATCAAATTGTTAAAAAGATTCATCTAGCTGTTCAAACAATAGGAAAGATAAATAATGGATAATAAGTATGTAATCGCAACGGGATATAGTCGTGCAAACCTATGTGAACACGTTTCAAAATACATAGAAAACGGATGGCATCCCATAGGCGGTATGGTAATCGATTTTAATGAAGAGGAAGATGATAAGGTTTATTGTCAACCAATGACTGTATTATCTCCATAACTAGAGTATTTCAATTTTCCAATTAGTTCTGGGATTTGTTGAAAACGAAATTTAATCCAAATTTTATCTTTGTTCGTACTAAAAGTATGAAAATTTATAAAACAACAGATCCTAACATTTTAAACCTTGTCACAAGGCTTTTAAAATTAATTGAAATGATAGATGCCGATCCAAAACTACTATTTGGGACTTTGTTTTATTCACTTTTATTATTAGTGTACTTAGTAGGCACTCTTTGATTAATTTAAATAATCAGTACGCTAAAACATTTAATAGCTTAACGTTTATCAAATCATTTGCCATTCCACGGGTATCCAGGTATCGCTTTTGTTCATAGAGTGAGCCAATTTTATTCCCTCGGTGGTAACACTCTCGTCACGGTTAAGAAAACCCTTGCCCTTGGCGTACCTTATCAAATCACTAATGTCTGCATCAAACATCTGATACTCACAAAATTTAAGAATTCTTTCCTTGATGTAAAAATGATCAATCTCGGCCAATGTTTCAAACTCCAAACATAAGAATATTATACTGCTGCGCTCTAAGAGTCGCTGACAAACTCAGAGCCTGCTATTTTAACTTAGATGAAAAGCCATAAAAATGACTAAGCATCTGTCAAGTTGGTATAATCGAAATGGAAAACCCTCGGAGTCAAACAAGGGTTATCTCTTCACCAGTGAATTACCTTTTGTGCTTAAAAATTGGCCTAAATTTTTCTTGTATGAGTGTGGCATAGGCATATTAAATGCAATTTCATCATTTAATAGCTAAATTCGAGAACCATATCCTAAATCATTTAAACCGTCAGATCTAATATATTTATATTCTTGCATGGATATTTTCTACTTTTTTTTGTCGCTTGCTTTAAACTGTTTTTCAACATTCCTTTTTGACGACGCTTCCTCTGCTCTTTGTCTTTATCTTTGGTCACGGAAAGAGCAGCACGATTATCTAAAACTCGCGCATATTCTAAATTTTTGATATCAAACATAACACCCATAGAAATACCAACGGCTTAGTTCCGTTGATGTTTAGTTATTATGTATTCCATACCAGTTCGCCGGTTAAGATAAATGTAACTTTTATCCTTAAAAATCATCAGGCAATTTCCCTCGCTGATTATCCAAATTCAATTATTGATTTAAATAATACATATTCTTTTGAAAAATAAAAATATGTTCATATAGTAAATAGGACTTTAGGCATTGAGCAAACAAATGATAGCACTGAAAACTTTTGCGAAGTTTGCAAAGATAAAATTAACGGATTTCAATCCTAAACCAACAACAAAAACACCCGGACAAGTAGAGGCATCCGATATTCTTTGGGAATCCGATGATGGCAAGACAAAAATTGGTATCTGGGAATGTACAGAAGGAACTTTCACCGCAGACCGAACGGGTGCCGCTGAATTTTGTCATATTTTATCAGGAAAAGCGTCGATAACAAACTATGATGGAAATGGTCAACGTGTAATGGCTGGAGGAGATCTACTTGTACTTCCAAAAGGCTGGAAGGGTGAATGGACAATACACGAGAAAGTAAAAAAACTTTTCATAATTCAACAATAAATATTGGCTTAGTTGGATATTTTTGAAGCTTCTTGTAAAATAAATCATATCTTTGTGTTTTGGCGCCAGATAATAAAATTCTTATAGATTAATACAAAAACTGTACTTGATTTAATGTCTCATTAAATTAACAAATTGACCTATCAAAAGTATTTTTGAGTAGCTAATTATCACGGGAGAATAAAATGGTGGAAGCTTTTGGTGGGGTATTAAATCTCATTATTTGGTTATTACTAATTGTTGCAGGCGGATACTATGCATACCGCTGCCTTTTACAAACAAAGGGATTTATTGATCAATATGGTTTTGGCGATGGAGCAGTATTCATGACACGACTTGTGGGTACGTGTGTTGGAGCTTCCACTGCGGTTGCAATTGTACTTTTATTTATCGGGCCTCAAGGAGCTTGGGCATTCGTCGTTTACGGATGGATACAGGCACTTCTTGCGGCAATCTTTGGCTATAATACAGTAAACAGTGAGTGGGCTGAAGTTGAGGGTGTTAAAGTTACACCTGAAGGATATATCGCTCCATTAGGTTTTCTAATACTCAATACTATTTTACTCTTCAACATGGGCGATATACTTTATAGTACTTCTGCTGCTGTTTAAATTTTAAAGTGGCTGACTTATTTGTTCAGCCACTTTGATATGCCTAACCTCCAAACAGTATTTTAGAAAGTTACACATTTATGAGCGCCAATATCACCTGCCACTGCGGAGTATGTGGTTTCGAAATTAATGACGGCAAACCTTGCCTAAGCTTGTTATGTGGATGCACTGATTGCCGACACGCATTAGAGTGGTGCTCACTACAAGGCGGTGCAGAGCCGAGCTCTTTGCCAGAATTAATTTATGTCAAATCAGATATTCTTAGCGTCAAAGGCAAAGAATTCATGCACGCATTTAAATTACGATCAACCGGTCGGTCTACCCGCATATACTGTGAAAAGTGCTTCTCAATAATTGGGGTAGACCACAAAAGCTATCGGGATAATGTGTTTATGTTTTTTAAATATCACTGTTCTACAAATTGCGACCTGTCTATAGAACCTTCGGCTGCAATCTATTTAAATGACTTGCAAGATGCCAGTCAGATAAGCAAATTGGAGAATATTCCCCTAATTTTTAGCTTCTCTGAGATAGAAACCCGTGAGTTTAGAGAGATCAAAAGAGTTTCGAACTCATTTAATGAAATAAATCGCCCAAGGTACGGGCAAACTTTAAAATCAGTAATTCACAGCATGTCCAAAATAGAAATTTTAAATTGATATTTTTATCAAATTAGGTCCTTATTTAAGATCGTAGATTTTAGATGTCACAGATTTTAGGGAAATTTGGTTAGATCTATATCCTAAAACCAGAGAATAGGCATGTTATTAGCAAGGCTAAACTTTCATGAAGAACTTTTTTTATATATTTTCTGTAGTAAAAATCATAGTCCTGCTGATATCAAAACCAATCTTTGCAGACCCAATAAACGCATGGGAAATAGCTTCACTTACTGTAGTATCTGTATTACCAACTTGGCCCGGCTATGATAAACCAGGATTTGGCGCACCCCCTGGGACAGCGCCAGAAGGTACGGGAATTATAGTTTCGTCAGACGGACTTATACTTACTGCATCGCATGTAATTTCAAAAGCTACTGATGTAAAAGTTCGAGATATTAAAGGTGAATTATTTTCAGCTAAGATAATTAAGAACTCTATTTCTACCGATCTTGCATTACTTAAAACCGAGTTAGAATTACGGCCAATAACAATTGAAACTGAAAAGCCTAAAATTGGCAGCAGTGCTTGCCTAATAAGCAATAGTTTTGGATTAAATATTGGGATAACCTGCGGCGTGATATCCGCTACAGGATTGAGCAACATTGGTTTTAATGATATCGAAGATTTCCTGCAGACTGATGCAGCGGCAAATCCTGGTTCATCTGGTGGAGCTTTAGTCAATCTTAATGGTGAATTACTGGGTATGATGAGCGGCATTTTTACAAAAAATACTGATACTAATGCAGGTGTAAATTTTGCGATATCATCCAGCCTTATTAGCAAATTCCTAGCAAATTAAATTGGCGATTTAAGACTAAAAATTTTTAAACAGTTCTATTTTGCACGCCCACCATTGCGAGCGTTGCATGCCGGGTATTCTTTTTTTCAAATATTCAAAACAGAAAAAACATTTTATCTATACCTTAAATTATGGAGTTTATAATGCAAAAATTATGCAATAAATTTTTGGCGCTATTGATACGATCGACAGACTGTTCTGCAAAATGCTATTATACTAAGAAGCGCGCTTTATACTTATAAATCTGATAATTTTTGGAAATCAGAAAAGCTAAATTTTCTATCCAACGGTTATAATGCCTCCCATGCCTGAAACGTGATGTTCAAGCATATGGCAATGAAATAACCATGATCCAGGATTGTTTGCTTCGAAGACCAATTCAGCATGTTCACCCGGTTGCATTAGATAGGTGTCCCGAAGAACTAAATTAGCTTCATCCCCGAATTCTTTAGACTTAACCCAAAAGTGATGTCCGTGGAGATGCATCCCGTGTTGCCATCGTGTATCGTTCCAAACCCTTAATACGACAGTTTTGCCTAAATCCACTTCTGCAAGCGTCAGATCATACCCACCGATTTCTCCATTAAAAGCCCATAATTTTTTTTCAGATCTTGCCAGCTCTCGCAAACTCTTTTGCTCACCCTCAAAAATAGCAGAAGATAGGTTACCCATGGCCCCACCCTGCATATGAATGTTTATTACCTCAGCATTATCCATTTTCAGCATATTATTTGTTGGCAATACAAATCGTGGCAATGCATTAGGTTTCTGATTTACCTCATTTGGCACAAACGTAGCTGCACCATATTCCTCTCCTGTACTTACCTCGAATAATTCTCTTACAAATGAGACATCATCGATCTGAACATCAACCCTTTGTGCAGGAGCCAAAGTTAAACGTTGCCTCATGAAAGGATCACATGGTGCCCCATCTAAAGCAACAATCCGCATCGGTAACCTATCATTTAGTTCAAACTGCATCACACGAGCATTTGCAAAATTTAAAAACCTTAAATGTACTTTTCCACTCTTTGGGATTTTTATTTCGGGTGCCGACTTACCGTTTATCGTAAGAAAATTTCCCAACCTTCCTCCATGCGACCAATCATGTAAGCTTCCTAAACTAGCCGTATGAATTTGCTCATTCTCGTCTAAAAGCCAATCATCTACAGCAATGATTAGATCCCTATCGCTCATTGATGATTCATCTTCTAGCACAATCAATGGGCCACAAAGTCCTCTTGCTACTTGGTTCCATGCCTGACTGTGAGAATGGTACCAAAAAGTACCAGCATCATTCAGAGGAAACCTGTAAGTGAAAGTTTCTCCAGGCTCTACAGGCGCTTGCGTTAGACCCGGCACACCATCCATATCATTCAAATTTTTGATACCATGCCAATGTATCGAACTGGGCTCATCCAAAAGATTCAAAAACTCTACTTCCAGTATATTACCCTTGTTTTCAACAATGAGTGGACCGGGGCTGCTACCGTTGTAAAGGAATAGGTCCGAAAGATTAGCTCCCTCATAAAATTGATGCTCAGATTTCTGAGCAATGATGCGGTAACGAGAAACATTGTTTGCAGAAAATGCGCTTGTAGGAACTTTCACTGCTACTAAACTTGCCAAACAATTTTTAATTACACCACGTCGTGATATCATCGAAAAAACCTTTACAAACTTTCAACTAATGTCTTGTGGCATGTAGATCTTGTATCTCTTTAGGCCAGGTCGATCTAATAAAAGCTAAAATTTCCCATATTTGTAAATCTGAAAGCACGTCTTCGTAGCCCGGCATACCACTTTTGTAATCGTTGATACCTACGGCAGCCAGCGTTTTTTGACCGCCATATTTAGTGTAATCAAATAACATTTTTGTATCATGATGCCATGTATGCCCTGTCTCATCATGAGGGGGTGCCGGAAGACTGCCGTCAGCTTTCATTGTCCTCCAATTAGGTTGACCCTCGAGGTCAACCCCGTGACAGCTGGCACAATGTGCTTGATAATTTTCTTCTCCGTTCACGATGTTTTGGTCTTCGAGTTCATGGTGAGCATTTGCTGTATGCAAATTGACCATGATAAGAAGAAAAATGTATAATATTAGATGGTTTTTACACATTATTTTACCCTCAAAAGATACTGCGCGATTGAGCTTCTATCCGCTGCACTTAGCTTAGACGTGTTTTCAACTACCGAAGCCATTTTACCCCCGGCCACGTCATAATCAGGAGTAAAACCAGAACTTAGATATTCTATAATTTCATCTCCTGTCCAAGCAAGCTTCTCGGTGCTAATACCAGGAATTCTTCCCTTACCACTCGGATCTTGGGCTCCTTCTAACCACTCAGAGAATTTTAATGCACCGAGTATGTTTCTAGGACTATGACACTCTGCGCAATGAGAAAGTGCCTCAACTAAATATGTACCCCTATCAACCTCGGAGCTGACAAATTTATCTGACATGTAAAGAGTTTTCCAAACGCCAATATTTCGCCTGCTAGAAAATAAAAATGGTAAGTCATGATCGCTGATAAATGCGTCAGAGCTAGGCAGAGTCTTCCAGAACGTCCATAAGTCCATAATATCTTGATCTGTCATTTTGGAATATGCTGTGTAAGGAAATGTAGGGAAATAATGTTCGCCATCAGGGCTCTGGCCGAGCTTTAATGCGTTATAAAAGTCTTTAAATTCCCATGCCCCGATTCCAAATTCAACACTATTGGAAATATTTGGAGCTTTAAATGTACCAAACGCAGTTTCAAATTTCTGCCCACCAGCTAATAGATATTTGTCTTTTGAGCCCTCTTCAATATGACATCCACTACAACCCGCAGCCGTAAATATATACTCACCGTTGGATAGATCCGAAGTTTCCGCTGAATAATCAAGCACGGCAAGTGACTTCGGGGCGGTCACTGTCAGGTAAAGAAAAATTCCAAAGGCACTAGTTATAAGTGTTGATATGATTATTTTCACTTTCATGGCTTTGAGGTAGTGGCTCCAGTTACTGGAAGGTCAATAGGAAGCAAAATGTTCTTTACATTTATAATTCATTGTTCTTTTTATGATACCTGTTTGTGTGTGTGAAATTTTCGGAAATATTATATTTACTACTCTCAATAGTTGGAGAAATTATTTGGAAGAAACAAACCTCATTAATCAAACTCGATATAGCATAATAGCCAAACTAATGCATTGGGGGTTTGTACTTCTGTTTGCATATGGAGTTTTCAAACAAGTGGATGATATTGCAGAACTCTCAGACCCCTCGCTGTTTAGACTTGAAATAGTTTTTGCTGGTATCTTTTTAATTCTTCTTTTGGGACGTTTTTTTTACATGACAAAAACACAGCGAAGCGCACTGCCCGAAAATACGAGTTACATCCAAAAAATTGCAGCCAAACTTGTACACCTTGGAATGTATATAAGCCTAGGATCCATTGCATTAACAGGACTGGGAATAGGCGGACTTTATTGGATTGGATTAAAAGAAGGGTTAATTATAGAAGCCGTGATCAGTATACACGAGTTTTCTGTTACGGCTACATATTGGTTGGTAGGTATCCACATCCTCGCCGCCGTCTATCATCGCTTCAAAGCTGATGGTGTATGGTCAGCTATGGTTCCATTTGCAAAATCAGAGAATTGAGTGGACCACGCGTCATTATGATAAATAGGTATTTCAATAATATTTGAGGCCTTTGGGACAAAATTTAGGGGTATGGTCGATCAAGCTCTATGGTTGGGTCAATATTCTTCGAATTGTGGTAAGTCATCTGAAATATCATAATAGTCACCTTTACTTGCAACGTAGATATGGCGCATCCGATCAAGAGATGTCGGTATTTCCAGCGAACCTGCTGAAACAGAGATTTTATCAATACCTTTTCTCTCATAAAACATGCTAGAGCCACATACACTGCAAAAACCACGACGAGCTTTATCTGATGAGTCATACCAGCTTAGTGACGTAGCCTTTATCAAATTTAAATTCCCTTTTGAGACCTGTGTGGCGGCCCAGTAGTGGCCAGATGTTTTGCGGCACTGAGAGCAGTGGCAGAAGACGACATCTCGCAGCTCTCCAGTAAGTTCAAACATAACACCCTGACATTCACAGGAACCTTTTACACTCATGTCCTTTAGCCTTATTTTACCTTTAAAGTAGTACGGAAATACACTTCCTACTTTTTAATGATTTGTAAACAGAGCTTTTGTGAGCTGATTTCAACTAACTGCGTTGATTTAACCGACCTAGATTAAAGCAAAGCTTTGGGTTGCTATAACCGCTAACACTGCCACAGCAGATAGCAAATGGATTATCGTAATTTTAGAATCTCCCATATAAGGAGTGTAATATTAAAAGCAAATTAAATCAAATTTCGGTCTGTCTATGCTTTGATAGTATCCTTTAAGATCATAAATATCAAAATTTTACGTATAGATTTTGCGCGTATTTAATAATTAATGTTTGTAATACCTGAAGGCTATCATTGCATTCTAAAATAGGGATATTAAAGTCAATTCTGACTTAATAAGGTTAAAAATGGGCACAACACTTTATCATTGGACTTCGCGAGACGCGATGAAATTGATCTTGGCGAGCAAGAAACTTGAGCTCGAGGGAACTGAATATATGGCAGGGCTTCGGGAGGGTTATTCTATAGCTGACCAAAGAGCGCTTGATGACCAATATAATTACTGTGGACGTTTTGTTTGGTTTACTGAAAGTCCATCTTACAATTTTTCAGGAAAAGTAAAAAATGAGATGGCGCTGATGTTAGATTCTGATGCAATTGACGTGCAGAAGTGGCATTACGTTAAAAAAGAAAATAAAAATAATCCTGATTTTATGAAGATTGCAAATGAAAATGACAGACTTGCAATTCGAATGGAAGATGACCCGTATCAGTGGTGGGTATCAAAACAACCAATAGACTTAGAAGGGCTAAACTATCAAGTGGCCATGAGTAACTGGTTGCGAGAAATGCTGGAAAACGAACCAGAAGGTGCTACAAATTAAAAAGGTAATTGATTGTTGATTTTCAAGCTAGAGAGTTTTTAAAGGTGTCCGACAAAAGTCAAAATTTTAGTAAACCTGAGCCGCCCATCGCGTTTGCCCTTCCGTTATTGTTTTGTCCATTACTTATATCAGCGTGGGTTTACGGCGGAATTATATTAATTCTCGCCCCAGTTTTTGGTTACGTAATCATCTCAATCATTGATTTTATTATCGGTGAAAACAAAAAAAACCAAATAGATGTCTCGAACGACACAAGTAGTTACAAACTAATTCTATTTGCCTGGCCCTTGATCCAATTCTTCTTACTGTTTGGATCTCTTGTCTCTATCTGTTGGTTTAATCACCTCACAACTTTCGAGGCTATTTGTTTAATGCTTGTGCAGGGAATGATTACTGGGGCCGTCGGAATTACCTTTGCTCACGAATTAATGCATCAAAAAACAAAGCTAGAGCGATTTTTCTCAGATATCTTAATGGCCATGGCTTTTTATGGTCACTTTAGAACTGAACATGTCTTTGTACACCACAGGTATGTAGGCACCAAGAAGGATGCGGTCACTGCCCGTTTCAACGAAAGTTTCTATACTTTTTTCCTTCGGGTCATCCCCCAGTGTCTAATTTCTGCTTGGTCAGTGGAAGCGCAAAAGCTCGCTTCCAAAAATAAATCTATCCTTAATATTTCGAACCCGTTTTACATTTATGCCGCATTGGCATGTTTCTTTGTGTTCTTGTCATTCGTAGTGGGCGGCGCATGGGGTATTGCATTATTTTTCATTCAAGCACTCGTCGCCGTACTTCACTTGGAAGTTGTAAATTATATAGAGCATTATGGTCTCTCCAGAAAAAAAATATCAGATAATAAGTATGAACCCACAAAGCCACACCATAGCTGGAATGCCAATCATGCAGCCAGCAACTTACTACTTATTAACTTACAAAAACATTCGGATCATCATTCTAGGCCATCACAAACATATCCAACTCTGAGTGCACATGATGCTGACAGCGCACCCCAGTTACCATTTGGATACCCGATTATGGTTGTATTTAGCTTGGTACCATTTATTTGGCGCAAGGTAATGAACCCAAAAGTAATTAAATGGCGCGCACAATTCTATCCAGAAGTCAGTGAGTGGAAAGGCTTAAGTTAAACCTACATCAATTGGTTAAATCTAACTGAAAAAAGTTAAACAGTTTCATTAGTATTCGCATAATGTAGGGCCACCTTCTTGTTTCGGGTAATAATTACAACTTTACCCTGTTCATCATATAAAATGTAACGTACGCCGTGGCGCCAATTTACCTGCACAAGTTTCATCTGCTAGTATACGTTAAATGCCCCTCGGATTTAGATGGTAAGTTGTTAAGTTTTTTTCAAGTTTCTTGTTATTTTTGCTTCAACTAATTAACTCAACAATATTTTTGCAATTGTTATTTATTTTCAATCTTTGGAGTCTTTAGCTGATAAAGTTAATTGGAGCTTTAATTTGGATTTGAAATTAAAAATAATCATTGCGAATATAAATAGTAATGAAACTTAAATGAAAATTTTCTGCATACCCACCAGATAGGGTAATTGATAAGTTGGATCAGAGAATCTAGGGCAATTAGAAAAAACATTAAGCTCAAAATACTCCTAAAATATTTGTTCATATTCATTATATTTTCGCTCAGCACCAAATCCATTGCTGATGAAACTGAAGCCAAAGCAATAATTTCAGAGGGTAAGGTTGTAGTTAGCGGGACTAACAGGGATACCAATTTGCGTATGACTGTGTTGCATTATAATGAGATCTATTTTTGCCTACACAACCGGCTTCCTTCAATAAGTTTAGGGTCAGCAGATATTGTAAGTATCGAATGCCATAAAACTAACTACGACAATGGAGAACAAATTAATAAGAACTGACAGCGAACACGCCTTTGTTAAGGCTTAGTTAGTACAGGCTTGCAAATAGGATGGGCAATTGCGACCTCAGGTCCAACTCTCAGCAATGCACGACAAACTGCTTCAAGTTTTGAATATGTGTTTTCTACTTCCTCAATTAATTGATTAACATTTGGTTTTTTCGTCGTTTCCCCAAATGCAGTGTATAGACACTTCTCAAACGAAGCAGCTAATTGCTCATTTTCTGGTAGTTTTGTACTCTGTATCTGCGAAGCAATATTTCTAACCGTCCCTAAATCAGCTGACTTTTGAGCCGCATCACAAATATTTAACAAGACACGCAAACGATTATCACTAATTTCACCAAAGGCACCCGTAGAGAGTGACATCAAAAAAGCTAGAACTACTAACCGCATAACAAAACTTCTTTCTACAATTCTCTTCTTTATTACCATGAACTTTAACAAAAGTAATTTAGATAGCAATGTGAAGCTACACGAGATAGAATGTTTCACTTAGTTAATTTGGAAGGAAACAAAATGGACCTTGAAGAAGTTTACTTACGTCAAATAGTCGAGCAGCTTAAGCTGCAAAATAAGCTTAAGGAAGACAGCAACGAGCTTCTAAAAGCAATTTTAGATAAACTTGGTAAATAAACGTTTACTGTAAATGAATAGGAAAATCTTTATGACATTGGTCACAACTATCACGAGATTCAAAGCCAAGATCGGATTTGAAGATCAGCTAATAGATGCACTCAGAAAATTTGACAATTCCAACTCTATATCTTGGCAGATACTAAGCTTAGGAGATAGTGAGTATGCAGCTTTAAATACCTACGACAGTATCGAAGATAGAAGCATGGATGTGGTTTCGGGCTTAGATTGGCTAGATAGCATTACCCCTATTTTAGAACTATATGAAAACGGTAGCCGCACCAACGCATTCTCAGGCATAGTTCTGCATCAAAATGAAATAGATAATACCTAGCCATTAGAATGTTTATGGTACAATAAAAATGAAAAAAAAATCAAAACTTATCATACTCTTTGTCATTTTAGCCGCCTCATATTTTTCATATTATGTTAGCAGCTTAAAATTTACTCGATTTGATAATTTTATAAGTAGTGAATAATGAGAATTCTAATATTTGGACTAATTTTGTCTCTAAATTTGAGCCAGGCTGAGGCTCAGGTAATCTATGGCCCAGGCAATAAACCATGCTCGGCGCTCGTAAAAGCATGGGAGGGAGGTAGCTTTTTTGATAAAAACTTTTTTGATGCTTGGGTGACCGGTTTTGTAGGTGGGGCTAATTGGATATCAAAAAAATCAATCCATGCGGATGAAACTGTTTTTGGGATGGCATTACTCAAGTTCTGCAAATCAAATCCATCGGAAAACGTGTTTACAGGGGTTATGGCAGTTTATAAGGATTTTAATTAGATTTACTTCCATAGTGTACCGAACCAAAATTTATTTGGGTCCAAAAGCTGTACTAGTCTCAAGCAACTTGGCCATTTAAGCTTAAGGTGAATCATTATGGGAGAACAATATGTCTGAAATTAAATGTATTAACCTTGGCTATGTCTGCTCCAATGCTGAGGCCGCATCTGTCGAAGAAGTATTCCGGAAACATGCTGCTTGGATGACTGATTTTTACTCAGAGGCAAATAATGGGAGCGAACATTTACTTAATGCTTACTTTACTAAAGCCCCCGAGTTCATCGACCCTACTGATCCAGAAAAAGGTGTGACTGGTAATACATTATTCACAATCAATGAGCGTTTTACCGGGATGGCAAGTATTCAGCGTCACGTCGAAAATGCGTCACAAAATGATTACTTCCCTCAATTTGCCGAAATACTCGGTAGCTATGGGAAAGTGATCAGCCTTGGTGGGGAAATCTATCATTCTATCAGATAAACCGCAGGGTGTAATATAGTAAATGTAGATATATGAAAATATAATGGCCTTGTTACGGCCAGAATTGATTTTAAAAGTTTTTATCCCCTCTGGTCTAAGTTTTCGAGCATATCCATCAGCCGATCTGTTGTCCCGTTATCCTCAAATGCCGCTTTAGTTGAAGTGGCCTGGGGAATATTATTAGGTTTTTGTGACGTCCATAATTCAACAGTTGGAGTGAACTCTATTTGACCATCAAGTAATCCCGCGGGTACGTAAATCATAGGATCTAAAAGATCTGGTTTGTTATATATAAAAGTACCACAAGTTGGGCAAAAGTTATAATGTAGTTTGTTCCCACTTCCGCCAGTTATATAATAATTTGAAAGAGACCCAGAAATCTCCAATTCGTCCTGTGGCATAGCCAAGGCATGCAAAGTATTCCCAAAGACTTTCTGACAAACATTACAATGACATTTAAATTGCATCATTGGGTCGTATGGAAATTTAAAGCTAACCTCACCACATAAGCAATTTCCCGAATACTTCATATTTTTCACCTCTTAGCTTCCAAACCTCTTGCATGGTCTTGGGATAAGTTGCATAGCCAATAATGAAATTAGACATGCTGGCAATTAAAAAATCAATAATTTTTATAATCCGGGTACTATTCGAAATGCAAATAATCGATCCGGATCAATTATCGCCAAAAAAACCTCCTCAAACAATGTATAGCCAAAGCTTACTTCTATCTATACGCCATTTACAGTTAAAGCTCTTACTAAGGACAGTGTGTTGAAAAATTCTGAATTCCAACCCGTATTATTTATGGTTGGCTCCATGGCTCTTTTTTCTTTGGAAGATTTTTTTATAAAACTTTTATCAAGTACCATGCCAGCCTCTCAAATAATGCTAATCATGGGATTAAGTGGCTCAATAATCTTTTTGTTTTTCGCTATTGTTTCAAAGCAACCAGTCTTTAGCCGAGACCTGCTAGACAAGCACGTCATTACAAGGACATTAGCTGACTTATTTGGCGCATTATTTTTCGTAGGGGCAATAGTACTAACGCCCTTGTCGTCAGCTTCAGCCATTCTACAGGGAACTCCATTGGCTATTACTGCTGGGGCGGCTATTTTCTTAGGAGAAACCGTTGGGATCAGACGTTGGCTAGCGGTTCTCATAGGTTTTTTTGGTATAATTTTAATTGTCAAACCCGGATTAGCAGATTTTAATCCTTTAAGCTTACTGGCAGTTATAGCCGTTATCTGTCTATCTGCTCGTGATCTAGCGACGCGAGCAATAAAAACGACTTTACCAACCCTAACAATCTCCGTCTACGGGTTTGGAGCAATGGCGGCGGCAGGTATGTTGGCTATTCCATTTTATGGTGACTTTATTTGGCTAAGTTTTCGTGAGATAACAATATTAATGGTGGGTATTGCATCAGGCGTAGCTGCATACTACCTGCTAGTAGGAGCGACTCGTTACGGTGATGCTTCTTTGGTTGCCCCATTTAGGTATTCAAGACTCGTATTTGCGCTGTTATTATCGATACTGATTTTAGGTGAACGTCCCGATCTTCTTACATGGTTGGGAGCCCTTATAGTTGTATTTTCTGGGTATTTTATTGTTTTAAGGGAACGAAACATAAAAAATGTAAAAAAATGACTATCTTAAAAGTCGAAGGTTCGAGATATTACGTGCCGACGATAAACTTCAATCATCCAAGCCAGCATGATGGCGTTAGTTATATGCCACAAAAAGTGAGTGCCTGTCGGGATTATCTCGCATAACGGCAAATCCACGGAGCGCGCAAACATTGATATCGTCAACAATAAGGCACCCATTGCAAGACCCTTCGATACATCCGGGAGTCTTTTGTTTAAAATAAGTGAATACAGTGAAATGAGTACCAGTATGGGTATGTAAATTCGGGTTGAACCAAGAAAGCTTAAAGGCAACGTCAACCATTCCACAACAACTGAAAATGGAAAATATCCTAATGTAACACCCAGCGCGCTACGTCTTGAAAGGCCCAAAAAATCTTCTGTAGCAACAAAAATATATACAAGGGTAAATAGCAAAATGAATAATACATCTAACGCTCCAGCCCATGCAGTGGCAACGGAATGAAAAAGAAAAGAGGCAATACCAATCATTCCAAGAATAAAAGCCAGAGCACGCGCTTTATTGTTGAGCCCGTCTCTTCGCAAAACCCAAATAGCAGTCATCAAAAAAATAACGTTGGTAACTGCGTTTAAGGGTTCAGACCAAAACGAAGCATCAATTCTCTCACAATAACCATCGATGGTTTCGAACCAATTCACTAAGTTGCACCTAAAAACTTTAAAAGAAAACTACTTTTGTTGTGTCATAACACAAGCATACTGGACTGGAAGTTCTACAAAATCCCTCTCTGTATTTGGAGTTAATATCTCAGCTTTATCTTGAGACAAGCGGCTAGCATCCCAATTGCACATCATTTTTTCAGGATATGACGTTAGTGGTTCGAATTGAATGGGGTCGCCAGCAGCGCTTAAAAAAACTAAAAAAAGTGTCCACATTTTAAATTCCTTACTTGGTGTTGATAATTAAACTTCTATACTTCTGCTTACATAAATTTTTATGGGAGATTAATTCATGAATCAGCCAGTTAAATTTTGTGCAATTCTCACGATGCGATACACCAACAAATCGTTAATGCATAGTGCTCACGATTACATCGATAAGCATATGCCGCCGCAACCGAAAGGTTTGGTTGCCATGCGTTCCTTTCATATAGCCCCGGATAGAGGTATGAGCATTTGCTATTTTGATACGAATGAAAACCTAAATAATGCTTTCAAATCATTAAGAGAATTTCAGCAAAATGTTGCTGGGAAGTTTGAGGCAAAAGCCGACGCTCAAAAAGCTATTACTTCATCCCAGTCTGATTTTGGCGAAATCTGAAGATGTCTGTGAAATAATGCAGAGTAAAAAAATGGATGCAATTAGCTTAAAAATGATGGAAAAGAGAAGACGCATCATACTAGAAATCGTTTCAGCAGCACAATAAATGTGGGGGGCTTAAAATGAAAAAGCATTTCATATGTACTCATACTTACATGAGTGATGAAATAAAGGACAAATTCTTCGAGGACACAAAAAACTTAACTGACAAAGAACTTTTTGATGGGATGAAAACTGAAAAAGCAGAACTGCTTCAGCATTGGATGGGCACAGAAGATTTCTTTTATTGTCATTGGTATGCTGAAGACGAAGATGCTATATTTTCGGCTTTAGAACAAATGGGAATGAATGACGTTATGGTGACGCTACCGACCGAAACACAAAGGTATGTATCGTATGACACTCTTACTGGACAGCCCATGGTAAATCCTGCAGACCTTACAAAATAAAAAATGTGCCTAAAACTGAACGGAAAACCTTTTTAGTTATATAAACTTTTTATTATTTTCATAATTGGAACCAATGACGCTCATTCCTGATGCCTCTTCAGAATATCAAGAAACACTGCCAGTCTCATCTGATGATTTTATAAAGCTGTTGGATGAATGGGGTATCATTTACAGTCGCACTGACCACGTGCCTCTTCAAACCGTAGAGGACTCTAAAAAAATACAGCATCAGTTTTTATCTTCAGATGAAGGTGGAGGTCATATTAAAAATCTCTACCTCAGAGACAATAAAAAACGCAATATTCTGATAGTTGCTGAGCAAGATCGCGGAATTAATCTCAAACTACTTTCCTCGAGGCTAGGTGTGGGCAGACTCTACTTTGGTTCCGCAGAACGGTTAATGGATAACCTAGGTGTTAGACCTGGTGCGGTTACGCCGCTCGCAATGATTACTGGAGCTCAGCAAGGTGTAACTTTATTTATCGACCATGAACTAAAAAACTGCGCTCAAATATATGTTCATCCTTTGGTAAATGACAGAACGTTGGGAATTTCACCCGACAATTTAGTAAAGTTTTTGAATAAAGTTGGCGTCCAACCGGAATGGATAGATTTATCAGAACTAACCGATCCAGCTAAGTGAAAATGAAACTTTGATTTTAAACTTTTAGAAATTCTCAAACTGCGTAGTTTTGTTTCTTGAAAACTTACGTAGCCAGTCTACGGTTTATGTAAAGGAGATTTCTATGTTTATAGCCCATAAATTAATTGCTACTAAAATTTTACTCACCGGTGCAGTCTTTCTTACAGCCGGAACTGTTCTTGCGGCGGCTGCTTTATCTGACCCAAAGTGTCGAGATAAATTAAAAGAATGTGCTGATAAGCTTCGCAATGGCTCGAAGAACACGTGAAGCAGATGCTGAGCTAATCGAAACAGTCGATGACCTAGAAGAATTGGTTCAGGATAAAAGAGAAAGCTGGAGAGCTAATGCAAGCAAAGCAAGACGCAGACAAAGGCGGTATAAAAATCGCCTCACTAATGAACTTGCAAGAATGGATATTGGGTCAATTGGGGAAAATGATGAAACGATTGTAAGCACCACAAATAATTAAGGAAGGGCCAATATTTGACAAAGAAAATCTACATAGCTGGACCTCTATTTAATACTCACGAAAAAGGATACTTAGAAAAAATTGCAATAGAACTGGAAAGTAATGAGTTTGAATGTTTTCTTCCTCACAGAGACCAAAAAGACGTAACGGAGGAAGAGCTGAAACAGCTTAATATGTCCAACGCAACAAAAGAAAAAATTTTCAATAACGATCTCAATGCATTAAAGACCTCCGACTTAACTGTAGCTCTACTAACTGGTCAGGATATAGATTCTGGAACGGCGGCCGAAATTGGCTTTAGTTATGCAAATAAAAAACCAATAATTGCAATTACTGCTTCAGAAAGACGTTTTCGGAATTTGTTTGTAGAAGGAATGATCGACAAGACAATTGACGAAATAGATATACTTGTCGATACAATCAAAAGCCTGGACATATAATAATTACGTCACACCTAATAAATATAGGAGCCCCACTAAATTACCATCATTATTGACAGAAAGTCGCATTGAAGTGAGTTTTTCTGATCCTATTTATTTATCAGAAACAAGGAGATCATTATGAAATATTTAGGTACAACATTAGTAGCAATACTTCTCTCAACTTCAGTTAGCTTTGCAGACGGTTGTAACAAACATGGCACCGATACAGCGATGACGTGTGAAGTTGGTCAAGAGTGGAATGCTGAATTAGGCATGTGTATGGACACCAATGCATGAATGAGACTACGTCAGACAATAGTGGGTTGGGCTGGGCATTTTTAAGCTGCGTATTTTTTATAGTTGGAATGCCAGTGGTAATGCTTTTAGCAATAGAAGGCTCCGAATGGTATCAGGCCTTCAGCTTAATGAACCCCATGTTTTAACAAAGTAACTTATTAAATTATAGAGGAAGCAGAACATGGCAGATTGTAGTTGTGGTCGAAGCCCTACAGGTAAATGCGTGGGCTGGCATAGCCTATCGGAAGAGCAATATCAGGAAAAGAAATCGGTTTATGACGCTAGACAAACCGCAAAGTCGGTCACCGATTAATATATAGTTTGGGAGGTTGGGTCGCTTCAACCTCCTTTCACACAGGGACGAATGTATGAAATATAAAAGAAACGATGAAAAGTTTGAAGCCGCAATGAAATCATTAGAATCTAGGCGGAGAAAAGTTGAGGCTAACGGATATGCGGCAGGTGCATTGGTTTTGGCTAATAACAATTCAAGCTTTCTAAAGTGGGGTCGCAGGGCACAGGTGCTAGGCGTAACTTTTTTCCTTCTTTTACCTAACCTATTTGTTATGAAGCATGGATTAGGATGGTTCTAAAACCCGCAGTTATCAATCAGGTTTTATTGACGCCTGTAGGATGCTCAGTTCCGTTAATAACTAACCTAGGTTCTGTTCCTACACCCACTAATTTAGGTCTTTTTTTCAAATAATTTGAAACTGCATCAATACCCTCAATGTCTTTCACAAATTTTATTAAACGAGGAAACTTTTCAAGGGTTTCTGGGTCAAGCTCCCGGGATAAATCAAGGTGATGAAAGCAGGCAAATTCCGCAGCCCTTGGAGTATCATCGATAAAGTACCTGCCCTCATGTTTGTCAAGATAGCGAGCCAAATCAGAAAACCGGCTTTCTAAGTTAATCCTCATGCTATCTCTTTTGTTAATAAAATCTTGGCCAACCGCAAAATTTACTGTTGGATTTAGTGGTGCGAATAATTCTTGAGCGCTTTGCAACACGGCCGTAGCTTCAGCAGCCTTTACCGGATCACTAATTTTTAACCCACCTAAATTTTCAATATATTGAAGTATAGCGATACTCTGGCAAATTTGAGTCCCATCCTCAACTTCCATCATCGGCAGTTGTTTGAAAGCAAGCTTTGGCTTGACGTTAGACCACTCATCATCAAAGTGATCCCAAGACATTATATACTCATAATTTATTTCGCAGTAATTCAACAGTAATTGTGGAGCTTCAGCCAACGCTCTCATTTTAAAATAAACAAGTTTTAACATTTAAAAAATCCGATCTTTTACTGCTAAGATTTTTACTGGTTTCTTGTTATAGTTTGTATTTTCCTGCCAGTATTTTTTTCTCGATCTGACTATCCTGGATCAGATTTTCAACAAATATCTTTTTCACAATATTAATTACTAATTTAGGAATAATAATGCGAGCCCAAAAATATAAAATACTACAAAAGCTGTACTATAAAAAAGTCCATTCTGAATGTATGCTTTTTTAATGCAAAGCTATAGGAGTAATAAAATGCCAACACTCATTCTAAAACAAAAAATTACGAAAGGGTATGATCACTGGCTCGCGGCATTCGATGGTGCTGAAGGTTTAAGAAATAGTAAATATGGAATAAAAACAATTTACAGGGGTCAGGATGTAAATGATAATGATACCATTCATGTTGTAATGTATACTCCCAATATGGACGTAATACAGGAACATATGGAAAATGAAGCAGAACTCATCGCTTCAGCTGGGGGTGATACAGATCCAGAAACAATGTCAATGTCAATTGCATCAGATTAATTAATTCTAGTTAATCAGAAACGAATGGGAGAAATTAAGGTGAAAAAATTTTTGATTAAGAGAGAAATGGCGGGCGCGGGAAGCCTCGCAAAAAACGACTTAAATAACGCAGGCAAAGGATCAGAAGAAGTACTCGAGGCTATGCGATCAGAGGGCAAAAATATTATGCAAGAACAGAGTTACGTAATTGGTGATGCAATTTACTGCGTCTACAATGCTGATAGTGCGGAACTTGTTCGAGAACATGCCGAGCGCGCTGGCGTGCCTGCTAGTGAGATCTCAGAAGTAAGTACTGTAATCAAACATAACACTTCGTTCGTAAGCTAATTCATCCGAACTCGAAAGAAATGCGATTAACATGTCAGACCCTATAAACGTAAATGGAAACTGCCACTGCGGAAAAATTAAAATTAGCGCTAAAGTTGAGCCAGGCATGGTTATTGCCTGTCATTGTACCGATTGTCAGCAATTTAGTGGTGCTCCCTTTAGGCCAGTGGTTATTATAAAAAAGGACGATATAATAGTAGAAGGGCAGGTTACCGAGTATTCCAAAATTGCCGATAGTGGAAACGAGCGAATTCAAGGCTTTTGCGGCACTTGTGGATGTCAACTTTATGCAAGAGCTCCCGATAAATCAGTGTTCAACGTTCGAACGGGTTTTTTGAAACAGCATCACACACTAACCCCAGCGAAGCACATTTTTGGACAGTCAAAAGTAGCATGGATTAAAACAATTTTTGAGGGCAAATGGCATGTAGCTGGTCCAGACAGTGACGAAATGAAACCCTAATTTGTAAGTCTCACGCACTTCCTACGAAAGTAATCAGAGATGAAAAAATTGATGCCTTTGCTAGCATTTGTTTTTTGGGCAACTTTTACCGTAGCAGACAACCAAAAGATTCTATCCCAAAAAGACTGTAACGAAATAAAAGGCGGTGTACTTTAATTGCTTACAGTCGCTGATGAAAATTGGAAAGCGTTAGAAACCAATCAAGAGGGAACACCGGATTTCATTGAACATACTGCAAAGATTAAGTGGGCACTGGATGTGGCTGCAAATTGTACAACAATTTACAATGTATTTTGTGATAAGAAATAAATACGGTAACCTATCCTCAATGCTCTGTAGCCTTTATATAAAAAAGGGAACTCAATGACCTATCAATTATACTACGCAGATCGTACTGCATCAATGGGTGTTAGAGTACTTCTAGAGGAGATAGGAGCCCCTTACGAACTCATACCGACGACAACTCGCCGAGGCCAGCCAAGACCGACAGAGCAATTAAAAATTAATCCAAATGGGTGGGTTCCGGTACTTATCTGGGAAGACGGCGCAATGTACGAGTGCGCGGCCATTACAATATTTCTTTGCGATCGTCATAAAAATGCAAATCTAGCACCAGCACCTAATTCGCCCTTGCGTGGCCTTTTTCTTCAAACACTCGTTTATTTCTCTAGTTCTGTTCAAACTGCATTTCAGCAGGATTATCACCCATATCGATTTGCAGATACAATAAAAGATGAACCAGGTTCACAAAGACGTGGTCACAGGAGGCTAATGGAGACACTTCAGATAATCGACAATCAAATTGACAACAAAAAATGGATTCTGGGTAAAACCTTTAGCGCCGTAGATATCTATTTGTATATGCTTACCACTTGGCTTGAGCCCTCACGAGGGCATCCAAAACTGAGTAATTTTCCGAATGTGAAACGGGTTGCAAAGCAAGCAAGCGCTCGATCCAGTATTAAATTAGTTTACGGATAAACTCTATTAATTAGATGGATTTTAAAGCTATTTCGTTCTTTGTATTGTACAGACTCGTTCCAGCCCGAACTTAAAAAACGATAAATAGGGTCCACATTATTTTTCCTCTCATTAATTAGAAAGTCAGTATGATAATTTATCTTGTTAAACAGATGATAATTTGACTGATATCTCTTAAAAACTTTACTAACACATTTATTGCAGCCAACTACTTTGCTATTGTATTTTCATGATCAAACTCTTGCCCGTAATAATCTTTTGCCTTTCAGCTGGCCATAGCTATGCTAACGAAAGCAACACGCTAAAATCTTTAATGGAAAACCGGTCCTGTATTGAATGTAATTTATCAAGATTGAACCTGGGTTTGCATGATCTTCAGAGAGTCGACTTAAGCGGTGCGAATCTCAGCGATAGTTATCTGGTTAATGTTGATCTAAGCAATGCAAATCTCTCAAATAGTGATTTAAGCAACACCTATATGAATGGCGCAAACCTCTCAGCCACCAAACTAGTGGAAACTGATTTCGAGGGTGCAGAACTAGAGTTGGCAAACTTTAACCAAGCAATTTTCATTAATGTGAATCTAGTTGGAGCGTATCTTCTTCATGCTGCGATATCTGAGGAGCAGCTAAATAATGCTAAATTATGCAAAACTGTTCTTCCTGATGCCAACACTAGTTATCGAGATTGCTAGAACCGAAATTATTGGAAGATGAATTAAATCATAATCCAATTATGAGTAGAGGATATTTCCTGCCTCAAGCCACGCCGCAGACCCGCCTTCTAAATTACTGACGTTATTAAAGCCCATATCTATTAGCGTTTTTGTCGCGAGAGCACCTTGCCCGCCCGCTCCACAATAAATCACTATTTTACTATCGGATTTCACATCTATTTTCTTAAATGGATTATCTGCTCTTTGATCGAAATAAAATTCTAGGAAACCACGGTTGGCATGTATTGCATTCTTTATCATACCGTTTTCCTCCACCGCATCTTTTGATTGAACATCTACAAGTATAAGATTGGGATCATCAATTACAGACTGAAGCTCTTCCACTGAAACAGTATTTATTTGATCATTTGCTTCCTTAATCAACTCTGGAAAACTTTTCATTATTAATTCCTCTCTATGATACTAATGGCTTTATACCTAATAATTAAATTATTTCGTGGTACTAAAATAATTTATTACACTGAATAATCACCCCATGCCATAACAGTTCGGCTATTGAAAGTGCTCAAACATAATTTTACCGCCAAATTATCTTCATGTTAAATTACGCATTCCAAACCAGTTATATTTACACAAAAAGAGACCCATGATTCCAGCAAAAAAAACCCCTCAAGAGAGAGGGGTAATTAAATTAGGGAGCTTAAAATGAATATGTGTTACATTAATAGCAACGACACATTACTCACTTTGTTTACACCAAAAACTAAAGGAAAAAAGAATGTGCACAGAAACTGCGACAATTTATGCGTTGAAGTACTTAGATAAAAGCCTAATTTCCACTAACGCAAGGGTTCTATGGATCAGCTTTTAACCTCCCAGTTTGACTGATCCACCCTTGCTTATCACCCCACTATGGATCAGTTTAACCCCATTAACTGATCCACCCTTTGAAAATCCTTTAATGATAACAGAGGCTATGTAATTTTCAGATAGGAATATTTGGATTGAATTTTTACGGTTAAAAAATTATTCCAAATTTTTAAATTTTTAAGTTATTATATTTTGGCAATTAAAATAGAGGCCCTAATGCGATTACTTACACTAACATTGATATTGCCATTATCAGGATGCGACATTCCATTCGTTCCATTTTTTTAGCAAAAACATAAAATTTTGGCTTTAAAGTGGTCTGAAAGTTTTTAATTGTTGTCATAAACGTCCATTTTTGTTTTCCTCTAAATAGACTGTTAGGGAGGTTTGAAATGGGAAAATATGCAATTCATACTAAATGGGAGTGGCCTGACGGTGTGCCCAGCGCAGATACCATGCAAGGTTGGCATCGTGAGTTTAAATCTCAAACAAAGGCTGAAGATATAATCTGGTTTCAGATCGATGAAAATACGCATCAATCAGTAATTATATTTTCATCTGAGGCAGACGCTAAATCGGAATTAGAAATGCGTCAAAAGCAGCGTGAGCAGTCAATTAATGAAACAGGGCATAAAATGGTCGAAGAAACAATGGGACCAGTTTTATCCATAATGTCTGAAGTTTAAATTGCGAACTGTAGCAACTATAGTGTTTTTGACCTTAGCCTCTCAGGCAAAGTCAGACGGTCTTTTTTCTTGGTTATTCAGTTCTGGCAAGGAAATAAAGGCCGAAGTTACTTTAATCAATAAATGCGAGCTAGAATCTCGCTACTTCATTGTTCGTGACCTTAAAACAGGGAAAAGTGCATCCTTTAAAAATGGGGTAGCTAAATTGAACACAAAGGTAAATTCGTCTTTGCAATTACAACTATCACCATCAGTAAAACATGTAATTTTCGAAGGGAATGCAGTCTCTGCAAAAAAGAAAATGAAGCTTATCGCAGACTGCTCTGAACGTAAACTTGGGGGAATTGCAGACAACTGATTACTCTCTCAAAAAATTTGAACTAAAAACTCGATTATTAAAGCTTAAAGAATTAATTTAAGGAGAAAAAATCATGAATGTATTTGTTCGCGGAACCGTAGCCACTGGAGCACGTGTTCTTCACGAAAAAATTAAAGAAGATATGAAAAGGGGCGCCGAAGAATTTGTTACCGATTGGAGGTTTGCTGAAGTAAACGAAAAAGAATTTATGGCATGTATGAACGTGACTGATATGGAAGCAATGGGAGCATTCATGAGCAGCCCGGAGGAGTTACAGTGGGATAAAGATAACGGATGCGAATACACAGTTTACGGCATGGAAGAAATGCCAGGTTAGAAATCTAACTAGCATAGCGCAAATTGTTATACTGAACTAGCATCAATAAACTCAGGATCATCTTCTGTTCGATACTGCGGCAAGTCATCGTGTATAATGTCCCACGGAATCTGACTTTCAATGCCTAAATGGACACCATTTGGTTGCCAATTTTCCGGATCATCAAGAGTTCCGAGAAAAACTGCATCTAATGATTGGTAACTAAAAACAATAGGGCTTCCACATTCAGAACAAAAACCTCTTTTTGCGATGTCTGAGGATTTGAAGTATTTTGGAAACCCGCTTGTAAATTCCAATTGCCCTGGCTCAAAAGCTACGAAAATTGCAGAGGTGTTACCATACGCTTTTTGGCACATACGGCAATGACAAATTGAGATCCATTTAGGCTCTACGGCTGCTTCATATCGTATTTTTTTACAAAGGCACCCGCCTTTTATTAGCTTTCCCATATTGCAGCTTCCATACTAGTGCTGTTCCAAGTTGTATAAGGCCGAAAGAAAATAAAGCATTAAGCACGCTTGTAACCTGTATCAAGATTTGCATCCGTTCCGACAACATCGCCAGTACAACACTCAAATATATTTGATTTACAAAGTGCACAAGCTTCATGTCCATGAACTACAATTGTGTTCAGAGGAGCTGAACAACGTGGGCATCTCTGAATATTTTTATTGGAGGGATGCTGATGATTGTCCATACCAACCGCCTTTTACCAATTTTAACTATTATATTGCCTTTATCAAATAATTTATAATTTAATTAAAAGATAGAAATATATTTAACTAAATGTTTTTTGAAAAATTCTGCAATTTCGATAATATCAAATTGTTGCTGTTCGGATAAATTAAAAGGGTTGATTATGAAACATACTGGTGGCTGCCTCTGCGGGCAATATAGCTTTGCAACTGAACTAGACCCAATGCTTGTCATTCAGTGTAATTGTACAAAATGCCGAAAATTATCCGGCAGCTACCAAATCGGATGTCTTTACTCAGTGGAAGAAATTGAAGAAAAAGGTGCAACAACAACTTACGAATTTGAAGGTGGAAGCGGCTTTATTAATACAGTGCATTTCTGCACTCAATGTCATGTTCGTTGCAAAACCCACCCAGCCCCTGAAGTGATGGAAGGAATGGTTGGTATTCCTCTAGGAATTTTTGATACAGCCAAAAATTTATCACCTAAAGTAGAGATATGGACATCTGAAAAGTTGCCTTTTCTAAAAACTGACGACTGCGTATCAGAGAGTTTTGAAGATAGTGGCATTGCAGAACGTTTGAATGCATTATTAGAAAATTTGGAAAGTAGATGAATTCTTATTCATAATTATTAACTTTCACAAAAGGAGTGCATATGTCTTGGATTGACACAATTGCCTATGAAAAAGCTGATGCAAAATTGAAGGCTCTTTATGATCGAGTAAAAGGACCTAACAACAACGTAGATAACATAATGATGATGCACTCTTTAAGACCTCACACAATGGAAGGTCATATGGCAATATACAAATACGTTTTACATCACCGTGACAATACAATCGATAAATGGTTCCTCGAAACCCTTGGTGTCTGGGTCTCCACGTTGAATAAATGCGAATACTGCATCGAACATCATTTTGCCGGACTAAAACGTTTATTAAATGATGACGAAAAGGCAACCCAAATACGGTCTGCCATCTATACCAATAAAATTGAAGAGGCTCCTCTAGAAAATTGCCAGAAAACCGCAATGGAATATGCCCGCAAGCTCACTCATAATCCAGGAAGTATACGTGAAGAAAGTATAGAGAAACTACGTGCTGATGGATATACAGATGGTGAGATCCTAGAAATCAATCAAGTGTGTGCGTATTTCAGCTACGCCAATAGAACCGTTCTTGGACTTGGTTGTTCTACTAAGGGTGATATCCTGGGTTTATCACCGAACAATAATGATGATCCAAACGACTGGGGGCACTCCTGAGATCATATTAGACCATATCCCAATAAGGCGTTTATTGGACTCGCTCGATTTGCTAAAGAGTTAGTAAAAGCGAAATACATTTATTACTATGGAGCAATTATGACAAATAAGGTGTGTGTAATTATTGGCGGCGGTAGCGGAATGGGTGCCGCTGTTGCTAAAGAGATGAATAAACGAAATTACAACCTAGCTTTGATGTCACCATCAAAAAATTGCAAAATACTTGCTAATGAACTCGGAGGTATAGCTGTTCGCGGTAAAGCAGAGAAGTCCATAGATTTACAGAAACTATTCAACATCACCATGGAGAAATATGGACGTATTGATAGCTTGTTAATTCATGTTGGTGGGCCTCCTAAAGGAGACTTGCTAGAAATCTCAGATGAAGACTGGATAACAGCAAATGAAATGGTTTTATTACCAGTGATACGCATGTCAAAATTAGTGACATCAGTAATGCAATCTCAGGGCGGTGGTTCTATAGTAAACATTACAACATTTTCAGCTTTTGAACCTAGCCTGACTTTTCCGACCTCAAGTGTTTATCGCGTGGGTGTATCATCATTCACTAAGCTTTATTCGGATCGCTATGGAGCAGATAATATACGCATGAACTGCTTATTACCCGGATTCACTGACAGCTTAGATTTACCTCAAAAATTTGCAGACATGTCTGTGTTTAAACGCCTCGCCAGTGCCGAAGAGCAAGCTCGAGCGGCAGCATTTCTACTCACTGAGGATAGTAATTACATAACCGGTCAAAGCATTCGTAGTGATGGAGGAGTTACGCGTAGTATGTAAAAACATCAGGTATTTTTAACCGCCAAAAAGCTTCAAATTAGTTTATTTAGATATTATCATTTGCTACATACGTAACGTCTTATCTTGCATGCTTTTAGTGATGAGATACTCTTTGGAAAATTGGGAGAGGGTAATGACTGAATTAAATGCTGCATCCAATCGGATGGTTTTTATAATTGATTGCAAAGTAAAAAATATAGAGGGATTTAAAACTTGGGCTAGAGATCGTGCTGCGAGGTATGTCTACGAACTAAAAGAAGAAAATAGCATTAGTTATGAATGGCACATCTCAGAGGACGGAAGTGAAGCCACACTTATAGAGGCCTTTAAGGACAGTGATGCAATGATGGTGCGTTTAGGAAATCATGCTGCAAGCCCATTAGCCTCTGAAGTTCTCGAGCTAATCGATATAACTGACGTCTTATGTTTAGGTAATGCGAAACCTAACGCAGTAGAGGCATTGAGTGCTTGGGGTGCTCGATTTCGCTCACATCACTCTGGATATAATAGAGAAATCGTGGCACCTCGATAGAATAACTTCAAGCTAGGTGTTAACACTGTCCAATAATACTCATGCTAATTAATACACCAAGACATCAACTAACCGCGTTCTTTAATAGAAAAGAAATACACTATGGTTGGTTGATGGTGATCCTTGCTTTCACACACAGTATGTTTTCTGCTGCGGCGATGGGAGTGCCCAGTGTATTAATTGTTCCAATGGCAGAAGACCTGGGCTGGACGATTGGCGAATTATCCGCTCCACAGGGGTTAAGACTAGCCTTATTTGGACTTTGCGCTCCTCTGGCAGGCGGCCTTATGTTACGTTATGGCCCTCTTAAAATGGTCAAATTCTCAGGTTTTTTACTTATACTAGGTCTATTTATCTCCATTTTTACTACAGAAAAGTGGCATCTTTGGCTGGGAATGGGAGTATTCTTAGGAGTTGCCCCCGGCTTGATTGCAATGCAGTTAGGTTCTGTAATTGCATCTCGCTGGTTTGCTGAACGCCAAGGTCTTGTAATCGGCATACTTAGCGGTGCAGTGGCAACCGGGACACTTATATTTATGCCGCTTGCAGCATGGATAAGCGATGTGTGGAATTGGCGAGTAGCACTTGCACTACCAACCGCCGGATCATTACTGTCATTAAGTGCTTTCCTTTTCTTTGGTTTTGATCGGCCTCAAGAAATCAATTTACCTGCCTACGGCGAAGACGAAATAAAACCGACCCCACCGGCTTATACTGAAAATTTTGTTCTTCTAAGTTTTAGGGCCTTAGAAATTGGCAGCAGATCATACATTTTCTGGATACTTGCTTTAAGCTTTGCAATTTGCGGCATATCTAGTTTCGGTTTAACTCAGGCACATCTAGTACCGTTTTGTGGAGACTTGGGAGTACCTTTCGCAGCAGCTGCATGGTTACTTGCAGTGATAGGTATTTGCGACTTGATCGGTACAATTTGCTCAGGATGGTTGTCCGATCGGTATGACAATCGATTACTCCTATTGATTTACTATGGATTCCGTGGAGTGGCACTTATTTGGTTGGTTTCGACTGATCCAACCTTTGTGGGATTAACAATTTTTGCTGTAGTCTATGGGCTTGACTTCATTGCAACTGTACCTCCAACCGTTAAACTGTCGATTGCCAAATTTGGGACTGAAATGGGCCCAGCCATATTTGCATGGGTATTCGCCGCGCATCATGTTGCTGCAGGTTTAATGACAGTATTTACAGGTATAAGCCGTGACTTGATAGGTTCTTATATTCCTGCTTTTACTTTCGCAGGCCTTGTATGCTTTGTAGCGGCGGTTAGCTTCATTATGGTCTCAAAAGTACAAGTTGAAAACAGAATTTCTTAACAGTTTTTACGGTTTAAAACTAGCTCTTTCATTTGTCAGTAATTGAGTAGAAACTTTTGATAAAGCTTTATAAACATTAGTAACATATTGCATTTATCTTTAAACTAATATTTCTAACCCAGTAACACTGACATATCTGAGGTATTTATAGTGCACAAGGTTTGCTCTATTAATTTTTGTATTAACTTTGTGCATTAATAATTTCTCAACTATTGGAGTTACTTCGGCCGTCGTCCGGGTTCAGAGCCAACTACAAATTTGCGTGAGAGAATAGTTAAACTATTCATAGCCTTCTTCATTTCTACTGCATCTTTGGCAAGGATCCGGGCTGAAAGACCATTTCCATTTGGTAGTTCTGATACCCCTGCCATAATACTTTCGTTATTAGAGAAAGATGCACGGTAGGCCTCACGAAGACTGGAAATATTGACTGACGGAGCTATCGTGATAAAGCTCCCGTGGCAAGCGAAGCTCCCCATTATTCCTACCTTACCCGAAATAAAGTCGTGACCGGTTAGGTTTATTCGATCAATTACCAATGGTTTCCCGTTCCAATCCGAAAGATAGATAAGGCTTTCCATACGCTCAAAAACACCACCAGTTCCATCATAGTCATGGGCCATGAAGCTATCACAAAGAGCTATAGATGCTGTTGGACTTATCTTCACCCGAATTTCTGACTTAAGATAGGAGCCTGGGAAAAGGATTGCGGGATCCGGAAGATACTCGACCAAAGCACGATCGCCGGCCCGAATAAAACCAGCCTGACTAGCCGGCGTCTGCTTGCTACGATGGACTATCGTCGAAGCTTGAGTTGTTAGTTGTGCCTGCGCACCGGGAGTGGCTTCAATAACCGTCTGCAAATGATCTTTAGAGTATAAACCCCCAGAGCACGACTGGGTATAAATAGTAGCCATTCCTTTAGCCTCTTCGTCATCAAGGTAGAAGGGGCGACAGATATGAAAAGGATAGGAAGAATACTGCTTGTTGATGCAAGTCTTTCCATGTGGATCCAGTGCAAATGTTAAATGCAACTTTCCGGTCGAGGATCCGAAGGTCTTATTATTATTACCAGTATTGATATGATTAGACATCAGTAAACAAAACGTCTTGAATTAATTGCTCTACTAAAAGGTCAATCCCAATTTTTCGTTTGCAATCTGTGAGCAAAGTAGGACGATGATTTCGCACCTCAACAGCCTCTTGTTTAATCAAATCCACATTCGCACCCACGTATGGTCCAATGTCAATTTTGTTAACAACTAGCAAATCGCTTCGGATGATTCCTGGTCCTTTCTTGCGCGGAATGTCATCACCTGCACCTGTATCAATTACAAACATCCAATAGTCTACTAGGTCAAGAGAGAAGGTAGACGCAAGATTGTCACCACCGCTTTCAATAAATATTACATCAAGCTCGGGAAAACTTGAATTAAGCTTATCTGCAGCTGCGATATTTAGTGATGGATCTTCACGAATAATCGTATGGGGGCAAGCTCCCGCCTCTACGGGTAGAACGCGGTCAGGGGAGATTAAACCACTATTCTGTAATCTCTTTGCATCTTCTTTGGTTACAAGGTCGTTAGTAACAACCGCCACCTCGATACCGCGAGAAACCAAGTCAGGGATCAAACACTCAATCAATGCTGTCTTTCCAGATCCGACTGGCCCACCTATGCCTATACGAGCTGCAGACTTTTGTAACCCACCGCTTGCTTGAAGTCTTAGACCTGTATCGTTCATTTGGTCGCCCTCATCGAAACATATACAACTGTGTTAATGGCAGTTTTTTTGCTGGTTCACACCAAGCAAGATCACCATCAACAAATACATCGAAAGTCTGAGCGTCTACACGGATATCTGGGCAAAGATCATTGTGTAACATATCACTCTTTTTAAGTTGTCGCGTGCCACTTGCGGGTAGTAGAGATTTAGAAATATTAAGCTTGTCCGACAGATTATCTTCAATCGCAGAGGGATGAACGAAACACGCTGAGATTGCTTTCTTAGCCTCGCCAAACCCTCCCCATTGCGGGCGCATTTGAACTGGCTCACAGGTCATCAGCGACGCTGCAGAGTCTCCCATCGCACCGTAGGCAATAAAGCCTCCCTTAACTACGATCTCAGGTTTGATCCCAAAAAAACCTGGCTTCCATAAAACTACGTCAGCCATTTTTCCTTTTTCGAGAGAGCCCACATGCTTTTCGATGCCAAAACTTTTTGCTGCATTGATAGTGTATTTGGCTATGTAGCGCTTTATCCTCTCGTTATCACCTTTCTTCGTCTTTTCAGTTGAAAGCCGCCCGCGTTGATCTTTCATTTTAGAAGCTAGCTGCCAAGTCCGAGTTATCACCTCATTAATTCGACCCATTCCCTGACTATCAGAACCAAGCATCGAAATTGCACCCAAATCATGTAGGATGTCTTCGGCCGCAATTGTTTGTGCCCGAATACGGCTTTCAGCAAATGCTACATCCTCGGGGATTGATGGGCTCAGATGGTGACAAACCATAGTCATATCGAGATGCTCATCAAAAGTATTTACAGTGAAGGGATTCGTTGGGTTGGTAGAGGATGGCAGACAGTTCATTTCGCCTGCTACCCTGATCACGTCTGGGGCATGACCGCCACCAGCACCTTCGGTATGATACATGTGGATCGTCCGGTTTGCGATTGCTTCAAGAGTACTCTCCAGGAAACCGCTTTCATTGAGGGTGTCTGTATGTATCTGAACTTGAAAATCCAACTCGTCTGCCACGCTCAGACACGTATCGATTGCTGCGGGCATTGACCCCCAGTCCTCATGGATTTTCAACCCGACAGCTCCACCCTTTATTTGGTCATAGATTGACTTGGGCTTTGAGGTATTTCCTCGACCGAGAAATCCAAAATTCACGGGAAAATCCTCTGACGCTTGGATCATCTTACCCACATTGAAAGCACCACCACAGTCGATACCAACGGTAATTGGGCCTAAAGAGCCCCCCATCAAGCTCGTAATACCTGCGGCAATAGCATGATCGCACAATTGCGCACTGTCAAAATGTACGTGCACGTCGATGCCACCGGGAGTTGCAATTAAACCTTCTGCATCTCGAACAGTTGTCGCCACTCCACAAATTAGATCAGAATGCACTCCGTCCATTGTGCCTGGATTGCCGGCTTTACCAATCCCTACGATTTTACCGTCCTTTATCCCTATATCGCCCTTAACAATGCCCATTACTGGATCAATCACAGTAGCATTGCACAAAAGCATGTCCAGCGCACCCATGGCACTATCATAGCCCGGAGTTAAACCAAGACCGTCGCGCAGTGTTTTCCCGCCGCCATGCAGGCATTCATCTCCATAGGTAATAAAATCATGTTCTACTTCCGCGAAAAGGTTAGTATCACCTAACCTCACTGCATCTCCTTTAGTAGGGCCGTACATATGCGCGTAATCTCTTCGTTTCATCTTACTCATTATTATGCTCCCTTGAATCCACGCGCGCGCGCGCGGTTCATTGCCTGATCCTTAATATCTTGACTATTGATCTGCCCATTCGTTAGGTTATTCAAACCATAAAGCTCTTGAGTACCGCCGAATTCAGTCAAAACCACTTCTTTGGCTTCGCCAGGTTCAAAACGCACCGCGGTACCAGCGGGAATGTCCAGTCTCAAACCGAAAGCAGATGCGCGATTAAATTCAAGTGCTTTATTAGTTTCAAAAAAGTGGTAATGGCTTCCAATCTGAACTGGACGGTCTCCAGTATTGACCACTTTAATTGTAACAGAGCGGCGACCGGCATTAATCTCGATCTCACCTTCTTCACAGTCAAGTTCGCCAGGACTTACTCCACCAACTTTTTTCTTGCCGGGGCGGATTGGGTCATGGACAGTAACCAGTTTGGTACCATCCGGGAAGGTACCCTCAACCTGGATCATTGAAATCAGGTCGCTCACACCTGGCAATACATCATCCGTGCTTAGCAGCGTTGAGCCAAATGAAATCAAATCAGCAACGGATCGCCCTTCACGCGCTCCTTCAAGAATTTCGTCCGTTATAAAGGCAATAGCCTCTGGATGGTTCAATTTCAGCCCTTTAGCTTTTCGCTTTCGGGATAATTCGGCCGCGGTGAAAATCGTCAGCCGTTCCATTTCCGTAGGTGTTAGCAGCATATATTACTCCTTTATTTTATCAATTCATAAACAAACGCATTTCGTCCATCTCGTGCATCATTGATGCAATTTCAATTTGTGGTGCGAAGCTATGGGCTTCTTCCGGTTCTGAGACTGGTTTTTGCAGGGCCGCGGCAACAGCAGGAAGCAAAACCGAATGAATACGCTGTGCGTCCTCATGGCCAATCACCGAAAGCCGCACAGCGGCACTCAGTACTGCAGTACTCAGACCATGTGCCGCCATAGACTGAGCCTGATAAGAATCGAAATTTAGCGCTCGCCACAGTACTCCTTGTACAACAGACACGTGACCATAAAGCTTACCTTCTGAAATCGCAGTGCTTATTTCTTTCGCTCTTTTAGTGCCCAACTTACAGTGCATTTGTAGCATTGCAGCACCCATCTGTCGCGAACCTTGGCGTTGCTCAGCACTCAATGATTGAGCTTCTGTAAGCGTGTCCAGCCAAGCAATTCGATCGGGATCATTCCAGGATTGGTGTGCATGTACTAGCATAATTCGATCTAAACTAGCCCATCTTGCGGTCAGGTGCGCGTTTAAAAATGCTTGTACATCATCAGCCTTATTAACTATTCCACGGTTAACTAGCGTTTCAAGCCCCCAACTAAAACTGACCGCTCCACTTGGAAAGGCACTGTCGCTGTGTTGCAGAAGCATCAACGGTATAATCTTATTATCTTTAGTCATCCTCAGTTAGAGTCCTTATTTTGCCAGCTTTAATGAGCAGTTCTAAGCGATCTAAATACGTTTGCAGTGGGCCTTGCAAAGCTACTTTGAGCCTTTCACCCTCAAATTCAACTTTCCAATGTAAGTTCCCTATGAAATACCCCACTTCAAGCGCTGCTGCATGATTTTGTGCCTCAAGTAAAAGCCATTTTTGTTGGGCCAGACGCACTACAATAGCACGGTCAGCACTGATATTTAGCACCGCTCCATCCGAAAGCTGCTGGTCACGGTTGAGTGCAATCGCACACTCCGTTCCTTTATTGGTTATTACTTTCATACGCCTTCTAGAGGTGTCTTCTGGCGATATAGTGAGATATTCTACCTTACCAGCGTGACTCAGATCGTGAAGTGCTGAGTCAAAAGGTTCGTCAGCTGCGTACCCAAGTATCGAATTTAATATTTGCATGTTATCTTAACCATTTGTTGCTTCTAAAGACCCTATAAGGTTAGGAATTCTGATAAACGCAAGACCGTACTATTAGTCAATTAGCTGTCTTTGCTTTGGATCTACTCTTCCCCCTTGCCCGTTTTAAGGGCGCAATAACACAAGGAATTATACAAACCTTCAAACATGAAGATGTGCCGCTGACATCAAAAATCGGACAAACCTCGAAAATTTAGATGACATTTACAGCAATACGTCAATTCAAATTCCTAGAAATCTTTATCATCTTACGTGACTCAAATCCGCCTGTTTCAGTTTAGGTCACGCGAGATACGTCTGAAGCCTCCATAGCGTTGAGCTTAAAGCTCAAATACTTACCGCCCATGCCCAGTCATGCTTCGTTAATAGCCTCCCATACAGTTTCTTCAATAGCGCAACCTTGCAGCTCAGATGTTTGGTGAAAGCGTATACTCATTGGTGTGCCTAGGTCAATCGTTCGGATTAAGACCGTTACGTAATCCGATATAAAATGTGCGAATTATCGAAATTTTATAAACCTACCAAACGCGCAACTGACAAGCATTTAGTATTCTTAATGCCTTATTAGTTAGGAGCAGTATTAAGATAGCAGTCGATATGCACATACCCAATTTTACCATGTTATGAAAATCAGACATTGCCCTCGCTGCTGGATTTGAGGCAGGAGTCTCGCCACCAACAGAAACTACCATTGAACCACCGTAAACGGTTGTTACTACACTATTAGATGCGTTCAAAAAAAGTTATATTACTAGTGATAAAATTTTATTGTCAGTGATAAATTATTTTTTATAGTGATGAATATTTATAATCTGACCACAGAAAATGCGTAAAAATTGATCAAAAAACATCCGATTAGCAATGTAACGGCTATAATAAACATTGCAGAATCAATTATAACAACAGAAGAATTAAGGCCTGGCCATCGTAAAGGTCCCAACAAATACTTACAACTTTAATCGGCTCCCGGCCTGTCATGTGTATAGTTTAATGTGATTGATTTGACGGCAGCTGGCAATAAAATCCGAAAGGAATAGACATGAAGAACAGAAGACAATTTTTAAAAGAATCCTCGGCTCTAGGTGCTGCTTCGTTTTTAGCTCCTTCTATATATGCTGGAACAGCTGCGGGCGCGAGCGAATTAGAAGTAGGCGTGCTTTTCTCCCTATCCGGCGGTTTGGCAATGATAGAAAAATCACTGTCAGATGCAACCCTCATGGCTATTGAGGAAATCAATGCTGCAGGTGGCGTCAATGGTATGATGATAAAGCCTATTTTGGAAGATGGTGCATCTGATCCAAAAACTTATAACGAGAAAGCAAGTAAATTGGTAATCAGAGATAGAGTTCCTACTGTTTTTGGGTCGTATACTTCTGCGAGCCGAAAAGCGGTACTACCTGTCTTTGAAAAGCGGAATAATATGTACTTTTATCCAACATACTATGAAGGATATGAGTGTAGTAAAAACGTCGTTTATACGGGAGCTGTTCCCAATCAACAATTGTCAAACTTCATTCCATGGATATTTAAAAATCTGAACAAGAAAAAGTTTTTCATTGTTGGTTCAAATTATGTATATCCGCGCGAAATGGCGAAAGTTTGTAAGATATTAATTGAACAAAATGGCGGTGAAACTGTCGGGGATGAGTATTTGGAGCTGGGCCACTCTGAATGGGGTGCAATGGTCTCTAAAATTAAGAATTCCGGTTGTGACGTTGTTCTGTCGAACGTTGTCGGAGGATCTGTAATTTCATTTTACAGAGAATGGAAAAATCAGGGTATGACCCATGATAAATTACCGATCTGCGCCTCGGTTACATCCGAGCTTGAAGTCGCTGCGATGGGGGCAGAGTTTGCGGTAGGCAGTTATGCGTCATTTCCTTACTTTCAGGCTATTAACACAGACGCCAATAACTCGTTTGTAGAGCGGTACAGAAAGTTCGTTAACGACCCCAACGCACCCACGCACCATGCTCTCGAATCAAGTTATTTTCAGGTGTATTTGTGGAAACAAGCCGTTGAGAAAGCGGGCGAAGCGACCCCTGATGCCATACGTGAAGGTATAAAAGGACAAGTATTCGATGCTCCCAATGGTCGTGTAACAGTCGATCCTGACAATCTTCACACGTATTTAACCCCTCGTATTTGCCAGTATAAAGATGATGGCCAAGGGACTATTGTGGACGAGTATTCAGAGCCTCTTCAGCCGCTTCCTTATTCTGCTTACGGTGAGACAGCAAATGATATGTATTGCAAAGAGTCTGGGCTGGATACATCAAAACTTTAACTTTTTAGTGGGGCGAGCAATTGCTCGCCCCTTTAACGGTGCGTGAAATGTCAAATATCTTATTTATCGGCTTATCTCTATCTTCAATATTACTATTAATCGCGTTGGGTTTATCAATTACTTATGGTGCTATGGGCGTAATTAACATGGCCCATGGCGAATTGGTGATGATAGGAGCCTATACAGCAGTTTTGTCAGGCTTATATTTAAATCTCAATCTCTTTCTTGCTTTACCACTGGCGTTTTTAGTCTCTGCGGGAGTGGGATTAGCAGTAGAAAGGGTGATAATCCGGCGATTATATGGACGAATAATCGATACTCTATTGGCGACTTGGGGTGTCGCTATCTTGCTTCAACAATTGATACGATTGGAGTTTGGTCTCAGTTTTTTCAATATTCACGTGGATGGCTTAGGTCCGGGATTTCAAAGTTTTCCGATACCAGCCTTTTTGAGTGAGAATTTTGACATATTTGGCTTCACCGTGCAACCTTACCGAAGCTTCATAATCGTGCTCACAATAGCTCTAACTTTTCTCACTTGGTTCTTGATGTACCGAACTTCACTGGGTACTCAGGTTCGTGCGATCATGAGAAACCCTCAAATGGCTGCTGCGTGTGGGATAGATGTGAATAGGATATCAGCATGGACATTTGCATATGGTTCAGGGTTGGCAGGAGTAGCGGGCGTACTTTTAGCAGGGTTTAAGGCCGTTATCCCTGATATGGGCGAGTCTGTTGTTGTTGATGGCTTTTTGGTAGTGGTCGTTGGCGGGGTAGGTAGTCTGTTTGGAACGCTGTTGTCTGCTGCTGTGCTGGGGCAGATTAATGGTGTATTTGCCATACTTACAAATGATATCGTTGCACGAGCAATTGTGTTTGGGGTCGTTATTTTCCTCATTCTTTTAAGGCCTAATGGGTTGTTTGGGTTCAAATCAAGGTGAAATCAATGGTTGAAAATCGTTCTCTTGGTCAAAAGCTTGATTGGGCTGTCTATATTACATTTTTTGTGGTGGTCCTTTGTCTCCCATTGCTTACGGACGATGTCTTCTGGCTGAACAGAATTTCAAAGTTCTTGGTATTTGGTCTGCTAGGCTTAGCTATTGCCCTGAGTTGGGGATATGCCGGTGTGTTAAATCTTGGTCAGGGGCTTTTTTTTGGTCTTGGCGCTTACATGTTTGCAATGTCTTTGAAATTAAAAAGTACCACAAGTTTGCAACAAGGCTCTGACAAACCTGTTCCGGATTTTATGGTTTGGAATGCTGAACCTGGATCACCAACGGAGTTGTGCTGTATTGTACCAGGTTCATGGCTTTGGCTTCCATTTCAATCTCAAACTTTTGGAATGATAATGGCCATTGTTCTACCTATCGTTGTGGCTTTCGTAGTTGGATCAGCAATCTTTAGACTTCGCGTTTCAGGCGTCTATGTCGCGATAATAACGTTAGCTTTGGTTTTGTTGGTTAGGCTGTTAATTATCGACGCACAACCAATTACAAATGGTTTTAACGGGTTGACTGATCTTGGATGGTTAGAGCTTTTTGGAATTGAGTTTGACCCTTACATGTATGAGACCTACTATTTAGTCGCTGTTTCTTGCTGCTTAATTATGCTTGCAGCGCGATGGTTGGTGAGCACACGCGCTGGCCTTATACTGCAGTCTACTAGGGACGATGCAAATCGATCACGTTATTTGGGCTATGATGTAGCTGCTTACCAGATCTTCTTTTTCGTTGTATCTGCAGCAATTGCTGGCTTTGCAGGAATGCTATATGTTGTAGCAGCCGAGTTTGCTTCTCCAACTTTTTTAGACATTTCATTTTCTATTTCAATGGTGGTTTGGGCGGCAGTTGGAGGCAGGAGTTCACTTATTGGAGCTGTGATCGGAGCAGTTCTAATAAACTCTATAGAGGCGTCAGTAAGTGAGACTGAAATTTTTAAAGAGGCATGGAAACTGATTATCGGCGTTATTTTTATCTTTGTAGTTTTGCTTTTACCACGGGGTATTGCTGGGGTAGCTCGCGATTTTGCGCGTTGGTTAGAAGACAAACACCTACTGTCTACATCTAAGAGGGGTTGAACATGAGTTATGCATTAACTGTAGATGGCCTGACCGTAGATTTTAATGGCTTCAAAGCTGTTGATAATTTTACAACCACAATTGATACGGGGGAGCTAAGGGTAATACTAGGTCCAAATGGTGCTGGAAAGACGACTTTGATGGATCTGATAAGCGGGAAAACCACCTCCACTAGTGGGGAAGTAAAGCTTTTTGGGCGGGAGATAACCAGGCTAAACGAACATCAAATAGCGAGAGCTGGTATCGGACGGAAGTTTCAAATACCAAGTATTTTCAGAGATCTTTCGGTAATGCAGAACCTGGAGGTTTCGGCCAGCGGTGAACCATCTGTTTTCAAAAACCTAAAATACTCTATCACACAAGAGGAGAAGCAGAAAATAGAAGAAGTTATTGAGCTAACGGATTTATCTGATGTTCTTAAATCGTCAGCCGGCGACTTGTCTCATGGTCAAATGCAATGGTTGGAATTGGGAATGCTAATTACTCAAGATGCAAAGGTAATTCTGCTGGATGAGCCAACAGCAGGAATGACAAAGCAAGAAACCATGAAAACAGCCGATATTATAAAAAAATTAAAAGGAAAACATACTATACTTGTCGTAGAACACGATATGGCTTTTGTAAGAGATATTGCGGAACGAATTACCGTTATGCACCTTGGCAAACTGCTAGCAGAGGGCGATATCGACACAATTGAGAAAGACGAAGCAGTAAGAGAAGCATATCTCGGATCAGGGGGTATTCATTAATGCTAGATGTTAAAAACTTGAATAGTTTCTATGGCCGTAGCAAAGCGATTCAAGATCTTTCGATTAAAGTTTTAGACGGCGCAGTGTTCGCCGTTTTAGGCAGAAATGGGGTTGGAAAAACGACGCTTCTTCGAACGATATTGGGTCTCACCGACAAATGCGAAGGCTCTATAAAACTGAATGGTACTGAAATTACTGATAAACCTACTTTTGAAAGAGCCAGGGCAGGAGTTGCCTATGTCCCTCAGGGAAGAATGATCATTCCAGATTTTTCTATAAAAGATAATATTTTGATGGGAGGTTTTGCATCTTCTAAAGGAAGAAGAATTCCTGATCTTGTGGCAGAGCTTTTTCCATATCTTATGGAAAATCTAGAGCGGCCTGGTGGTGTTTTGTCAGGAGGCCAACAACAGCAGTTAGCTATTGCTCGTGCTCTCGCCTCTGATCCTAAATTATTACTAATGGATGAACCAACAGAAGGCATCCAACCAAATATTGTAGAACAAATTGAAGAATGCATAACTCGTCTTAATAGGGAATTAAAATTAACCATCGTTTTGGTAGAACAAAATGTGGATTTTGCCAGAAAAGCCGCATCACACTTTGCGATGATCGAAAATGGTACATGCAAGGTCGATGGCAAAATTGAAGCACTTACTGCGAAAATTGTCTCGCAGTACATGACAATATGATGAAGATATACGGTCAATTTTCAGATCCTACCAATGGACCTTTTAACGGCCTCAAACATAAACTAGAGTACAAGCACGCGGTAGACACCATTCGTTTGAAAAATGATGATCTTTATAGTGGGCGTTTTCTTTTAAAAACTATTTTTTTTGCAAACGTCGGTATTGGGTTACCTAGATCGTTAAAATTATTTGACGATGATATTATTTTAGAAAAAATTTTCTGGCTATATTTTAAAATTTGCGCAAAAATCTTTAATACTATTGCGCATAACAGAATCCACTTGGGCTTAGGCTCGTGAGGGTATTACGGGAGCAGTCCCGAAAAGAAGAAGGAAGTAGCTTTAAGAGAAAGGAAATTCAATGTATCATGGAGACATAGGTAGTAGTAATGACACCGTAGGTGTGGCAGTCGTAAATTATAAAATGCCGAGATTGCATACTAAAGCAGAGGTGCTTGAGAATGCAAAAAACATTGCAAATATGTTGAAAGGAATGAAGCGTGGCTTACCGGGGATGGACCTTGTAATCTTTCCTGAATATTCCACACAAGGTATAATGTATGATGAAGCAGAGATGTACGAAACAGCCTCTGCAATACCAGGAGATGAAACGGAAATCTTTGCTGCAGCATGTCGCGAAGCTAACGTTTGGGGTGTGTTTTCATTAACCGGCGAAAGGCACGAGCAACATCCAAACAAGGCACCGTACAATACCTTGATATTAATGAATAATGAAGGTGAAATTGTGCAAAAATATAGAAAGATTATGCCATGGGTCCCAATTGAAGGATGGTATCCAGGTAACTGCACATACGTTTCTGATGGCCCAAAAGGTTTGAAAATAAGTCTCATCATATGTGACGATGGTAACTATCCAGAGATTTGGCGCGATTGTGCAATGAAAGGGGCCGAATTAATTGTTCGATGTCAGGGATATATGTATCCGGCTAAGGAACAACAAATTGTCATGGCTAAGGCTATGGCTTGGGCCAATAACAGCTATGTCGCTGTAGCGAATGCAGCAGGTTTTGATGGAGTGTACTCATACTTTGGCCATTCTGCTATTGTAGGTTTTGATGGACGTACATTAGGAGAATGCGCAGAAGAGGAGAATGGAATTCAGTATGCACAACTTTCCGTTTCCGGAATACGTGATGCACGAAGAAACGCACAGAGTAACAATCACTTATTTAAATTGGTGCATAGAGGCTATACTGGTATGATAAATTCTGGTGACGGTGATAAGGGTCTCGCAGAATGTCCATACGAGTTCTACAAAAAATGGGCGGAAGATCCCGAAGGAACCCGAGAGATGGTTGAGGCTATGACGCGACCCACCGTTGGTGTTGATGAATGCCCAATTGACGGGGTACCCAATCAAGAAGATATAAAACATAGCTAAAGTGGAGGCCGAGTAGCGATTATAGCTACTCGGCATAAAAAATGGATATAGCCGAATTTCTTATCACTCAAAAACCGAATTATATTAACGTGGGTGACGAAACAGATTTATTCGAGGCAGCGTTCACTAATAAAATACCAGTAATGCTAAAGGGCCCTACCGGGTGTGGTAAAACTAGGTTTGTGGAGTATATGGCTTGGTTTCTTAAAAAACCTTTGGTTACAGTGTCATGCCATGAAGATATGACAGCCGCAGATTTAGTGGGCAGGTATTTGCTTAATAATGATGGTACTTTCTGGCATGATGGGCCCCTCACAATCGCTGCTCGAAATGGTGCTATTTGCTATCTAGACGAGGTGGTTGAAGCTAGACAGGATACTACAGTCGTAATTCATTCGATTACTGACGACCGACGTGTTCTGCCTATTGAAAAGAAAGGTGAACTTTTAAAAGCTGATGACGATTTTCACCTCGTTGTATCTTATAACCCTGGCTATCAAAGTGTCGTTAAAGATCTTAAAGAGTCTACCAAGCAGAGATTTTGTGCGCTTGATTTTGAATATCCAGCTAATGAAGTAGAAACCAATATAGTTTGCTCTGAAGCAGATGTTGAACTCGAAATTGCATCTTCACTCGTGAAGATAGCTGATAAATCCAGGAATTTGAAAGGTGCAGGTTTGAACGAAGGAGTTTCAACCAGGATGCTTATCCACGCTGCTAAATTGAGTAAAAATGGTCTAAGCCTACTTTCTGCGTGCGAGGTAGCGTTGGTAAATGCGATAACCGATGATCAGGAAGTACGGAAAGCTCTCAGAACCACTATATCCGCCTGTATTTAATTTTGGTCAACTATCAAAATAGAACAGGATCTGGAGACCTTAGTGGAAATTAAGATGTCAATACATCATAAAAATCGGATTAAATACGCTGGATATGGTCAAAATGTTTTCAAGGCGTATGAAGACGCAGTTGATAAGATTACAATTCAAATTGGCTCAGCGTTTCTTCAAGAGTTTACTAATACAGTCTCATACTTGTGTATAAAAGGTGGCAAAGCTGACGCAGTATTATTTTGCAAGTGCGCTGCGGAACTACGCTTCAAGAATTTAACTGATAAAATGTTTTTTGAGTGGCAGAGAAAGATTAACGATGTTGCCAAAATTTCTCCAAAGGCATGCAAAGTATTGCTCGACAATAACTCTACAACCACAGGCAGTTTAGATTTATCTAGTTGGCTTGATTGGATTGATACAGGTCTTAGATATGGCGCGAACAGTATCGACAATATGGCAGATTATTTTTCCTTAACAAATCAGGTCAGTTTAAGCTTTTTTAATGAACATTCTGGCACACTGATGTTTGCTAACATAAAGGAGCAGCTTAAATTAGAATTAAAATCATTATTCAATATTTCGCCTGATTTAATTCCTAATAAAATAAAATTTCAGAGTGCGGCAAAACAGAGATCTTCTTTTTCAGATCGCGTTTTCCTTTTACCTCCAACTTATATTGGATCCAGCAAACGGGCACTCAAGACTTATCAGGCAGCTGTTTTTCATATGGGAGCACATCTGCGTTACGGGAAAAAATCTTTTGAAGTTGATCAGTTAAAGCCGATGCAAGTTGCCATTGTCTCAATAATCGAAGACGCAAGAGTTGAGATGCTTGCTGGCCTTGAGCTACCCGGGCTAAACAGGTTATGGACTGAATTTCATGATGCGCCCTCTTCTGGAATAAATACGGCACAAAGAATGTTCGAAAGATTATCTAGAGCATTAATTGATCCCAATTTTCACACGGATGACGGCTGGGCTGCGAAGGGTAAACGGATGTTTTATCAGGCGCGGGATAGTTGGGATGATCCCAGGATTAGTCGTGCAATTGGAAACATCTTGGGTAACGAACTTGGTCAACTTCGCGTTCAATTTAACGCTAAGGATTATGTTCCAAACCCAGTTTATAGGGATGACAATAATGGACTTTGGACCTTTCCTGAGGCTCCGTCAGAAGATATGCAAGCACACGATTTAAACGTAGATTTAGTTGAGGCACGCAGGACAACCAGAGGCAATAAAAAAAATTCGAAGATGCAAGAAGAGACGTCGGAAAATGAGAACGAAAAATATGGCATTGCGAAACCATCAACCGTAGATGAAAAATCGGGACGTTTAATTGCAAAATTACCAGAATTTGATTACACAGCGAACAAATTACGAAAAGACTGGGTTAGCATTCTCGAGTACCGAAATAGACTTGGCTCATCAAAATATCTAGATTATATCGAAGATGAGTATTCTGAAGTAATACAAAAGTCCGAACGATTATTCAGCTCATTATCTTTGGGACCCAGTAAAAAGCTAAAGAGACAAGCTGAGGGCGAAAACCTTGATCTGGACGCCTCAGTTGACGCATTGATTTCGATTAGGACTAAAACAGCCCCAGAACAAAATATTTTTGAAAATAGGTCTAAGCCATCACGTAGTCTAGCTATCCATCTTTTACTTGATACTTCGGAGTCAACTCGCGCATTAGTTCCAAATTCTTCAAAATCGATACTAGAATTGGAGCGAGAAGCAGCTGCTATCTTAGTAAAATCATTTAATAAGACTCGTGATCCATTTGCTATTACAGGTTTTTCATCAAATGGACGGCATGATGTGAGGATTCAAACCGTTAAACAATTTGATGAAGAATTTGGTATGAGCAATGAAATGAGCCTAGCTGGATTAGCATCTGGATATTCAACTCGAATGGGTGCGGCACTCAGATATTGTGGGACTTCTTTTAATAAAACACTTACAGATAGGAAACTAATCTTATTAGTAACAGATGGTGAGCCTTCAGACATTGATGTGAACGACGCAAAGTACCTGAAATTTGATACTAAACGAGCGGTAAGCGAATTAAAAAACGTGCAAGTGGATGTTTTCTGCGTCGCGCTAGGGGAACAAGCAGGTAAACACGCAGAACAAATTTTTGGAAAATCAGGCTGTGTATCTATAAACAATTTATCAAGTCTGCCAACAAAACTCACAAATTTATACGTTAAATTGACATCATAGAAAAGAATATATTTTTGTGTGACCCGGAAACAAGCAAGGGGGCTTTGAAAAAGTGAACAATAAATTGATTTCAGCTGCTGAGGCAGTTAAGAAAATTAAAAGTTCAGATACAATAACAATCGCAGGATTTGTCGGAACTGGTGTTCCTGACGAACTTCTGAATGCGCTTAAGGATCGGTTTCTCAAAGAAAACACTCCTAATAACCTTACACTACTTTTTTCCGCTGGACCGGGAGACGGTGATGTAAGAGGGATAAACCTTTTAGCATTCCCAAAGCTGCTTAAGAGAGTAGTCGGAGGCCATTTCGGCTTGATACCGAGGATCGCGGAATTAGCACTTAATGATGAGATTGAAGCATATAATATTCCACAGGGCATAATTAGCCATCTTTATCGCGATATTGCTTCTGGCAAACCAGGCGTATTCACTAAAGTTGGTCTAGGAACTTTTGCTGATCCACGTATTGAAGGGGGAAAGGTAAACAAGTCATCTAAAGAAAATTTAATTGAACTGATAAACATCAAGGAAGAAGAGTATCTGTTTATACCAACGTTTCCTTTAGACATTGCAATATTGCGAGGGAGTGTGGCTGATAAAAATGGGTCCATATCAATGCGCAATGAGGCCTTGATAATTGATAACTTGGCACAAGCCATGGCAGTAAAGAACTCAGGAGGTACTGTAATAGTTCAAGTTGAACAAGTTATTCAAGAGCTCTTACCGAGCCGCCAAGTTGATATACCTTCAGGTCTGGTAGATTTTATAGTAGTTGGTAAAGCAGATAATCATCTGCAAACATATGCTTGTCGGTATTCAAATTACTTAGATGGATCCAAACGGAAAATTGACTGGGAGAATTCACAACACGCGCTTGACCAGAAAAAAATAATTGCGAGACGGGCTTTTTTGGAATTAACAGACTCAAAACAAGTAGTTAATCTTGGTATTGGCACACCAGAAGTTATAGCTGAAGTTGCCAAAGAAGAAAATCAAATTGACAAGTTAATTTTAACCACTGAAGCCGGAGTGCATGGTGGTCTGCCTTCTGGGGGTCTTAGTTTTGGAACCGCTGTCAACACAGATGCTATTATAAGTCAAAACCAGCAGTTTGATTTTTATGATGGTGGTGGAATTCACACTGCTTTTCTGGGAATGGCACAAATTGACAAAATGGGTAACGTGAACGTTTCAAGATTTTCTGGTAGACTTGCTGGAGCAGGAGGCTTCGTAAACATTAGTAGTTCTTCTGAAAATATTGTTTTTTGTGGAACCTTTACTTCGGGTGGATTACAGCTGCAGGTGGAAGATGAAAAGATAAATATTTTAAATGAAGGTAAAATAATAAAATTTACAAATAAGGTTGATCAGATAACCTTCAGCGGTGAACGTGCTGAGACAAGTGGACAATCAGTAAAATATGTAACAGAGAGGGCAGTATTCGAACTTAAAGAAGGTAAAGTTCACCTCATAGAGATAGCGCCCGGTATTGATTTGGAAAAACAAATCTTGGCATTTATGGACTTTGAGCCCTTAATCGATAAAATTTCAATTATGGATCCAAGGATTTTCTCATCGACTTCAATGATGCCCGCTGAGTAGTGTTTGGGTGATTAATAACATCGTACAGTTTTAACTAAAGCAGCATCGGTGGGCATGTAAAGGACCTCTTTCAAAAAATGTGAGAGTACGATATTTACCTATATAATTGTCTCAACATTTTAACTCCCCCCTACATCTCAGGATGGTCCACATAGTCTACTAGTCCAAAGGTGACCTCAACCCAAACTGGCATTCTGAGAAATACCTAATTCTAAAGGTTTGATAGTTGACAGTCGAGTTTCTGTGAACCTATGGTCGAATAAGTTAAAACAACATATAGATCGTTAAATGACAGCTACTACGCTTATAAATTACTCGACACGAGACTTTGCCAGTAAAGAAGACTTGGAACTATATCTGGAGCGACAAGATGCAGCGTTCTCTCCAGATGTTACAAAACTTTTTACAGAAGCAGGTATGTTGCGTAGGGTTGTAACTCGGATTTGGAATAAAAAACACACTTTTCGGGTTGGCATAGTATTTGAGTACCGTGATCAAGCTGCTTTTGAAGCCTGCAAACCTCTCCTAGAGAAACACTACCTTTCAGCAGTTGAAGGTCTGGCTACTCAAGTGTTTGGTTCACGAGGAGTTGTTCTTCACGAATTTGTCTCAGATGAGTTCCAAGATTAAACACCATCAACTTTTACCCTATCCTACTCAATAGAATGGCCTAGTTATTTTTGATTTATTCATTCTGTAAAATGATCTGTAACCACATTTATCAGATGCCTGTAAATTTTATTATCTTTATACAAAAATACGTTTGAAAATCTTATCAAGTGGCCATCCTTCTTCATGGTAACCTCAAGTGCGCCCATATCTTTTGTTTCAAATTTTTTTGTGACTTCCATTTTAGTTGCATCAAGCATACCATTTTTAAACTGTTCTTTGGTATCTTTCATCCACTCTTCTTTTGTCTCTAAAGTTGTTTCTTGTACGAAGAGCATATCCTCATGCAAAAGACTTTCTAGAAGAACCAAATCTTGATTGGTTATGCCTTCGATAAATTTCTCTAATACCATCACCAACAAACCTTTACATCTTTATGGCTCTCTTTGTTCATAGCTCTCGAGAACATAGTCTAACTCTTCTGTTCGGATAAGTTCATCTTGATCATCACCTGATGAATGTACAACAACCCACACACACTTTTTGTCACTCAGATTATAAGGTGCGTGGGGTACGTTATCGGGAATAAATATCTGTTCACCCTGCTTGACTAAAGTTTGGTTTTCAAGCTGCTTACCATGAAATAGTGTGCATTCGCCTTCTAGCATATAGGCTATAGTTTCAATGCCTCTATGTATGTGTGGCTTAGATTTAACACCAGGAGGCATAGGCAAAATGTTCATACAAACCTTTTCTGCTCCAACGGTTTTCCTTGACACACCAGCATCGTATGTGACCCCTTGAGCTCCTTCATATTGCCTACCTGGTTTTACCAATCTTACACCGTCATCAGCCATAGTTTACCTCTTCAAATTTATAAACTTTTAAAAGATTAACTAGTAAAACAGCGAATAAAAGCGTTACCTGGGGTAACGCCGACGATAAGCAAGATTATAAATAAAAACGTCTGTATCATATTCAGTTTTGTGTCAAACTCCAATGCCTCATCACACCCCTTGGCCTAACATTTTCATGTGCTGCCGATGAGTGCGTCTAGGTCTAGTCTCAAAGTTTTATTTGGTGTCTTTATCACTTAGTAATTTCTAACAGAGTGTTATCATAAATAAAAATTTCCACTTAATGAAGTGGGGCACAGAAGTAACGCTTTCCATGCCCCATCCCAATGCTTAGGAATTCTTGGGAGATGTTAACTGACCTTGGTTAACTCGCACTATTTATGTCGTGACACATAGTATGTACGCACTGAAATCATGATCGGATCATAACTGAACCTTTTTCAGAAAAAATGTCAGAGCAGGATATTTGCCTATATCACTGCCTCGACTTTTGACCCCCCCTACTTCTTCGAATGGTCCACTAGTCCACAGGTAACCTCACCC
>LUQC01000107.1:4695-8945 GCA_001627925.1 Rhodobacteraceae bacterium REDSEA-S34_B6 | reverse complement strand
GCCCTAAGATACGTTCGCTCAAAAATAGAAAGTGCGAAATAACTTCGCGAGTCATGCCCCCCTCATAGCGAAACCGTAGCCAGTCTGCTGTGTGTTGCCATGCGCGCGGCCAATGCGGATAGGTCACGATAATGTCGACGCCCATTAAATCGCCCAATGCACCAACTTTAGACCCTGCTGAAATATCTGTGAGCGCTCGCCCAGCCGCTTGGGTAAAGTTCACTGCGCTTGGCACACCAGCAGCTGTCAATTCACGCACCAATATACAGCTTTCAGCGACATCTACGCCCAACGGTTTCTCTAGAAAAACGGCTTTGCCCAGCGCTGATGCTGCCAGAGCATAAGCCTTCCGAGGCGCAGGAGGACAGGCAAGATATACCAAATCAACATTACTGAACGCCGCTTCGGCATTGGAGGCTATAAGAGCATCAGGTGCCAGTTTTTGCGCACTTTGACAGGCGGCAGAATCTGGATCCCAGATCGTGTCGATCACAAATTCAGGATGAAGAATCATTTGCTCAAGCATGCGTTGACCCATGATGCCCAAGCCAATAATTGCTGTCTTGATAGCCAACACTCTTTCCTTCCTAATGCCACCAGTTGGCGGCTATTTTGCAAACGTCCGTATAGGCTCTCTTTTCAACGATAGTATAGACAATGAATATTCCGGATGCACAACTGCAAAGAATTTGACGCAACGGCGAACGCGGCGCTGACGGAAAACATCGAGGCGCAGGACCAAGGACCAAAGCCACCGTATCTGGCGGTGTGCGGCTTAGACCTTGGCCTTTAAGTGTTGGGCTATAGATTCATTTGGTGCTGGTTTTGTTTAGGAGGGAGGTACTTAAGCAAATAATTGAAGGATGGCTTTATAAAAACAGCTCATCGTGCAGAGGCATAAAACAAGGGTCCAAAATGTCGCTATCCAGCATGATTAAATCTCAAGTAAATGGTCTATATTACAATTTATAAACATGTCCTGATCCTATCCGCTTGATACAAACAGAAATACATTTCATTGACTGAGTCCTCATATATCGTAATCTACTTGGCTAATCTCTAGAAACAAAGTAACCAATACTGCTAATGAACATAGGAATGGCATGAACCTGGTAATCCTAAACTCTTTAGAAAGTCTTAAGGATTTTACTGCAGATACTATCATCGACGTTCGTGCTCCAGCAGAGTACGCCGACGACCATCTTCCTGGTGCGATCAATCTCCCAGTGTTAGACGATACACAACGCGCCGAAATAGGAACTGTTTACAAACAAAACCCCTTTATGGCTCGCAAAAAAGGTGCTGCATTAGTAGCTTTTAATGCCGCCAATCACCTCCAAGGCCCTCTCGCGGCCAAAGATGGTGGCTGGCAACCACTGATTTATTGTTGGCGTGGGGGGCAACGGTCTAGTGCGTTTGCTACAATCCTCGAGCAAGTAGGCTGGCGAGTGCAACTACTTGAGGGTGGTTATCGAAGTTATCGCCGCGAGGTAGTAAAGGCACTCTACGACAGACCAATTCTACATCGCCTGATGTTAATCGGGGGTAGCACTGGAACTGCTAAAACCGCATTATTGCACCAACTTGCTGCAAAAGGGGCACAAATCCTTGACTTGGAAGGAATTGCCACCCATCGAGGTTCACTATTCGGCCGTATTTGTTTAGACCAACCGACACAAAAAATGTTTGAAAGTCGTGTCTCATCTAAACTATCATCGCTTAACCCTGCCAAAATTACCTTTATTGAAGCAGAGAGTAGCAAGATCGGGGAGCGATTAATTCCTCCATCTTTATGGGCTTCAATGAGAGCCGCGCCTAGGTTGCAAGTCAGCAGTACTTTAGAAGCACGTAGCGATTTTCTTTGCAAAACTTACACCGATCTTACAAATGATAAAGTTACCTTATGCGAGCTTATAAATAGGCTACGTCCTTATCACAATCGTAAACAGATTACAGAATGGCTGGGGCACGTAGAATTAGGTGAGTGGAAGAAACTAGCAATAGGTCTTATAACTAAACACTACGACCCTCGGTATGCAAAATATACAGATATTAAAGATACCACTGTCCATAGTATTGAATTGTCAGATCTTTCTGATAGTACACTTTCCAAAACTGCCGAAACTTTGATTGGGCAGTTCAACTAAGGCGTAATAGACCAGTCCCCTCCACCGCTACTAAAAACTATCAGTGCTCTCAGTTATTTGGTAAATCGATATAATTCGCTTGATATAGATACAGTTTGCCATTCAGACGATTTTTAAAACGCTGTCTAAGTCTGCGCTGATCTTTTACCGCGCCAGATCAGTGACTGGTTATTCAGCTGACAAAGGTCAGCATGACCTTTTGCAATTTCATAGCAAAGATCGACCGCACGTTGCACTTCGTCGTGTGTAAGGTTCTTGTAAGCGGGACGATCAAGGTGTTCATACCAAACGCCGTTACAAATTGTGTCCAAAACGATGCGCTGAAAACAATGATCCTCGCGAACTGGCCAATCCTGTCTGCTACTTCGCGCTAAAGATGGAAGGATTTCCTTTGTAAGGTGAAGGTAAGAGTTGACTAAATCCTGCATGTTTTTCCGATCCACTTCCAAGCTCGAAGGTCCCTGTGAACTGTCCGTTTCATTCATTGAAGTGGAGCTAGAACATCTTAGTGGATGGTCAACCCTCCGAAAAAGTGATTAGTCGCATATTTCTCCAGTTCATTGACTGCCTTCCAATTTGACAAACCAGCATTTCAGCATACTTTTTGTGACCAATTAGAAGGTAAGAGCCATGCTGCTTCAGCATTCCCACAAAAGACTAAATGCTTCAACACGAGCAGCTGGAGAGGCCATCCTTCAGGACTTCGCTCCCCGCATGGGCAAACGGTATACCAGCGGCCGCAACTATGATCGCGGGGTTAGCAACCACCGTGATGTGTCGATGCTCTCTCCATATCTGAGACGACGTCTTGTGCTCGAACAAGATGCAGTTGCAACCGCGGTACATGAGCATGGAGCTGAGGGAGCAGAGAAGTTCATTCAGGAGGTTATTTGGCGCGCCTACTTTAAAGGATGGATGGAAAGGCGTCCGGTGGTATGGGACCAGTACCGAGAGGGATTGATCAGAGATCTAGCGGCTTTGGATCGGGATCGTAGCCTTCGCAGGCGTTTAGAAGCTGCCGAAGCAGGACAATCAGGCCTCAATTATTTTGACAGCTGGGCTGAAGAATTGGTTGAGACCGGTTACCTTCATAACCATGCCCGAATGTGGTTTGCGTCAATTTGGATCTTCACGCTTGAACTACCATGGCGGTTGGGTGCGGACTTCTTTTTCACACATCTCCTCGACGGCGATGCTGCATCAAATACGCTGGGATGGCGCTGGGTGGCCGGTCTGCACACACGCGGTAAACCCTATCACGCCCAAGGCTGGAATATCGCGAAGTTCACCAACAACCGTTTTAATCCACGTCCAGGAGAGCTTGCTGAAGTCGTCGTAGGTCTTGAAAGTGAAGAACCTGAAGGCCTGCCAAGCGTAATGCCAATCCGAAAACTGCAGGCCCCCGATCTAAACCGTCCGACGGTCCTTCTCGTGACTGAAGAAGACTGCCGCCCAGAAGACTTTGACCTAGGTTCATTGAACTTTGTCGGATGTGCAACGCTTGCAACGAGCCACCTGCGGTCGCCACGGCCTGTTGGCCAACTGATCGAGGAATTTGAACAGGGTGCGCTGCGGGACACTGCATTGCGGACCGGTCTGAAAACAACAGAGTTAAGGGCAGGCGTGCCCAGTGATTTAGCTCGCTGGGTCTCTCAAGCAGGCGCTACACAAATTGCAACGCCATACATTCCTACCGGTCCAACACGGGATTGGATACTCGACGCAAAGCGAGACTTGGATGATGCTGGAATAAACTTGGTTGAATGGCGCAGGGATTGGGATAGCGCAATTTGGCCCCATGCTACTGCCGGGTTCTTCAAAGTGAGAAAACAGATCCCCGCTATTCTCCAAGACATAGGGTTGACATGAGTAACGTAGTTGTTATCGGTGCAGGTATGTCAGGGATTGCCTGCGCTAGAGCACTACAAGCGGAGGGCGTAACCGTGCGTTTGATCGATAAGGGGCGTGGTGTTTGTGGGCGTATGTCAACAAGACGGGCGGCTGTTGCTGGCAAGACCATTACGTTCGACCTTGGTGCTCAATACCTTGATCAAAGTGAGGACGCTGCTGCTACCGCGGCGCTAGGAAAGGGAGCTGTAAATG
>LUQC01000107.1:2166-4611 GCA_001627925.1 Rhodobacteraceae bacterium REDSEA-S34_B6 | reverse complement strand
TCGTTGGTGTGCCTGGCATGGCGGCGTTACCGAGGGCCTTAGCGAATGGTCTAGATGTTACTTTGAACACACGCGTGACGACGGTAAGGGCGCGCTGCGGCCTTTTTCAGATTGAGACAGACGCTGGCAAAACGGCGGCCTCACATGTGGTCATCACAGTCCCGGCACCTCAGCTTGCACCGATTTTGGGCGAGACACACCCGCTCGTTCAGCGGGCTTCAAATGTTGTAATGCGTCCTTGCTTGACCTTGATGGCTGCTTTCAACCGCGACACACCTGCGCCCTTTGTGACGCGACGTGATGCGAACGCTTTGCTAACTTGGATTGCGCAAAACGATACGAAACCGGGCCGGTCTAAAGCGTATCAAACATGGGTCGCCCAGGCAAACCCGGACTGGAGTGCCGCAAATATTGACGCTAATCGGTCAGAGACCAAAATTCGAATGGTTGACCTGCTTTGTTCCGAACTAGGCGTCGTTTCTGCTAAACTTTGCCACGCGGGCTTGCAAGTTTGGCGCTATGGACTGGTGGAGACACCTCTAGGTAAGTCATTTCTAAAAGACGGAATGCTTTGGGTAGGCGGTGACTGGTCTCGTGGTGCCAAAGTGCAAGATGCTTGGCGATCAGGTGTAGACATCGCGGCCAATGTTCTGCACACCTTGGACCCGTCCTTATCAGTGAAAGCATAATCCGTGTGTCGGGGGTTTAAGTCTCTCCTCCGCTACCAAAAAACTTCTATGAAATAGACCTAATTTATCAATCACACCCAATTTATGGAAGATTTAGAATATGCTTTATCGTGTGGAATTTTCAAAGTGTGTGTGACCAATGTGGTAAGGGGCTAACTAAGGTACTCTTGATTTAATGTTTGAATTGATTACGAACTAGGGAGTTTGAATTATGGGTTGTACTACCAAGTTTTCATTTCAACACCTCGCTAAAAGATACGCTCTTTGTCTATTTTGAAAACTTTGTCTATTTTGAAAATTTAAATGATCTCAATAGATAACGAAGAATTAATTACACCAGAATAATGGCCTCTCCAAATTTCTCCGACGTGCAGAGGCTTTGCGTCGGTCAGAGTACCAGTTGTAACGATGTCACCAGCCTTTATAGGCACTTCAGATGGTTCATCAAATATTCCATCTAGCAAGTGTTTAAGTGCAGAAATAGGTCCATCTAAGATATTACTGCCGTGTCCTTCTTCTACCACTTTATCATCACACGAAAGCGTAACTTTTTGGTCAATTAATTCTGGTATCAAGTTGTTAATCGTTGAAACTTTTTGGCCAATGATTAGCTGGCCATGTAAGCCGCCTGCTGCAATTGTGTCTGGAATAGAAAATTTCCAACCGGGAAAAACAGAGTCTACAATTTCGAAGCCAGGAGCCAGCCAATCTATACAATTTACGATTTGGTCCTCTGAAGCATTAGGGGGTGGTGTTGAGGTAAAACACACGACAATCTCTGGTTAAATCCTGGGTTCACAATACTCCGAAAGCTTAATCGACGACTTTCCATTTTCAGCGTAGCTAATCGAACTTGCGCTCATCGAGCCCCACATTGGTTGTTCAACCCCGTAAATTGGCCATATTGTACGATTCGTAAAGCCAATCTTACGACCCAATATTTTCCATTTCCTGAGCTCACATAGTTTTCTAGAGACCGCATACGCATCAGAGTCGGACAGTAGAATGTTATCTTGAGTTAAAGGCCGTATTTGTCTTCTAGAAGTGATGGCCTCATATAGTTTATTTGCAATTTGATCAATATTCATCACCTTCTCCATTTAATAAAATTAAGCATTTATTTATTGATGCATACCGGTAGAGTAAACTTAATCGCCGCTGTTGGTACTGGCAGAATAAACTATCTTGCCCGTACGGGGTTCTGCAATTAGCCATCGAGTTATTCCAAATCAAGTTTCATTCTGCTATTTTAGAACGAGCCCTGAGATCATTCAACTTGCGGTTATGCTGTATTTGAGATTTCCACTCAGAGCTGCGGAAACTTAACCCACATGACCGGGGATTCAAGTCCCTCTTCAGCTACCAAAAAACTTCACTGAAATAGACTTAATTTGTCAATCAAACCTAATTATGGTGGATTTAGAATATGCTTAATCATTTGCAATTGTAAAAGTGTGTGTGACCAGTGTGTGACCAAAAGTAATAAAAATAACTGTAACCTACTTAACGATTATGGAACGATTATGTACAAAAACTTGTAAAAATATTCGATTATTGTTTATTATTACTCTTTGATATCAGGCGTCATATACTTTTCTTCTTTTATAATAGTATCGAACAGCAATGTCTGATTCACTCATGTTGTAAGTTATAATTTGAACTAGCTCCCATCCCTTTTCACCCAAATTCTTTAAGTCTTTAGCTTCTACATCATTTGGAAATCCATTTTCAAACAAATTTGGATTAACAATAAGGT
>LUQC01000107.1:0-2158 GCA_001627925.1 Rhodobacteraceae bacterium REDSEA-S34_B6 | reverse complement strand
AACCAGAAATCACGTTTGATACATTGATACCCAATTCTGCTTTAGCATAACCACCTTCCATAACAAAGTGAGTTGGCCTTCGAAGTTGAGATATTTTTTTTCCTATATCTAAGAAATCTTCACTTAAGATTTTAAACCCTCCTACGGGGTCATCTATAAATGTATCAACACCCAAAGATACAACAATCACCTCTGGGGCATATTTTTTTATCTTTTTAATAGCGCAGACCAGTGCTTGTTCCCAAACAGTATATGTCGTTCCGAGTGGCATAGGAAAATTAAAGTTAAAGTTTTCACCTGCCCCTAGACCAGTCTCATTTTGATATCCCAGCAAAAACGGATATTCATCTTCAGGTCTGCAGTGAAGTGAAGTAAATAGCACATCAGCTCTTTCATAAAAGATATTTTGTGAACCATTTCCATGGTGATAGTCAATATCCAAAATAGCAACCTTATTGGCTCCGTGATCAAGATAATATTGAGCTGCTATGGCTGCATTGTTCAAATAGCAATAGCCTCCTGCTAAATCTTTTGATGCGTGATGACCTGGTGGTCTACACAAGGAAAATATAGATTGCTCTCCGCCAATTATTAATTTAGCTCCAGTTAAAGCTACGTCTTTAGAAGAATTGATGGCTTTCCAGGTACCGTCTACGAACGGTACACAAACGTCAAAAGTATAACAACTCAGCATCGAATGCACTGAAGAATTGGGTTTCTGGTCCATTCCCCTCATGCCAAAAGTATAAGCCGTTGCAAAGCCATTTGGTCCAAATTGCCTTTCCCACAATGTATAACAATCTTTCAAAAATTTTACAAAGTCTGGATCATGAATACGTAGCACCTCATCTAGACCAAAAACCACTGGTTTTTGGAGGTCAAAAAATCCGCTTTCGTTTAAAGCTCCTAAAAATCATGTCCAATATCTGAGTACCTTTGACGTTCACGCCAATTAAAATCTCCCATTATAGGAGCAAGAACATCTTCTGACAGTACCTCACCCTTGATCAAGTCGGCTGCCCTCTCTGCAATCATCAATGTAGGAGTATTGAGGTCGCCAGCCGTGGCCTGGGGCATTACGGAACTATCAACCACAAATAATCCATCAAAGCCCTTTAATTTCATTGTTCGTGGATCAACTACAGCTTTTCTATCGGTTCCCATACGAAGAGTTCCACAGGGATGATAGGCACTTTCCACTTTTTCCTTTATAAACTGATCCATTTGATCAGATGTTTTACAGTTTTCCCCAGGTGCAATTTCATTCCCTATAATATCAGAAAATGAGTTTTGAGAAAAAATTTCTCGTGTTAAAGAAATGCAAGCTCTCATATCAATCCAGTCCTGTGGATCTGTCATGTAATTAAAGCGGACTTTCGGTGGGTCTAATGGATTATTAGATTTCAATCTCACCCAACCTCTACTTTTTGCTCTTTTTGTTCCGACATGCACTTGAAAGCCGTGAGTACCAGCATCTTTCTTCCCATCATACGAGATTGCCACGGGTAAAAAATGAAACTGTATATCAGGGTACAGGACACCAGCACGACTTCTTATGTGCCCTCCGCTTTCAAAGTGATTGGTGGCACCCAAACCCTTCTTAAATAGCATCCATTGAATTCCAATCAGCAACTTAGAAAAAGGATTTAAGTATTTATACAAAGTTATCGGCTTTCGACATTGATATTGTATATATAGCTCGAGATGATCCATTAAATTAGCACCCACTTCATCAAAACTTTTAATAATCTCGATACCATGAGCACTTAATTCCGCTTTAGGCCCTACGCCAGACAGTTTTAATATTTTTGGCGACATAATGGATGAGGATTAATATGATACTACTTTATATTTTTACAATTATATTTTTTGTTGCTTTCCTATTAGCATTATACGTTATAAAAAATCTTTTAAGTAAATACGAAGAATTAGAAGATGAAATTGAAAAAGCAGATGATGCTTTTCTAGTGGTGTATAATGATATTAGGTTTGCTTATAACAGAATGAAAAAAATAGACAGATTAGGTTCTTTTGAATCTGATGATGAGTCTGGTTTTATATTTACTCAAATAAAAAATTCTATGGAACTACTAAATAAAAGGTTAAACTTAGATGCCAAGGAAGAGAAAGAATAAAAGGTATTTTACTAAGATAACTG
>LUQC01000106.1 GCA_001627925.1 Rhodobacteraceae bacterium REDSEA-S34_B6 | reverse complement strand
ATCTCAAAACCTTAATTCTATCCGCCATTTGCGCAACGACGGAGAGGTCATGTGTTATATATATTGCTGCTGTGCCATATGTTTTAACGATATCACGCATTGCGGCAAGAACCTCAACTTGGGTAGTTACATCCAGTGCAGTGGTAGGCTCATCAAACACAATTAAATCAGGATTAGGTGACATAGCCATAGCTGTCATTATTCGCTGAAGCTGCCCACCCGAGACTTGGTGTGGATATCTTTCACCAATAGTTTCTGGATTGGGCAGATTAAGAGCATCATAAAGAGCGCGTGCCTCATCAAATGCCTCATTTTGCTTTTTTAGGCCAGCCCTGATCGTTGACTCAGTAGTTTGATTAATTAAACGATGAGCTGGATTGAATGAAGCGGCAGCTGATTGAGCTACGTACGTCATTCTGTTGCCCCAATACTTTCTTTTTTCTGAGTCATTACGCTTTGTAAGATCAACACCGTCAAAATTAATTTGACCTCCTGTAATACGACATCCAGGTTGTGTATAGCCCATGGCTGCGAGACCCAGCGTGGACTTTCCAGCTCCAGACTCACCAATCAGTCCGAGCACCTCTCCTCTTTTAAGCTCTAAATTCACTCCCTTAATGATTTTATGCCATCTTTCATCGGAAAAACCTTCAATCTTTAAGTCTTTGATTTGAAGCAGAGTAGTATTGTCTTTTTTATTTTTCATCTTTAATTCCACTGGTTTTATGTAAAAACCAATCGACCACAAAATTAACGGCGACTGTAAGAAGAGCAATTGCTGCAGCGGGTAAAAGTGGTGTCATAGCTGCCTTTAAATCATATTGGGCAAACTGTATGAGAGAAGCATTTTCTCTAACCATGGAACCCCAATCCGCAGTTGGTGGTTGAATGCCAACTCCTAAAAAAGAGAGTGCAGCGATGGATAGGAATACAAAGCAAAAACGAAGACCAAACTCCGCTATCAAAGGCGGAAGAATGTTTGGTAAAATTTCCTTTCGCATCACCCAGCTTATATTTTCTCCACGCAATTTAGCAACCTCTACATAATCCATAACGACAACATTAAGAGAAACTGCTCTCGTAAGGCGAAATACGCGGGTAGAATCCAACACTGCGATTATTATAATCAAGTTTATAATGGTAGAGCCGAAGATGGATAACAAAACTAATGCAAAAATGAGCTGAGGAATAGCCATTAAAACATCTACTGTTCTACTCAAAAGAAGATCCAGATAAGATCTATTAATAGCAGCAGCCAACCCTAATGCGCCTCCAATTAAAAAAGCAAGAATTGTTGTAGCAAAAGCAACACCAACAGTATTTCGTGCCCCGAATATCAGTCTTGAAAATATATCACGACCGATCTGGTCGGTTCCAAATATATGATTTGCACTCCAAGGTGCGTAAGGCTCAGGAAAGACTTCAGCCTCTCCATAAGGTGCTATTAGGGGAGCAAAAATAGCCAACCCTACAAAAACAATTATTATAAAAATGCCAAATTTTGCGGTAAGTGGAGCTTTATTAAGCTCAATCTTTAGTCTTGTGAAAGTTGAACGGTTCTCTAGAACGGAGCCCACTTCGCCAGCAGCGGAATATGTGTTGGTATCTTTATTCATTTAGGATGCAGTAATCTTGGGTTAGTAACTATACCGATTATATCTGCTATAAGGTTTAATAGAATGTACGTAACAGCGAAGATAAGAGCACATCCCTGTACAACAGGTATGTCACGTGTCCTTACAGCATCTACCATCAATTGACCAACGCCAGGGTATACAAAAACGACCTCTACGACCACCACGCCTACAACAAGATACGCTAGATTGAAGGCTATTACAGTTGCGATGGGAGCCCAAGCATTGGGTAACGCATGTTTAAGAATAATTTCTGTTTGAGAGGCGCCTGATAGTTTGGCCATCTGTATGTAAGGGCTAGCAAGTAGATTTATAATTGCTGCGCGTGTCATTCTCATCATATGAGCAACGATCACTAATGTTAACGTGAAAGCAGGTAGCGCTGTGCGGTAAATTCTTTCACCAAAATTTGTATCAGGATCAACGTTTGCCAGAGATGGAAATATCTGATTAAGCGAGGCAAAAAATAAAATCAAGATGTAAGCAACAAAGAATTCAGGAAATGAAATTGTTGTCAATGTGGCTGTGTTAACAGACCTGTCAAAAAACGAGTTGCGGTAGAGGGCCGTTAATATCCCTAATATTAAAGATAGAGGAACGGCAATAAGAGCTGCCATTGAAGCCAGAAACAGTGTATTCCATAATCTTGGAGCGATTTTATCTACCACTTCAGCGGATCTGTCGGCGCCAGAAGCATTACGTCCAGAAAAAGACGTTCCAAGATCCCCTTGTATTGCACCTAGTGCCCAGTCGAAGTATCGAATATATGCAGGTTTATCAAGTCCTAATTCCTGTCGGAAAGCAGCCACTGTTTCGGGTAATGCTGCTTGACCCAGTATTGCTTGTCCGAAGTCTCCGGGAAGCATTTCAATTGCTGAGAAAATGATTATAGAAACAAAGAAAAGGGTGGCCAAGCCCAACCCCAAACGCTCAAGAACTGTTTTAACTACAGGATGCAAAGAAATATCTATTTTTTTAGAAGGGCAGATAATTCTGCCCTTCCTATTTAAATTAACCTTTAAATATTATGCAAACCACCAACGCTCAACACACTTGGCGCCATCGCTATCCCAGTTGGCTGCTATTTTGCCATGGGCAATTTTCTTGCTGTTTGCGCTTACGTAACTGTTAAAGAGAGGGCAGAGCAATCCGCCATCATCATAAATTAAACGCTGGCATTCATAAAGAATATCCCGCTTCTTGCTCTCATCGAGTTCTTTCCTAGCGTCTTTAACAAGTTGATTAAACTTAACAGCAGAGTCGGTTGTTTTCCACATTGTGTCATTCCATTTTGACTCGGCGACATAAGCGGCTGAGAACATCATAGTCTCAGCGGGTCGTCCACCCCAGTAACATGCACACCAGCCTTTTGCGTCATTATTCCACACATTAGACCAATATCCATCGTTAGGCTCACGGATCACTTCGATGTCAATTCCAGCTTTTTTCGCAGAGTTTGCCATTAATTGGGCAGCATCTACTGCACCAGCGAATGCGGCATCAGCGGCTGATAATTGTATTTTTCCGGAGTGACCTGATTTTTTGTAGTGAAAAGCCGCTTTATCAGCATCAAATTCTCTTTGGGGTAAGTCCGAGTTATGGAAATAATTCGCAGTACCGATTGGAATATCGTTACCTACTGCTCCATAACCAAGAAGGATTTTGTCAACAAGCTCTTGACGATCCACAGCCCATTTCAAGGCCATCCTCAAGTCGTAATCACCAAAAGGATCAACATTTAGTCGCATTGGAAAGGTATAGTGAGCCGTTCCTGTTGCCTGCATAATGTTTATATTTGGGTTACGCTTCATTAAATTGATAGTTTTTAGATCAACTCTATCCATCGCATCAATTTCGCCACTTATCAAAGCAGTTTGTCTAGCATTTGGGTCAACAATCGATAATAATTCGACCTCATCAAAGTGTGCTGCACCTTCTTTCCAGTAATTTGGATTTCTCTTCAATACAGACTTTACGCCTGGTTCGAAGGATTGAACGATGTATCCACCTGTACCAACTCCTGAGGTCATATCACCAGCAGGCCTGATAGAGATGTGATAGTCACTTACAATGTAAGGGAAGTCAGTATCAGGACTGTCTAATTCCATTATTACTTTGTATTTTCCATCAGCTTTTATACTCTTTACAGGTGATAGTGATCCCTTTGCAGCGGAAGTTGACTTTTCGCCCATATGATGCTCGTAAGACGCTAAAACATCTTCTGATGTCATTGTTTTTCCGTTGTGAAATTCAACACCTTTTCTTAAGTTAAATACCCAAGTTTTACCATCATCTGACTCAAAGGTTTCAGCTAATTCGCCAACAAGCTTTCCTTCATTATTGATTTCGGTTAGATGATTTCCAAAGGTATACCCATTCACTAGAGTAAAATGGTTTTCCGATGTTCCTGAGTCGAGCGTATCTGTAGTCGAGCCGTGCCCTAAACCCATTCTAAATTTTCCACCTTTCTTTGGTGTTGCCGCAATTGCATCACTAGCCAATGACAAGGCTGTTGGTATTGCTATACCCGCAGCGATTGCCGATGTCATAAACTGTCGTCGATCAATTGCTCCAAGCGTCAATTTCTCTTGTTGAGCTTTTATGAATTTATCTTTCACTTTAATTTCTCCCCTAAATTTTTGAGTAAATCTGTCCGTTATGAAAAGATTTTTTTAATTTATTGTAAAGATTAGGTTAAATGTTAAGTAACAATTTACACTATGACAAGAGAAAACATTAATATTTCAAATATTGACCTAACGTAAACTAAGATTGAAAATGAGCCCAGAATATGAAAAGTTGTTCGACGAAGAAATAAAAGAATTTATACGTATTTCTGAAACTTTCGCACAAGAACATGTAGGGGACTCAGTAGAAAAGCTACGGCAAAACTATAATGAAATGGTAAAACATTTCAGACAAGTTAGACCTCCAAACGTACACGTTGAAGATAAAAAAGTAGCCTTCAAAGAGAGGTCTTTGATATATCGACAGTACTTTAAGGGCTCCGACAATAAG
>LUQC01000105.1 GCA_001627925.1 Rhodobacteraceae bacterium REDSEA-S34_B6 | reverse complement strand
CTCCAGGATCAGCATTAATTTGATCTGCTGGATACGCACCCTCTATTTTTATGAGATCCATAACATCTTGTATCGCCTGAACCCAACCTGGATTGTTTATACGAGGCTTCATAGTATCAATATCAAATAAGAAAGCAGGATCATCAGGATGTTTCACATAAGGTCCGGCTCTATCGGTCAAGAAATACATTCCGAAACCGCCCCATCCCTTAAGAGGATCCAAGAATCCATGCGCTGGAAGGCCAGTGAGTGGATCTGTCTTGCCAACAACATCTTTAGATATCTGATTGACTTCTTGCCAAGTATTCGGCGGGTTCATTCGTCCAGTAATCGACCCTGTGCCAAAGTAGTCTTTTCGATAACAAAATGTATGACAATCACCATCAATATTTATCCTGTAGGCTTTTCCGTCCCATGTACCTACTGGTGGTTGCAGGTATCCAACCAAATCATCATACTCAATTTGATCCTTCACCCATTCAGGCATTTCATTCAACAAACCCTGACCAGCAGTATCACCCTCGAAAGGCGCACCCATCTCTATAATGTCAAAGTCAACAGTCTTAGTAGCAATTGACTGTTGTAGCCTTGGATTATAATCAGCTTGAGCTAAATCGATCCAATTGATCTTTGCCCCTGTGTACGCTTCCCAAGGCTTTAAAAAGCCTCTGAAAAGAAAGTTGTGCAAGTTTTGGTTGTTCAAACCCATAAAGGTTAACTCGACGCCTTTGAATTCTCCCTCTGCAACTCGTTCCTTTACTGGTCCCATGCAAAGTTCACCAACCTTTTGCCACTCAGGGTCACCAGGTGATCCCATCCCAACACCAGGAATTTTCATAATTTCAGCTCGCACACCTCCGTGCGCACCAGCGGTGGCAGCTCCTCCTAAGCCACCCATTGCAGCAACTGCACCTAAACTCGCCGAACCCTTCAACATTTTACGTCGGCTCATTTGCGCAGAAACTATAGCATTATATAAGTCTACTTTCACAGATCTACCTCCCAGTTAGCTCTACTTAATTACTTAACAATAAATTCAAAATCATCTCTGAGAGATTCTTTTGAACACTGATAATATCAGTCTCTCAGTGACCGCTTAACAAGTCAAGAACTAACATGTTAGTATGCTAAAGTAATGGACAGAAGAAAAATTTAATATTAGTTGTGAAAAGAAAAACATCAGAAGGTTTACGTGGTATGGCAGAGGTGACAATCCGAGATTTAAAAAAATCCTATGATGACCTGCAAGTTCTACACGGCCTAGACATCGACATACATGACGGTGAATTTGTAGTTTTAGTGGGGCCCTCTGGTTGTGGTAAATCCACATTACTACGAATGATAGCAGGTTTAGAAAGCATCAGCGGTGGATCAATTCATATTAATGAACGTTTGGTTAACAACCTCCCCCCAGCCGAACGAGACATTGCAATGGTTTTTCAAAACTACGCTCTCTATCCCCATAAAACTGTGCGAGGTAATATTTCTTTTTCTCTGCGAATGAAGGGTTTATCTAAAAATGATATTGAGGATAGGGTGCAAAAAGCAGCAGAAATTCTAGGCCTGCTCCCATACTTAGACCGGTATCCAAGAGCATTATCTGGCGGCCAAAGACAACGGGTGGCTATGGGAAGAGCAATTGTGCGCGATCCACAAGTTTTTCTTTTTGATGAACCACTTTCTAATCTAGATGCAAAACTTCGTGTACAAATGCGAACAGAAATTAGAGAACTACACCAACGCTTAAAAACGACAACTATTTATGTAACGCATGATCAAATTGAAGCGATGACAATGGCCGATAAAATTGTTGTATTACAAAACGGTGTTATCGAACAAATTGGCTCTCCCTTGGACCTATACGATAATCCTGCAAATCAATTCGTGGCAGGCTTCATTGGATCCCCCGCGATGAATTTCTTTACTGGGGATGTTGAAGTGCATGAAAATAAGTTGGTTGCACGTCTTAAAAGCGGTACTCTTCCATTGAATGAAATCAAACATGTTTCTGCTGGCCAGAAAATAAAAATAGGTATTCGTCCAGAGAACTTAATAATCACTGACACAGGGATATCTGCAACAGCTTCTGTAATAGAGCCCACTGGACCCGAAACACATGTTGTCCTTCGCGATATAGAAGGATCAGAAATAACATTAGTTTCACGGGAACGACGGAATTTCGAGGTCGGAGAAAAACTCAATTTAACCGTAAAGCCAAACAATATGCACATATTCGATACAGAAAACGGAAATAGTATAACTTGAACCATTTATTTTAGGAGGCCACTAATGCTCAAAGGAATAGATAACAGATTGAACGCAGAAGTACTTCATGCCTTGCGATTGATGGGTCACGGAGACGTTTTAATAGTCGCAGATACAAATTTTCCGTCAGACTCAATATCAAGATCCACAGTTTATGGAAAACTCTTAAGGATGGAGAATTTAAGTGCTGCTGAAACCATAGATGCAATACTTTCCGTTATGCCTTTGGATACATTTGTTGATGATTTCGCCGGTAGAATGGAGATCGTGGGAGAACCAGACACTCTGCCACCTGTCCAAGAGGAAGTGCAAAAATTAATTACAAAGAATGATGAGAAAAAACGACCTATGATCTCAATAGAGCGCTTTGCTTTTTATGATTTTGCAAAAACCAGTTATGCCGTCGTACAGACTGGAGAACGACGGTTTTATGGATGCTTTATGCTTAGAAAAGGTGTCATACCACCAGAAGAGTGATAAAAATGTCGGATAAAAATATAGTAATTCTCGGGGTCTTTGTCGCGGATACAGCATACCGTGCATCGCGCCAACCAGACATGGGCGAAACAATAATCGGAAATGAGTTCTCTCTAGGACCGGGAGGCAAGGGATCTAACCAAGCAGTCGCTGCGGCGTTGGCAGGGGGAAATGTACATTTTATATCACGCCTTGGAAAAGACGATTTTGCCAACATGGCCATAAGACTTTGGGAACAGTCCGGCATTAAACCACATGTGACACAGCATTCGGATAGCTACACTGGTGCAGCATATATTTTTATAGAAAATAGTAGTGGCAATAATGCTATAATCGTCAGCCCTGGAGCCGCGGCAGATATAAACGACAATGACATATTGGCTAATAAGGAATTAATTCAACGATCGCGCGTATTTATGACACAACTTGAGCAGTCACTTGCTGCTGCGAATACAGCTCTTTCTTATGCGAAGGAAGGGGGGTCAATCACTATCTTAAATCCCGCTCCTGCCCAACCGTTGGGCGAAAATATTCTAAACCTATGTGATTTTGTTACTCCAAACGAGATAGAGGCAGAACAGATTACCGGGATACCTGTAAAATCTGTTAGTGATGCAGAGGTTGCAGCAGATAAGTTACTTGAAAAAGGTGCCAGCGCTGCGGTAATTACCCTTGGGGAACAAGGTGCATTGTTTAAAGATAGTAAACAAATAATCCATCAACCATCATTTCAGGTTGGGCCAATTGTTGAGACTACTGGCGCTGGAGACGCCTTTAATGGAGGACTTGCTGTAGCATTAGCAGAGGAAATGCCAATTGATAAGGCACTTCGTTTTGCATGCGCTACAGCTAGTATCTCAGTGACACGACCAGGCACAGCACCATCAATGCCAGATAGAAATGAAATAGACACACTAATTACTTAGCGTATTTTGCAATCCTGGATGTAAAACTTTTTAAAATTATACAGCATCAGACAAATGATGATTGTAGGGTTTTGCAGTCGATGGGAGTTCCCTATTAATCCGATACTCAGGATCACTTAGCTGCCGTCTTAAAGCATAGAACACCTCTTTCAATCCATCCACAAAACCATGGTTTGGTTCAGGTAAATCATGCTTTATTAGCCGGTGTAATCGCGGAAGATTATGATATGGAACCATTGGAAACATATGATGCTCAACGTGATAATTCATATTCCAATATATAAATCTACTAAAGAAATTCATATAGACTGTCCGAGTATTTAATCTGTGGTCAAGTACATTATCAGCCAGGCCAGTATGCTGGAGCAAACCTGTCATAATTAGATGCCATGAGCCTAAAATAGCTGGACCAACGCCGACAAGCATCAGTGGCAAAATAGACTTTGCAATCAATGCTAATAGCACCACACAAATCATAATTAAAACCCATACTCTTGCTATTTTCTGCGCCTCATCCACATATTGAGGAGGCGTGAACTCCCGCTCTTCTTCGTTCAAGCCGTGCAGTGCGTGACGAAAAGTTGCTTTCAAACCCTCAAAGGTGTGTAGACCAAAAAACAGCATTGCAACTTTGATTAAATCTGGCGGCCGCATGGTTACTATCTCGGCATCGCGACCAACAATGATTGTGTCTGTATGATGTCTTGAATGACTCCACCGCCATAAAACCGGATTCCGGAAAAGCATAAAGCAAGCTATTTGATAAACAAAGTTATTCATCCATTGGGTTTTAAATGCCGTTCTATGGCCTGCTTCATGCCATCTACTGTCGGCACCCGCTGTATAAAGCAGGGAATAAACCAGCCAAAATGGTATACAATAAAAAGTGCCCCATAGCAAAACACCCAGGATCGCCGTTGATAAAAGTAAGAAATAATATATCAAAGTATCCCTAATCGCAGGTAAATCTCTGCGCTGCATAAGATCTTTCATGTCTTCTCTTGAGATATCACTATGATACCACTTAGCAGCAGCCAGTCCCTTTTTTTCTGCATCTTTAGCAGAAGGCCCCAATAAACTGTAATCACGTAGCATTTTCACAAACCTGTTATTTCGAGTAACATTGCTCTCAAATAGTATTTAATAAAGTTTTATATCTAAAATATAGCGCTCAATTGGATTATGGCGATTATTACAAAGATGATCGCAAAAAGTATTTTTAATATGGGAAACGGTATCGACTGCATAGCATTCCCATAGTTTGAGCTTTTCATCTTATCATCCATATCACTGACTAAATGTGTCATATTTGTAAGCAGTCTTATTATCCCAAAAGAACCAATTAAACACGGCCCAATGACTGAAGCTGCAACTACACTTTCTTTTCCCTCAATATCCGCAAATACAATCACCATCATTGTGGATAATTGAGAAATTGTCGTAAGCACAATCACTATCATAAAATAATAGAATGTACTTGTTTGAATAGATGCCCTTAATGTTTGATCCATTTTAGTCCCTCCTTTGGCCAACGAAAGTTTAGCAAGCCAAGAACTAATTTTCTACATATCTCGAAAATAACGTAAAGTAATTTTTCTGGTGTGATACTGGTCTTCTGTACAATTTTATAAATCAGGAAGCAAAATCCTAAATTTAAAACTTTTCATTAAACAGCAATAATATTAAAAACCCAAAGGTTATGCTAAATCATGAACATGTGACTTCATAAATAAATTAACAGAGTAAAAAGATTAAAATTTTGGTAAATGGCTAATCCCTTGTATGACAATCTGATAGGTAAACATGCAACTAATGACGCATGCTTTTTAAGGCAACCTGGAAAGCCAACAGTCAGTTTCCGTCAATTTTCTGAAAGGACAAGCCAGGTTGCAAATCTGCTTTTGAAACATGGCCTTAAGCCTGGAGACCGAGTTGCAGTACAGGCCTCTAAAACTGTAGAAATGGTCATCTTGTACGGAGCGACCATTCAAGCAGGAGGTGTTTTTCTTTCATTGAACACAGATTATAAAAAAGATGAAATCTCGTACTTCATCAAAGATGCTTCTCCAAAAATATTTGTATGTGACCCGCAGAAACGAAAAGAGCTAGAGCAAATCACAGGCCAAGTTGGTTCGCAAGTCTTAACTTTGGACAAAAATGGGCAAGGCAGCCTGCAATCTCAAGCCAATATCTTGTCGAAAACATTTAACACTATAGATAGGAGACCTGATGATTTAGTCGCTCTTTTATATACTTCCGGCACTACAGGACGGTCCAAAGGGGCGATGCTAACGCAGAATAACTTGCTCTCGAATGCAAGAACTTTGAAAAATTTGTGGGAAATCAATGAAGATGATATTCTTATTCATGCATTACCAATCTTCCACACCCATGGCCTATTTGTAGCTTTAAATACGGCGCTACTGGCCGGGGCTGAGGTAACCTTTTTACAGAAATTTGAAATCACCGAAATTATTGAGGCAATACGCGCTTCAACACTTCTAATGGGTGTCCCAACTTTTTATACCCGGCTGTTAGCAGATGAACGACTTACAGCGCACCTTGCAAAAAATATGAGATTATTTATCTCAGGAAGTGCACCACTTTTAGCCGACACTCATGAAGAATTTACCAGGCGGACAGGCCACTACATTCTAGAAAGATATGGAATGACCGAAACAAATATGATCACTTCTAATCCATACAATGGTGAGAGAAGACCTGGTACGGTTGGCAAACCCTTACCTGATGTTGAAATCCAAATAAATGATACACAAACGGGAAGGGAAAATGCTGATGGCGAGATTGGCATGATAGAAGTACGTGGACCGAATGTTTTTAAGGGTTACTGGAATATGCCTGACAAAACTGCTCTTGAGTTAAAGGAAAATGGATTTTTTATTACAGGTGATTTAGGAAAATTGAGTTCTGATGGATACTTATCGATTGTGGGTAGAGAAAAGGACTTGATAATAAGTGGGGGTTACAACGTGTACCCCAAAGAGATTGAGGATGTGCTGAACGAACTAGAGAAAATTGATGAAACAGCAGTGTTTGGTATTTCGGACAACGATTTTGGAGAACGAGTAGTTGCTGCTGTTGTGATGGCAGAAAATGAAAGTTTCGATAAAAGCGAAACTGAGGTATTTGTTAATGAAAAATTAGCTCGCTATAAGCAACCCAAGGAATACTTTGTGTTAAAATCTCTGCCAAGAAATTCAATGGGCAAAGTTCAGAAAAACGAGTTACGAAAACAATTTTCCATGTGACGAGCTTACTGCAATCTCCGTAGGAATTGAACCAAAACGCCACTTGCTTAATTTTGGTTGCGGGGAGAGGATTTGAACCTCTGACCTTCAGGTTATGAGCCTGACGAGCTACCTGGCTGCTCCACCCCGCGACAGAGGTTGTGT
>LUQC01000104.1 GCA_001627925.1 Rhodobacteraceae bacterium REDSEA-S34_B6 | reverse complement strand
GAGGTGAGAATATAAATATTAAAACTTTTACAACTGAAAAAGAATTGAATAGTGGAAGACTTTCACAATCCCTATATATTGAAGTAAGACGTAATGATGAACCCCAGGATCCGTTTGACTGGTTCGAATTCAATAAGGAATAATAATATGAATAAGTATTTGTTAGCTGGAATTATGGGGTGTGCTTTAGGGGCACTAGTATCTGTTAAATTAGCAGGGCCAGTATTGGCACAAGATGCGGAAACAAAAAAAACAATATACGAACAATTAGACCTCTTTGGAGATATTTTTGAACGCATCCGATCTGAGTATGTAGAAGAAGTAAGCAGCAAGGATCTAATTGAAGCAGCCATTGACGGAATGCTCACCTCACTTGACCCCCATTCGAGTTATCTATCTGCAGATGATGCTGCCAAAATGAGAGTACAAACGAGAGGTGAGTTTGGAGGTCTGGGAATAGAGGTTACCCAGCAAGAAGGTTTCGTAAAAGTCGTTTCACCGATCGATGGTACTCCAGCTGACGCTGCAGGCATGGAAGCGGGAGATTTCATAACTCATGTTGATGGCCAGAGCTTATTGGGATTAACTCTTGACGAAGCTGTAGGAATGATGAGGGGGCCTGTTGGATCTGAAATTATAATTACAGTTGTAAGAGAAGGGGAGGATGAGCCTTTCGATGTCTCAATAATTCGCGACACAATCAAGTTAACCGCAGTACGAGCTAGAACTGAAGGTGATACAGTAGTACTTAGAATAACTACTTTTAATGATCAAACCTACCCAAATCTAGTTGATGGCTTAGAAAAGCAGGTTAATGAAGCTGGAGGCATGGAAAATATTAACGGAATAGTTCTTGACTTACGAAACAATCCCGGTGGACTTCTAAACCAAGCAATTCGTGTATCAGACGCCTTTTTAGAAAAAGGAGAAATTGTTTCCACACGCGGTAGATACAGCAAAGATAGTGAACGATATACTGCAAAGCCGGGAGACTTGGCAGATGGAAAGCCAATTGTTGTCTTAATAAATGGCGGATCTGCATCTGCATCTGAAATTGTTGCAGGCGCTTTACAAGATCACCGCAGGGCAATTGTTGTTGGCACCCGTAGTTTTGGTAAAGGTTCCGTTCAAACTGTCATGCCCCTTAGGGGCGAGGGAGCAATGAGACTTACAACGTCCCGCTATTACACTCCTTCTGGAAGATCTATACAAGCATTGGGTGTATCACCGAATATTATAGTCGAACAGCCAAAGAGAAAAAGTGCAGAGACAGAGGAAGAAGAAAGTAGGCGTAATCGTAGTGAAGCAGATCTTAGAGGTGCACTCTCCAATGACAGCCTTTCAGAAGATGAAATTCAGCAAATAGAGGCTGATAGGCTTAAAGCAGAAAATGCTGCTAAACTACGAGAAGACGATTATCAATTAGCTTATGCAATTGATATTTTAAGTGGCCTATCTGCTATCGCCATCCAGAATTAATGCAAACCATATATAAAGATCTCCCATATCGATCCAATGTTGGGATAATGTTGGTAAATGATGACGGATATGTATTTGTGGGTCAAAGGTTAGACAACAATCAAAACGCTTGGCAAATGCCGCAGGGAGGTATTGATGGAAATGAAGACCCTGAAACAGCTGCATATAGAGAGCTATTAGAAGAAACAGGCGTTGAAAGACAGAAAGTGCAGTTGATTGCTTCAACTTCAAAATGGCTATCATATGACTTGCCAGAGGACTTAATCCCTAAACTTTGGAATGGTAAGTACAGAGGTCAGAAACAAAAATGGTTTTTGTTTAAATTTCTTGGCCAAGACGAAGAAATTAACATTACCACTGAGCAACCTGAGTTTTCAAAATGGAAATGGATATCGAAAGAAAATTTATTAGATGAAATAGTTCCATTTAAAAAATCTGTTTATAAAAATGTTCTTAAAGAGTTTGATAATATTTAAATTATTTCAAAACTTGAGTTTATATTCCTCAAGAGCACTATAAAATGGTAATGCATTTCTTGAAATTTCGTTTTGCTCCAAATTAAGAATTGGCAGATTAGCCTCTTCACCAGAAAAACCATCCGACAAATGAACAGACCCATACCAATGACTGGCCCAAACTCCATCACTTTTGTGTCCACCTTTCGGCCAGGACAACATTTCCGACATAAATTCTAAACCAACCTCGAGACAAAGGCATTCTAAAGCAGATCGAGGGTCTTTGCGAATATCAAAGCTATCAATTACTATCGGTTTTTGACCAATTTTAGAAACATAATTAAATAAATTAAGTTGTTGTTTGAAACCAATGTCCTCAATAGTGGCATTATTTAATTTTTCACCAAAACTTTTTATGACGCGCGCAGGATGTCTGATTAAAAAAACATTTATTACTTTTTTCATCCAGGTTAAATCAAAATCTTTGAGCATATGCTGGGTCATATGTTTTTGATAACGATGAAACCCACCGTCATATTTTTTATTTAACAAGTCATTTATAACACACTCTGTATCTATCTGCTGAGATGCAATTATTTCATCTCGCATTGGATGAACGATCCCAGTTTTATTTAGATATGCGGCATAAAAGGGCTCATCAATAACGTCAAAGTCCGGCCTGTTTCCAAATGAATACATCATCGCTGTTGATAAATTTCTAGGTCCCGACCACATTGCAATTTGCATTAATTTGTGACTTTCTTGATAAGGTCTTTATAGGCTTGTCTTAAAAAACTGGTTATTGGACCCATAGTGCCATCCCCTATTACTCTCCCATCAATTTCACCTACTGGAGTTTGGGCACCAAAAGTGCCTGTTAAAAATGCTTCTTCAGCACTGTAAGTCTCTGATAATGAGAAGTTTTTTTCATAGACTTCTATATTATTCTCTTTGCATAAATCTATAACTTTTTGACGGGTAATGCCGTTCATGCAGTAATCACCAGTACTGGTCCAAACTTGCTCTTTTCGAACTATGAAAAAATTACACGCATTTGTTGTATTAACAAAACCATTCACATCCAACATCAAGGCCTCATCTGCACCAGCTTTCTCTGCAGCAATACAAGCTAAAACGCAATTGAGTTTTGAGTGACTGTTTAGTTTTGGATCTTGCGACATAGGTAAACCCCTTATATGCGGGACGCTAGCTAGTTTAATTGGCCTTGGTAATTTTGGCTGCGAATGCTCAGCTATAATTACAAATGTTGGACCTGATTGAGATAATGATGGATGTTGAAAGGGACGGGTTTTAACCCCTCTCGTAACCATAAGTCTCGCGTGAGCATCAGTATGCATCGAGTTAGCCTGCTGAACTTGCACAAGAGCTTTCTCTACTGCCTCTCGATCAAGCCCAATATCTAGATCGATTGCACGAGCTGCCTCGAAAAGACGATCGAGATGTTCATCAATGAAGGTCCAATGTCCGTTGTGCAATCTCAATCCTTCCCAAACACCATCTCCAAGCATAAACCCGCTATCATAGACACTTACTACTGCATTTGCTTTCTCAACAATTTCACCATTGAGATAAATTTTAAGATCTTCATTTCGAAAATCCTCTTTAGCTTGATGGGTGCTTACATGCATTGACGCGATACTCTTTCGGTTATTTTGAAGTGGTTTAATATTAGTGACGCAAAAAGCTTCAATATAAAATAATAAATTTGTTTCAATGGACTAAATTGAATTTAAATCTAAGTCCAATTTCAAACCATATTTAAATACGCAAGGGCAAGCAATGCTTTCAAGATTTTTACTCAAATCCATTATCTTTTTTATTGGTTCTATGTTTTGCCAAAACATGTTGTTAGCAGGAACAGATAAGATTGTTGTTGCGGGTGGCTGTTTTTGGTGTGTTGAAGCCGATTTTGAGGGTCTTGAGGGAGTAAAAGAAGCAATCTCAGGATACACAGGTGGGACCTCAGAAAACCCCACCTACAAAGAAGTCGTTCAAGGTGGTACTGGTCACTACGAGGCCGTCGAGATTGAATTTGATCCTGCAGTAATTACATTAGACGAAATCTTGCATATTTTTTTGAGATCCGTTGATGTCACAGATGACGGAGGGCAATTCTGTGATCGTGGAGAAAGTTACAGAACGGCTATATTTACAAGAAACAAAATACAAAATGAAAAAGCAAAGGCCGCGATAGAAAAAGCAGAACAAGAACTTGATAGAAAAATCGTTACCCCAATAATTAAATTGGAAAAATTTTACATCGCCGAAGATTATCACCAAGATTACTATAAAGGCGAAAATTTTGTTCTCACCAGATTTGGTCCAAGAAAACAATCAAATGCGTATAAACTCTACAGGAATTCATGTAGAAGAGACGATACCGTCAAAGAGCTTTGGGGGTCTTCAGCGCAATTTACCGAATAAACTAAGGTGATGATTAAATATGACCCTAACTCTGATGCGTGCCGACTTTACAGGACGCCAGAACAGCCATATTTAATATATCTGTTGCATTTGAGGCTGTAGAACAAATCTGAATGGATTTATCTATGCCTGTAAGAATTGGGCCAATAACCGTTGCACCAGCCATTTCCTGCATCAGTTTAACGGAAATACTAGCTGAATGTCGTGCCGGCACGACCAATATGTTCGCAGGCCCTGTTAAGCGACAAAAGGGATACGCTTCCATCGCCTTCATATTCAGAGCAACATCTGCTGTCATTTCTCCCTCATACTCAAAATTAACTGACCTAGAATCAAGTTCTGCTGGTGCAAGATACATTTTTTCTGCTCGCTCTGACACTGGATGGCCAAATGTTGAAAAGCTGACAAATGCAACCCTTGGCTCTAAACCTAATTGGCGAGCTACCACTGCAGCATTTTCCGCAATATCAGCCAGGTCCTTTTCATTAGGCCACTCTTGGACCAAAGTATCACTTATTAATATTATTCTTCCCTTGTGAATTAATGCTGTGACCCCTGTAACACCATTATCAGCATTTGCATCAAATACGTGGTTAATTCTATCAAGAACAATTGCTGATTTTCTGGTCACCCCTGTAACCAGTCCGTCTCCATGTCCATGTGCCAACATCAATGCAGCAAAAACATGCCTATCTCTTGAGGCTATTCTGTGTACATCTGCTGGATCAAAACCTTTTCTCTTCAGGCGGTCATATAAAAAATCCTTGTAAGATTCCAAGTGCTCTGTTTTTGCGGCATTAACTACCTCAAGCTCATTAATTGCGTCTGCTAATCCTAAATCTTCAAGCTTAGATTTTACGTCATCATCTCTTCCAACTACAAGAGACTTACCCAGACCACTACGCTGATATGTTACGGCAGCTCTAAGAACTCTTGGGTCATCACCCTCAGCAAATATCATCGTTGCTTGGTTTGACCGTGCCCTAACGTGCATCCCTTGTAGGATTGAAGCAGTTGGGTCCATCCTGGATTTAAGCGATAATTCATAATTAGGAAGGTCGATGATTGGACGCCTTGCCGCTCCTGTTTGCATTCCAGCTTTAGCAACTGCGGGCGGGACTCGAAAAATCAACCGCGGATCAAATGGGGTTGGTATAATATAATCGCGCCCGAATTTTAATTCCTTTCCGTAAGCTACAGCAACTTCATCTGGCACATCTTCGCGAGCAAGTTCCGCAAGGGCGGTAGCACATGCTATCTTCATCTCTTCATTAATTGCCCTGGCATGAATATCTAAAGCCCCTCGAAACAGATATGGAAATCCCAAAACGTTGTTAACTTGGTTTGGATAATCACTTCTGCCAGTAGCAACAATCGCATCAACACGCACTTCATGTGCTTCTTCAGGAGTTATTTCTGGATCAGGATTTGCCATTGCAAATATTACTGGATCTTTTGCCATGGTTTTAAGCATTTCTTGGGTGACAGCACCTTTAACAGAAACACCTATAAACACGTCTGCCCCATCTAACGCTTCCGCTAATGTCCTTGACTTTGTTTTTGCTGCATGTGCAGATTTCCATTGGTTCATACCCTCTGTACGTCCCTGGAAAATTACTCCTTTTGTGTCACAAACTATACAGTTTTCGTGACGAGCACCCATAAACTTTAGAAGCTCAATACAAGCTATTCCTGCTGCACCTGCACCATTCAAAACAATTTTTACTTCTTCGATCTTCTTATCGGATAAGTACAAGGCGTTTATTAGACCAGCTGCACAAATTACTGCTGTTCCGTGTTGATCATCATGAAATACAGGAATGTCCATCTCATCCTTAAGGCGCTGTTCAATAATAAAACACTCTGGCGCCTTAATATCCTCCAGATTGATACCACCAAAAGTTGGCCCCATCAATTTTACTGCCCTGCAAAACTCATCAGGATCTTCTGTTTCAAGTTCTATATCGATTGAATTAACATCGGCGAACCTTTTAAATAACACCGACTTCCCTTCCATAACCGGTTTACTTCCCAGCGCCCCAAGGTTTCCCAATCCTAAAACGGCACTCCCGTTAGAAATTACCGCAACTAAATTTCCTTTGTTTGTGTAGTCATAGGCGAGCTCAGGGTTTTCCGAAATTTCCGAACAAGGCACTGCAACACCGGGAGAATATGCCAGAGACAAATCACGCTGAGTTGCCATAGGGACTGTAGCATTAACCTCCCATTTTCCCGGTACTGGCTCCATGTGAAACGCAAGTGCTTCATCTCTAGTAAACTTTGTATTTTTCATTAGTAAATTCCCCAGCTGTAAAGTAACTGTACTATCATGATTACAGAGATACTATAATTTGTTTTTTATTCAGTTTTATCGAATAGTCTAATAGGCTTAAAATATAATAAATGTAAGGAGATTTTTGTGACACCTATGATGGCTCAGTATCTGGAGATTAAAGGTCAATATCCTGATGCTCTGCTATTTTATAGGATGGGTGATTTCTACGAATTATTCTTTGATGACGCTGTGACAGCATCGAGAGTTCTTGATATCGCACTCACAAAAAGAGGTAAAATCAACGACGTTGATATTCCTATGTGTGGAGTCCCTCATCACTCGTCCGAAAGCTACCTATTAACCCTAATTAAGTCAGGTCACAAAGTAGCTGTATGTGAACAGTTAGAAAGCCCTGCAGAAGCAAAAAAAAGGGGTTCAAAATCAGTTGTAAAACGTGACGTCGTAAGGCTGGTGACCCCCGGCACATTGACGGAAGACAGCCTTTTAGAAGCGAGGTCAAACAATTTTTTGGCAGCATATTCATTAATAAGAGAAGAGCACAGCTTGGCATGGGTAGACATTTCCACAGGTTTAATGAGTGTCTTATCTTTAAATAAAGTTGAAGACTTTCTTGCAGAATTAGCACGTTTAACACCATCTGAAGTGCTCATAGTTGAAAATGTGGATGAGAAGATTATTGAAGCAATAAAAGAAAACGGTGCAACGGCAACGCAAAGAGGTAAATCCGCATTTGATAGCACTTCTGGGGAAGATCGATTAAAGACACTCTTCTCTGTTTCTTCTTTGGATGCATTTGGAGGATTTAGCCGATCACAAATATCCGCGCTCGGTGCATTAGCGGAATATTTAGATGCTACCCAAAAAGGTAAGCTGCCAATACTCAGACCACCACGAGTTGAGTTAAAAGCAGCTAGTATGCAGATAGATGCTGCAACAAGACGAAATCTCGAATTGACAAAATCAATTAATAAAGGAACGAAACATGGGTCTTTGCTGGGAACTATTGACCTCACAGTAACAGCAGCGGGCGGAAGGCTTTTAGAGCGTCGCATATCATCTCCAAGCATGGATTTAGCTTTAATTAAAAATAGGCACCAAGCGCTTGAATTTCTGATTGATAACGTTGATCTAAGCGAGAATCTTATCACTTTACTAAAGAGTGCGCCGGATCTTGAGCGTGCCCTTTCAAGAGTGTCTTTGGACCGTGCAGGTCCAAGAGATTTGGCAAACATCTGTAGAAGCTTGGTACAAGGAAAACAAATAGCTAAGAGTTTCAAGGACCAAGACCTTCCTGAAGAGATAAAAATAGCAGTTGAAAAAATTACAGGGCATGAAGAAGTTATCTCGATACTTGAAAAGGCAATAGTTCCTGAGCCACCACTACTAATACGTGATGGTGGGTTTGTCTCAGAAAAATATGATTCAGAATTAGATGAAACCAGAAACTTAAAAAAAGATGGTACTAAAATAATTGCTGAGATGCAAAGAGACCTAATAGAACTCACAAACATTCAGTCCCTGAAAATTAAATTCAACAATGTTCTTGGCTATTTTATAGAAACTACCACAAAGAATGCAGAAAAGCTTCAGAACAGCTCAATGTCAGATAAATTCATTCACCGGCAAACCACCGCTAATCAAATGCGCTTCACTACATTAGATTTATCGGAGACAGAAACCAAAATCATAAATGCAAATGCGAGAGCTTTAGAAATAGAGAAACGTATTTTTTACGAATTGAGTTCATTGGTAATCAAAAATTTTGAAAAAATATCTAGCGCTGCCCAGGCTTTAGCCGTACTCGATGTTACTAACAGCTTAGCGACTTTAGCTCTTCGAGAAGGATGGTGTAAACCTAACGTAGACAAGTCTAAGACCTTTGAAATCGAAAGTGGGCGCCACGTTGTGGTGGAGAGGGCACTAAAAAATGAAGGTAAGGGCTTCATCCCAAATGACTGTCAATTAAGCGATGGGTCTATTTGGTTACTAACTGGGCCTAATATGGCGGGGAAATCAACTTTCCTTAGACAAAATGCCTTAATAGCCATACTAGCACAGATGGGATCTTTTGTTCCTGCTGCTAAAGCTCATATTGGGGTTGTAAGTCAGTTGTTTAGCAGAGTTGGGGCTTCTGATGACCTCGCTAGAGGCAGATCAACATTCATGGTAGAGATGGTAGAAACGGCTGCAATTTTAAACCAAGCTGACGATCGAGCATTAGTAATTTTAGATGAAGTCGGCCGAGGTACAGCAACATATGACGGGTTAGCAATCGCCTGGTCAACATTGGAGTATCTGCATGAAGTCAACAAATCCAGATCTCTTTTTGCTACGCACTATCACGAGATGACCACCCTTTCAGATATGTTAACAAGAGTTAAAAATGCAACTGTTGCTGTAAAAGAGTGGAAGAATGAGGTAATTTTTCTTCATGAAGTGCGCCAGGGGGCTGCCGATCGCTCCTATGGGCTCCAGGTTGCAAAATTAGCTGGGCTTCCCGCTACAGTTATCGACCGAGCAAATGTCATTCTTGATGAGCTTGAAAAAAGAGACATGGAGAAAGACCCTGCAAAGACGCTTCTTGGAGAAGGTTTGCCTCTATTTTCACATCACCTAAATGACGACATTAACGCGTACGCCAGTCAGAACACAGAACTTTCGAACGAGTTAAAAGACATTTACCCAGATCAAATATCACCCAATGAAGCGTTACAAATATTATATAAACTAAAAGAAATTTCTGATAAAACCGACCTTTGAAAAATATCGCTTAACTAACCATCTACAGATGATGATACACCGACTTTAGCAGGTCTTAAGAGCCTATCGTGAAGCATAAATCCCTCACCTGAAACTTGTATGATATCACCTGCTTTCGTATCGGGTAAAGGTGCCTCAAACATCGCTTCATGAAGTTTTGGATCAAATTTATCACCGACCTCTGGGGATATTAAAGTAATACCATGCTTTGTAAAAACATTCAGCAATTCACGCATCGTTAATTCAACACCCTCGATTAAACCTGAGGCGAGCGACCGCTGCTCCTCTGTGACTGCATCAACAGCTCTTTTAAGATTGTCATATACCGGAAGCAAATCTCTCGCTAACTTTGAACCCCCATAATTTTCAGCTTCTCTACGATCTTTGTCAGCACGTTTCCGTGCATTTTCCGCATCGGCTAAAGCGCGTACAAAACGATCCCTAAATTCATCTCGCTCATTCTTAATAGCTTCTAACTCATCTAATCGATCTGCTTCTTCATTAATATCAATCATTTCCACTTCTGCTTCTTCAGAAGCAGCATCTTCTATATCGTCTAAAAAGTCATCCTCTTTGGGGTCCGCCATATTTCACCTCTAACTACGATCGGAAATTAATTTTCCAACCAGTTGCGCTGTATAATCCACAATTGGCACGATGCGGCCATAGTTTAATCTAGTCGGGCCAATCACACCAACCGCACCGATAACCTTTTTATCAGAATTCATATAGGGAGAAACGACCAAAGATGAACCCGAAAGTGAAAAAAGTTTGTTTTCTGAGCCAATAAATATGCGAACACCATCACTTTGTTCAGTCAAGTCAAGAAATTCTGCTATGTCTTGCTTTCTTTCCAGGTCATTGAATAAAAGTCTTATGCGTTCAAGCTCTTCTTCTTCCGCCTCGCTTTCAAGGAGATTCGCTCGCCCCCTAACAATTAATCTTTCTTGCGTGTCTCCCTTAGCCTCCCAAAATACAACTCCATTCTCTACAAGTTCTGCCGCTAAACTATCCAACTCCTGTCTTCTAATTGAAATTTCCTGTTTAATAATTTCCTTAGCTTGTGATAAGGTTCGACCTTGCATTATAGAATTTAAAAAATTTGCCGCTTCTTTTAGCGAGCTCGGGGTTTGGCCTAACGGAGGTTTAAAAAGCCTATTCTCAACATGGCCATTGGAAAAAACTAAAACAACAAGTGCTCGATCATGCGCCAGTGATACAAATTCAATGTGTTCAATTTCTGATTCCTGTTTCGGACTCAAAACGAGAGAAGCCCCCTGAGTTATGCCAGAAAGAGCAGAACCTATTTTATCCAACGCCCCTGCAATATCATTGGAGTTTTCATTTATGGTGCCATCAAGCTTCTCCCTATCGGTAATCTCTAAACCGTCTACTTCAAGAAGGCCATCCACAAACATCCTCAAACCCATTTGGGTTGGTATTCTACCTGAGCTAATATGCGGGCTATCGAGCAAACCGAGATATTCTAAATCTTGCATGACGTTTCTGACGGTAGCAGCACTTAAATTTTCACTTAAACTTCGCGTTAGAGTTCTAGAGCCTACTGGTTCGCCACTTTGCAAATACTCCTCCACAACACGCTGAAAGACCTCCCTGGAGCGATCATTCATTTCAGTTAAAATGTTATTCAATTTAGTCATAAATTTTCCTCACTAACTAAATAATGTAACGATAGGGAAAAGGTCAATCGGGGTTGCAAAATACATTAAAGGAAATGTATTCCTTTTACAAAAAAGGGAAATTTTATGCGTCCATCTGGTAGAAACCTTGACGAAATTCGATCTATTACAATTGAAACAAATGTTACAAAACATGCTGAAGGCTCTTGCCTTATTAAAATTGGAGATACCCACGTCCTATGTACTGCGACGGTAGAAGATAGAGTGCCACCATTTGTAAAGGGATCGGACTTGGGATGGGTTACCGCAGAATATGGCATGCTGCCCAGATCTACTGGTAGCCGTATGCGTCGTGAAGCTGCCTCCGGAAAACAAGGG
>LUQC01000103.1 GCA_001627925.1 Rhodobacteraceae bacterium REDSEA-S34_B6 | reverse complement strand
GTAGCTCCGTCAATCTCAGCAGCCTCTAGCGTATCAACTGGGACAGTTTGGAGACCAGCATAAAACACTATAAAACTAAATGGGAGCGTATGCCATATTCCGTAGACAATTAACATAGTCCAGGTCAACCCAGTTGAAGCTTTGAGGCTTAGGTCCGGATCATTGAAAATCAGTTGAATAGTGGCCCCAATAATTCCATCTCCATCAACCATCCAAAATAAAATCAAAGATCCAACCAGTGGTGTTACTAGGAACGGCAAAAGTGAGACAAATATGGATGGTCCCTTTATTATATTTGGTAAGCCGTTGACCCCAATAGCAATTGCCAAACCCAGTAGCAAAACCAACGGCGTAACAACGGCGGTATACGTTAATGTGAACATTAAGGCACCATAGAAAGGAAGATCTAAGACTTCGTTTAGGAAGCCACTAAAGGTCCGTGAGACTGCCCAAGCATTACCAACTTCAGCAAATGCTAGATGTGAGCGGTTTAGATAAGTACCTATGCCATTAAACTTACCTAACGGTGAATCTTGACGAAGCTCCTTGGTTGCTTCGATATCCACTGAAGTTGTCTCCCTACAGCCAAAAGGACCACAATTTTTCGACAAAACTAATACCTGGTCATGCTGTATAAAAAGAGATTGCACAAAAGCGGAACCTATAGGAATTGCAATGAACAAAATCATTGCCGAAAGCGTAGGTAGTATGAACCAAAAAAAAGTACGGTGTTTCACCCTTTACATCCGTTTTTAAACAAAAACACGGTGGGGGGGACTGGAGTTTTAACGATCCCCCTCACCAAGTTCTCTCCAGTTAAACCAACTACTGAAGAAATCCTTTTTCTTTTGCAGCTGTCACATAAGCTGCTTCGACATCTGCAAGGGCTTTTTCTGCACTTTCGTTACCTTTAAGGAACTCTGATAACTCTGAGCCTAGCGCATTGTGCAACAACCCAATTTGTGGAAGCATTGGGTATGGAACCGCACCACCTTGAGCAGTCGCAGATACGCCTTCCGCAGCCGCACCCGGCTTAAAGCCTTCGAGCAACCAAATTGCATCATCGTTATTGGCGGCAACCATATCCGAGTTCAATGAGCTTGCCAGAGCGGCAAATGTAGCTTCTGCTTCTGCATCCGATACGTTTTTCGAAATAGTAAAACCATCCCACCACAGTGTCGCACCGGGTATACCACCTGGCTTAACTGATGGAGCTGAAGAAAGAACAGTATTTGATGTCACTTGTTCTGATGACCCTTCATCATCCAAAATCACCGATCCTCGAGATCCCCACATAATTCCTAGTGCAGCCTCTCCAGCTTCCCATATCGCCTGAGTTTCATTGGAGGCCTGTGTTAAATGATCGGGGTGTGCATATTCAACTAACGCCTTGAGCGTGTTTAAAGCTGCAATACCGGCTGCACTATTAACAGTAGGTTCAGCGGTACCAGGCTTAAAGAACTCACCTCCATGCGCAAGGAAAACTAGGTTAAACGACTCACCAACATTCCATCCTGTTTTCATATTCATAACGATTGGATATTCCATGATACCCGCTTTACGAATAGCTTGGGCTGCGCCAATTATCTCACTGTATGTGCCAGGGATACTATTTATGCCGGCTTTTTCAAGAATATCCTTACGGGAGAATAGATGTTGTGAGTTGGCCATGAAAGCAACAGCCATGATGTTGTCATCAATCGTAATCATTAGATTCTTTGGTAGATCAGCTCCATATTTTTCAACCAAATCATTAAGAGGACGAACTAAGCCATCGTTCATAAGCTGTGTTAGGGTAGAATTTGCTACAATAACGCTAGTATACTCAGCTGGATTTGGTGTTAGAGCAGCATTCATTATTTGACGTGCTTCTGTTGTATGATTCCGTGTGAACTCTGACGCGCTAGCTGCACAATTTTCCTCAGCTGTTCCAGCGACAGCATGTATAGCAGGGAAGTCACTAGCAAGAATTCGAATTGACTGTCCAGAAGGGCCACAGTCTTTAGCAAATGCCGCCGAGCAAATTAAGGTAGCTACGGCACTTGTCAGAATTAATTTTTTTAAAAACATCTTTTTTCTCCATTTTCCTCGATTGCACTATTAAAAACTAGAAAACTTTTTCTCGATCTAGACGTGCATTCTTCTCTAGAGTCGATAATTGATACAAATACTAAAAAAAAATAGACCATTTCAGACTTTTTATATAATGAATTAGGTATATGACAGATATAAATGACATTAATATCAGACTAATTGATAGCACAATGCTACTCGTTTTTCTTAGAACAATGCGGCATAAAAAGGCCACAGCAGTAGCAAAAGAAATGGGGTTAACACAACCAGCTGTCAGCCACGCATTAAAGCGACTTCGAATTCTATTTAAGGACCCGTTATTTCTGCGTCGTGCCCATGGATTGGAGCCAACGGCACTTGCACGCGAATTAGAACCAAAAGTTGAAAATATAATCCGCTTAATTTCACAAACAATTGAGGGATCAGAGCAATTTTTTCCAAATTCAGCAACAACAGATTTGCGGATCGGTGCATTTGATTATGAATTAACCAACATCATTCCTAAACTTGTTGCTAAGCTACGTTTAGTCAGTCCAAACATAAATATACATGCCTTCCCACTCCACAGCGATGGAGCAATTCACGCATTATCCCAGGGGCAAATCGATCTTTCAATTGGCTACTTCAATTTTCCAATACGAGGAAGAAAAACCTATATTGCTGAAAAACTTCACAGCGAACATTATGTTTTAGCTGCTCGCAGAGGTCATAGCATATTTAAAGGAAAGCTAACTCTTGAGAAAATCGCTAAAGAAAAACACCTTTTAATATCCCCTTATGGACGAATTAAAAATTTATTAGATCATGCTTTGGATCTTCAAGGCTTAAAAATAGACATTCAAACAATTGTTCCATCACTTTTTCCAGCGTTATCAATATTGGAAAATTCCGATCTAGTCGTGACTCTGCCAAAAAGAGTAGCAGAAGATAATGGCCAGAAATTTGATATTGCACATAGAGATCTGCCAATTGAAGGCGGAGAATTTCAAATTCATGCAGTGAGGCATGTTCGTGATGCAAAAAGTCCATTGCACCTTTGGCTACTCAAAATATTAAGAGAATTAGTGACACAGTAGATATTAGGAAGATTATTG
>LUQC01000102.1:2151-130249 GCA_001627925.1 Rhodobacteraceae bacterium REDSEA-S34_B6 | reverse complement strand
ATATGGAAGATCTACACCGTGGTCTCGCAGTTCATCCAATATTGGCCGCTTGGCATCTACTTCATATTCCACATTATCGCGGTTTGTGATCGTTACCTTATATTTTGTCATAACCATATGTCACTTGTGCAATCACCACCAGGGTAGCGGGCTTCATGGCATCGGCTAGGCCCATTTGGTTCTTTGCCAAAATTGATCATAAAATTGGGGTTAACTTTCATTCCACCATTCTCTGGATCGCAGTCAATCTGAAGCATTACACCGCCTTTTTCTCGTATTTCGGGATAGAACTGATTATCCCAGGTCGAAAATAGAGATGTGGTTACGTAAAGCCTCTTCCCATCCAAGCTGAGCTGAAACATTTGAGGTCCACCAGCAACCTCAACTCCATTAACTTCTGGTGCTTTGCCTAAAAGGCCACCCATGTAAACTTGACCTGTCAGTACTGGGTTATGAGGGTCGGAGATATCGTATTGCCGCATATCACCATGCAGCCAGTTATTAAGATACAAGTACTTATCATCCATTGATACAAGTATTGCTGACATAACGCCTGGTAGTGGAATGGGCCACTCTGGATGCATCTCGTTTTCTATGTCTATTATTTTTTCCCACTGCCATTTCCCATCACTATTTTTCCACCAATGTATAACATTTGTGGAAAGTGCGGCCCCGCAGAAACCATGAGTGCTGTCTGGATTGTGGTGAAATTTAACTTCTAAGGGTACTAATCCATCCTCGCCTAAATAAAAACTTTCTACTGGTTCTCGTTTCTCAAAATCCCAAAAGTGTAATTCACGACCATACTTGAGATGTCCTACCTCTTCCAAATCAAAGCCAGGCATAAAGGTATTTGGTGCCGCCCATTCAGAACTTACCATGACATTGTGACGTGGTTGGTACCAAAAATCATATCCAAATTTAATGCCGCCCATAGAATTCTCCCAGCGACCAATAATATTAAATTCTTTATCTAATTGTAGATATCCTCCGGGTGCCTCGCCTTTTGCATTGCCAAGAAACGATATAATTATTTCGGATCCTAGGCAGTGTACTGTGTGTGGGCCTGACAAGTCGGCCTTTGATTTAATTTCTGCTCCTTCAATTACTTTATATAGTCTTGGGGCTTTGGGGTCTGTCGCAGTATCAACAATATGAAGATTATTAGAGCGTACACCTGGAAGTATTAAATATTTTCGCGACATTGAGCTATCATCATGACACGAGGAGCAAGCATTCCAGCCCATATGATGAAGCTCATCACCAATCCCAGGCATTTCCAGCCTATGAATAACCTGACTGTAAGTTGGACTGTCAGGGTCAACGTCGACGGTCGCCAAATAATCTGGTTTTTGTATGCCGGTACCAGTATATATGGCGATAGTATATAGTAGTTTTTCCCTCGGAGCGTTTATGGCCTCGATTGGTGAAGCGTAACCAGGTCCGCAACATACTTTGTTCATAAAAATCTCCTAAGCACGGGTCGCCATGTAACTTTTGCAATTAACTGAAATTGAAATTTAGTAATTTTCATTATGGAACACAGGATTTATAATGATGTCAATTATACGATTAGCGAAAGTTACGTATGGTAACTAAGTTGCTAAAAATCTTTACGAATAATTTTTATTGCATTGACAAAAAAATAGCAGATTGTGGCTGGGCACCTTAGCAAAACAAAAGGAGCTAGATAGTTATGGAAGAAAAAACGCATCTACGTGGCGGTGCAATTTTAGCCAGAGCTTTTAAAGAAAAGGGTGTTGAGCAAGTTTTTACTCTTGCAGGTGGGTTTTGTAATCCAGCTTTAGAAGGATTCATGGAATGTCAAATGCCTGTTATAAATTGCCCTCATGAGCAAGTTGCAGGCCACCTTGCCGATGGTCATACAAGAATTTCACGCAAGCCAACAGTCTGTTTAGTTGGTCCAGAAGGTTTTGCTAATGCTGTGCCTGCAATGCTGGAAGCTTGGGGGGAGAGGTCACCAGTAATTTTTATAACTGGATCGTCTACCCTTAAACGTCAAGGTGCTGGAGGGTTTAAGGAAATAGACGATGTTGCGATTGCCAAACCGTTAACCAAATACTCCGTTCAAGTTACAGATGGATCAAGGATAAGTGAATTTGTAGATCGAGCTTGGCATGCAGCTACGAATGGATATCCAGGGCCAGTCCATATTTCACTACCTGTAGATATAATGTTTTCCTCATTTGCAAAGGATGTTGGGCGTGAGGAGCGTCCCTTTGATCGTTCTGAAAAATCGGTATTAAAAGCTTGGCCCAATCCAGAAGAATTATTAAAAATTATATCTCTTGTAAGAGAAAGTAGTCGGCCAGTAATCATCGGTGGGCATGGAATTTGGTGGTCACACAACGAGCACGCGTTAGCCTCGGCAGCAACTAAGTTAAAACTACCAATCTTTAATGTGCCTTACCACACAAAATTACTTGGTGAGGACTGCAGCGCTATGATGGGGCTTGCGGATTTTCATCAATATCATCCATCCAGAGATGCAATTCAAGAAGCAGATGTGATTTTAATGGTTGGTTGCAAACTTGATAACCAAATGAACTTTGGGAACCCGCCCTTCATCAATAAAGATACTAAACTTGTTTGTGTAAATGGAAGCCATGAAGAGTTAGAATATAATATTGGAGCAGATATTCACCTGTTATCTGATCCTGGGGCGTTTTTTAACGAGCTTATAAAAATAGACCATTCTTGGGACGCATGGTTTGATCTGCAGAGACAGCGTAGGGCTGACTGGGTTTCTCAATGGGTCGAACACATTGAGAAGGAAACAGTAGATGACCTTAAACTTGATCGAAAAATGCATCCCTTGCAGTTGGCTTTAGACGTGCAGTCCATGATGAAGGATGGTGATTGGTTGGTTTTTGATGGAGGTAACACGCATTTTTGGAATGAAATTGCTACAAATATTGCAGCGGCGCGAGGTAGAAAACTCGGCGGCATACTTCATCCAGGGAATTATAGCCTTTTGGGCGTGGGTGTGTCGTTTGCACTATCTGCAAAAAGGCTCAATCCAACCAAAAATGTTGTTTTAGTCACTGGAGATGGCGCCTTTCTGTCCGGTGGTTTGTCTGTTGAGTCATGTTTTCAGGAAGGTACTCCAATTGTTGTTGTGATTGATAACAACGGTGGTCTAGACTGTATTAGCCAACAACAGGAGCGACTTTTTGAAAGTGGGCAACACTATGCAACCGATTTTCGCGATATTCCATTTCATAAAATGTTTGAGGGTCTTGGTGGCTTTGGTGAGCTTGTTACTAAGCGTGATCAGCTGCCGGGCGCTTTCGAGAGAGCTTATAAAAGTGGAAAAACCGCATGCATCAATGTGAAATGCCGGGGTGTAATTAGTCCGATTGTTGCTGCCACTTCGGATAAAAGGGATAAGGCATCGATTGAGTAATGGTTAGTATTACATCGCATATATTAAATGGTACCGATGGAACCCATGCCATGAACATCCCAGTTAGGCTTGTTGAATTGAAGTCTCAAAAGCTTTTGGTAAGTGGTAAGACGGATGGTGGTGGACGGTTATCGTTAGAAATCAGATCAGAAGATATTTATTCTTCAATGGCGTGCGAGTTAGTGTTTTCGCTTAAAGAATATTGGAAATTAAAAGAAATAACTGGGGGAATTGCTGAAATAGCTCTGAGGTTTTCAGTATTTCAAGAAGAAAGATCTTATCACCTCCCTGTTATAATTAACCCCCATTCTTATTCGACATGGATCTCGAGTTAATGAACGGTCTTAACATGTCGATTAGGCTTCGGAGAACACCTTATACTAACCGGGTGGAAAAGTTGGGCGTTTCTGGCTTCTCGATTGTAAACCATATGCTTCTGCCAAAAGCGTTTAAATCATCTGTTGAAGAAGATTACTGGCATTTACGGGAGCATGTTCAAATTTGGGATGTATCTTGCCAGCGCCAAGTAGAAATTGAAGGTCCAGACGCTCAAAAGTTGGTACAACTAATGACGCCTAGAAATATTGCAAGGGCTTCGATTGGTGACTGCTTATATATTCCATTAATTGATGAGAATGCAGGATTAATAAATGATCCAGTATTATTAAAGCTTTCAAAAGATAAATTTTGGCTATCAATTGCTGATAGCGATGTACTTTTGTATGCGAAGGGCCTAGCCATAGGTAGTAAGTTCGATGTTAAAATCAGTGAGCCAGATGTATACCCTCTGGCTGTTCAAGGTCCAAAAGCTGAAAATTTATTATCTGAGATTTTTGGTTCTCATGTAAAAGAGATTAAGTTTTTTAAGTTTGGCTGGATAGATATTAATGGATCCAAACAGGTAATTGCTCGTTCCGGTTATTCGCGTCAGGGTGGGTTTGAAATTTATTTAAAGGGCAAAGATTATGCAAATTTTTTGTGGGATGTAATTTGGGATGTTGGTCAGTCATATCAAATAGCGCCAGGGTGTCCTAATTTAATCGAGCGAATTGAGGGGGGCCTTTTTTCTTATGGCAATGAAATGACACTTGCAAATAATCCATTTGAGATTGGTTTTGAAAAATTCTGTGACTTAGATGGACCGACACAGTATATTGGAAAAAGTAAATTGCAGGAAATCCGTGCCAACGGTGTGCAAAAGATTATTCGGGGGTTTGTCTTTGGCAAAACCCCTTGTCCAAGCTGCTCCGAACCGTGGCCTGTTTTTGTAGATGGTAAAGTGGTTGGTAACATTACTTCAGCAATTTGGTCGCCACGCCTAAAAGCAAATGTAGCGCAGGGCATGGTAGACAAAGACTACTGGGACATAGGCCAGAATGTTAAAATTAAAGTTCAGGATGGGACTGAGATGATTGGTATGATTAAAGATTTCCCTCTTTGATGTCATTGTGTAAATTCTAAGAAATAGGATCTAGGTGAAAACTAGTTCACAAAAAAGGGTGTTTATTTGTCTAATCGATCGCGCAGGAGACAGCAAAAAAGAGTTGCCCCGTTGTCAAATAGAATAAGTCCGAACACTGGTAGGATAAAATTTTTTTCTGATGAGCAGTTGCACTCAATTCATGATGCAACTTTGCAAATTCTGGAAACTATCGGTTTAAGCGATGCCCCGCAAGAAGCTATCAGACTTATTCGTGATAATGGCGGAAAAGTTACTGACAGCGGCAGACTTACCTTTCCTCCTAATTTAGTAAATGAAGCAATTTCAAAGCTGAGAAAAAATTTTATTTTGCACGCTCGCGTTAATGATCAAAGTTTAGATTTATCTGAATATAAGGTTCACACCGGTACAGGCGGAGCAGCACCGATGATAGCTGATATGTCGACGCACACCTTCCGGCAATCAGTCTTGGATGATTTATATGATGCATCTCGTTTGGTTGATAAACTAGATAATATTCATTTTTTTGCCCGACCGATGGTGGCAAATGATATGTCAACCAGTATAATGTTGGACATTAATACTGCTTACGCCTCATTAGTTGGAACATCGAAACATGTAATTAGTAGTATCAGTGCTGTAAGCAATGTCAAAACAGTCCACCAGTTATGTTCAATTATTGCTGGCTCTGATAAAAATTTTTTCGATAAACCTTTCATGTCTCTCAATGTGAATCATGTTGTTCCACCACTCAGATTTGATACTGAATCATGTGAAGTTTTAATTGAAGCATCAAGGTTTGGATTTCCAGTTATGGTAAATACATTTGGCCAAATGGGTGCTTCAAGTCCAGTAACGATAGCTGGCTGTTTGGTTCAGACAAATGCCGAAACGTTAGCAGGTATGGTGCTAGCCTGGTTAGCAAATAAAGATGTAAATGCTATTTATGGTGCTCGCCCAATGGTTACAGATTTGAGAACTGGAGGAATGGCTGGAGGAAGTGGGGAGCAATCTTTATTGACCGCAGCTGCAGTTCAACTTGCTCAATATTATAATTTCCCTAATTCTACAATCTCTGGCGCTACTGATAGTAAGCTTCCTGATAATCAAGCTGGTTATGAGAAAGCTATCAATTTAACTCTGGCTGTTCAAACTGGCGCTAATCTTATTACCCAAGCTGCAGGCACCCAAGCGGGTTTAATGGCAACTTCACTTGAGGCTTATGTAATAGATAACGAAATGTTGGGTGCAATCCTCAGTACTGGGAAACAGATTGAAGTGAATGAAGAGACCTGCTCAGTGGAAGCGATTAAAAAAGTAGTAGAGGGCGATGGTCATTTTCTTGGTCAAGCTGCCACTTTTAATAGAATGAGCACAGATTTTGTATATCCAGAAGTTGCTGACAGACAGGCTTATGATAGTTGGGTGGCTAATGGTAAGCCAAATATAAATTCAAATGCAAAAACAAAAGTTGAATCTATATTACTGGAACATAAGCCTAACTACATTCCAAAAGATTGTGATACGCAAATTCGAAAACTATTCGACATAAGGATCAGAATTTAGGCAGGGAATATGATGAAGATCACTATTATTGGATTAGGTGCAATGGGGTCAATATATGCAGCTTTATTCGCAGCGGCTGGCTATGAAGTGATTGCATATGACCCCTGGGTTGAGCATATTGATGCGATCAATAAAAAGGGACTTTCAATTGAAAGCCCAAGCGGAACCTATACAATCAAAAATATAAAAAGCTCCTCAGTTTTTGAGGCACATAAAGACTGTGATCTTTATATAATTGCCACGAAGGCGTCTGGTGTTGAGACTGCGGCTAAGAAGATATCTCCATTATTGGGGCCAAATGCTACTGTGGTTACCATTCAGAATGGTTTAGGTGCAGACAAAGAAATAGAAAAACACATTAGTTATAATCATATTGTTCTGGGAGTGGCTGATGGCTTTGGAGCTTCAGTCAAAAGTCCGGGGCATGTCCATCACAATGCTATGAAACTCATACGACTAGGTGAACTTAATGGTAAAATTACAGATAGGCTTAAAGACCTAACTGGCCACTGGGAAAAAGCCGGTTTCACTGTGCAGGCCTATGAGGACATACAAAAACTAATTTGGGAGAAATTTTTATGTAATGTTACGTTCAGTGCTCCTTGTACGGTTTTCGAAAAGACAGTTGGTGAACTGATGGATGATCCTCTTGCTTGGCCAGTGGCCTTGGGAGCAATGGATGAAGCTTATAAGATTGGAACCGCAAAAAAGATTAATTTCAGTTTCAACGACCCAGTTCAATATGTTTCCAAATTTGGAGAGAATCTGCGCAATGCTCGTCCATCTATGTTTTTGGATCATCTGGCAAAGAAAAGGTCAGAAATTATGTTTATCAATGGAATAGTACCTAATCTTGGAATTGAAGTTGGAGTTTCCACACCCATCAATTCAACTTTGACTGCTTTGGTTCTCAACAGGGAAACCCAATTTAGGGAAATAATAAAGTGAATGTTGGATCTTTCATAACCTCTGAAAAAGAAACATATGGAATATTTTCTGACGGGTATGCACAATCAGTTACAGATGAATTTATATTTGAATATAATAGCCTAAGAGATGTTCTTGAGAAAGATTCTCTTTCATTAATGTATGAAAATGCATTGGGAACTTCCAAATTAAAGCATAGTAAAATAAAGTTTTTACCCCCACTTATTAATCCAACTAAAATTATATGTGTGGGAATGAATTATCGTAAGCCATACCCCATCGATGGACAAAAAGTGAGCGATCCAAACAATATAATTCTATTCGGTAAAAATCGTGAAGCAATGCTGGCACATCTTGATTTCCTAGAAAGTCCTGTTGGGGATGCTTCCAATACCTTTGATTATGAAGGTGAAATAGCAGTAGTGATTGGAAAGCAGGCGAGAAACATTTCACCAGCTAATGCACATGAATATATCTTTGGTTTTTCAGCCTTCAACGATGGCTCTGTCCGGGACTGGCAATCGCATTCGATATATGCCGGCAAAAACTTTTCTGGCTCGGGATCGTGGGGGCCATGGATAACGCCCTTAGAAGATTTAGTCCATCCTAGCGATTTAGAATTGACAGTGCGTTTGAACGGAGAAGTTGTGCAAAAGGCTTCTATTAGCGATATGATTTTTAGCATAAATGAACAAATTTCTTATATTTCTCGTATAACGACTTTGAACCCTGGAGATGTCATAGCCACGGGCTCTCCAGATGGAACAGGGGCTAGTTTTAATCCTAAACGCTATCTTAAAGCAGGAGACGATCTGGAAATTCACGTAAGTGAGGTAGGTACTTTAAGAAATTATATTTGACCAGACCAATATACTTATTGTGCGATGCGAGATTTTTTTTCCTCAATTCCAGATTTAGATTTGCGGCTCTCCAACTCGTCCGTTATATCACTAAGCTTTACCCCATTTGAATGAAGCATTACCACAAAGTGGTATAATAAGTCTGCTGCTTCGCGTATCAGTCCAGCTTTATTTTTTTTTGCTGCTTCAATTATAATTTCGATTGCTTCTTCCCCAAATTTTTCAGCACATTTGTCTGAGCCTTGTGATAGAAGTTGAGCAGTCCAGCTTAACTCTGGGTCGCTTTTTGCTCGATCTTCAACAACTTGAAATAAATCATCAATTTTCATAATTTAAATCCTTACGGGAATCCCTGCTGATTTTAAATACTTCTTAGCTTCTTCGATTGTATATTCTCCAAAATGGAAAATAGATGCAGCAAGAACAGCTGATGCACCTCCTAATTTTATTCCGTCGACTAGATGTGAAAGATTTCCAACCCCTCCAGATGCGATGACGGGTATATTAACAGCAGAAGAGATTTTTTTTGTTAACTCTAAGTTAAAGCCCGATTTTGTGCCATCTTTATCCATCGAAGTAAGCAAAATTTCTCCAGCCCCCATATCGGCAATTTTTTTTGCAAACTCAATAGCATCAATGCCAGTTTCTTGTCGTCCGCCATGTGTAAATAATTCCCATTTTTGAGAATCGACAGTTTTTGCGTCTATTGCGCAAACAATACATTGACTGCCAAATTGATTAGCTGCTGCGGTTATAATTTCTGGGTTAGCAACTGCAGCTGAATTAAAGGAAACTTTATCAGCGCCCGCAAGTAGAAGCTTTCTTACGTCCTCGACAGTTCTTACCCCACCTCCAACCGTCAAAGGAATAAAACATTTTTCTGCTGTTTTTTTAACCATATCATAGGTTGTATTTCTGTTTTTGTATGTTGCGTTTATGTCCAAGAAACATATTTCATCTGCTCCAGCTTGGTCGTAGCGATAGGCTGCTTCTACCGGGTCGCCTGCATCTTTTAGATTAACAAAATTTACTCCTTTAACGACCCTGCCATCAGCTACATCGAGGCACGGGATAATGCGAATTTTAAGCATTAAAGAATTTCCAAGGCTTTTTTCAAATCAATCGCTCCATCATACAAGGCGCGTCCAGAAATTACTCCGTTAAGTTCTGCTCCGCAACTTTTCAATGCAATTATATCATCCATTTTTGAGACACCTCCTGATGCAATTATGGGGATTGATACCTCATTAGCTAACTCTGCAGTAGCCTGCACATTTGGTCCTTGCATTGCCCCATCTCTATTAATGTCTGTATAAATTATCGAACAAACACCAGCATCTTCAAAGGATTTTGCCAGTTCTGTGGCGCTAATATTTGTGGATTTTGCCCAGCCCTCAGTTGCTACTATCCCATCTCTTGCATCTACACCAACAGCTATTTTCCCGGGAAACTCCTTTGCTGCTTCTTTTACCAGTAGGGGGTTTTCGACTGCCACCGTTCCAAGAATGACTCTTGTTAAACCCTTCAATAGCCAATTTTCTATTGTCTTAAGACTGCGAATTCCTCCTCCAAGCTGCGCAGGAATATTTACCTGAGACAAGATTTCTTCAACGGCTCCTGAATTAACAGGTTCACCAGCAAAAGCTCCATTTAAGTCTACTAAGTGTAGCCACTGGCAACCCGCCTGCTCGAATTCAAGAGCCTGTTTACTTGGATTTTTATTAAAAACAGTTGATTTGTTCATATCGCCTCTAAGCAACCTGACCGCATTACCGTCTTTTAAATCAATTGCTGGATATAATATCATTTTTCGCGAACCTGCAGTTTTGAAAATCCGTAAAGCATGCTTCATAAAAGAATGCAACTTCATCGCTACAGGGGCTTGCCCTAAATCAAGTTTGGTTGCAGACTGTGATAAATAAGGGAGGTTCCAATGAAGAATATTTTAAAAATAGCAGCTACCTTGAGCTTGCTGTCTGGCGCGGCGGTGGCGGATCCGGTACTTGGTGTCTGGAAAACAACTCCAGATGATAATGGAAATTTTGGCCACATCAAAGTAGCGGAATGTGAAGGAGAAATTTGTGGCACTCTTATAAAGTCGTTCGACTCCACTGGAGCATCATACGAATCAGAAAATATCGGTAAGCAAATTATATGGGCTATGAAAAACAAAGGTGATGGAAAATACGGTGGAGGGAAAATATGGAGCCCTGATCGAGATAAAGTTTATAATTCTAAAATGGTTTTAGAGGGAAATGACCAGCTAAAAATTTCAGGGTGTGTTTTAATTTTATGTCGTGATGGTGGTACTTGGACGAGGATAGATTAATATTTTTAACGGTTTATGGCGCCCATTCTAAAAAATTTTTTATAAGTTTCATTCCAGATTGAGAACTCTTTTCGGGATGAAATTGTAATCCGACCATATTGTCTTTGGCAACAATAGCAGTGATGTCACCGCCATAGTCGACATGTGCAAGTCGTTCTTCGTGACTAAATACTCTCATTTGGTAGGAATGCACGAAGTAAAAGTGATCTCCATTTTTAATATCCTTCAGAATAGCGTGGTCGTAATCGATGGCTATTTCGTTCCAGCCCATGTGAGGTATTTTCAAACTTGGATCATCTAATTGTATTCTTTCTACTTGGCCGTTAATCCAATTAAGACCATTAGTTGGCTCAAATTCAAAACCTTTTTTTGCCATTAATTGCATTCCGACGCAAATCCCAAGAAATGGTCTGCGTTTGGCTAGAACGGCGTGTTTAAGTGCCTCAAATACCTCTGATTTTTCGAGGGCGGCTTTACACGCTGGGAAAGCCCCATCGCCAGGCAAAACTAATCTATCTGCATTACTAATAATTTCAGGGTCGTTTGTGATCGTCACGGATCCAAGCGAGTTTTCACTAGAAATTTTTTCGAAGGCCTTTAAAGCGGAGTGTAAATTACCACTCTCATAATCGATAAGCGCTGTAAGCATTATCTCTAGAGTGTTCCCTTGGTGCTCGGTAAACTTTTAGCCATTCTCGGATCAATTTCGATCGCTTGTCGTAAAGCTTTCGCTACAGATTTGAATATCGCCTCTGCGATATGATGGCTGTTTATCCCGTGTACCATATCTACATGCAACGTTAATCCAGCGTGTGTTGAAAAAGCTTGAAAGAATTCACGCACTAGCTCTGCATCAAAATTTCCTATTTTATTTGTTGAGAAACTGACATTCCAGATAAAATAAGGCCTCGAAGAGAAGTCCAAAGAAGTTCGAATTTGTGCATCATCCATGGGTAAATGGCACGAGCCATATCTAACTATGCCTTGTTTATTACCCAAAGCATTTTTTAGCGCCTGTCCGAGTGCTATGCCGGTATCTTCCACGGTGTGATGATCGTCAATTTCTGTATCGCCTGTCGTTTTTACTTTTAAGTCTATAAGCGAGTGACGAGATAACTGATCCAACATATGATCAAAAAAGCCAACATTTGTATCGTTAGAATACTCGCCTGTACCATCAAGGTTAATAGAGACCGAGACCTTAGTTTCGTTGGTTTCGCGTGTAATTTTGTTTTTGCGCATCGGTCTTTTCCTCATGCTAGATGCGGGGCTTATAGCTCGGCTGGATAACTTGGAAAACCCTAAGAATATTTCTAAAAGTGTGCTGTTTATTTCATGCCACAGCGCTATTATTTTTATATGACATCTTTTCTAATTTCTTCAGATATATATCGCAATACGCACTATGGAGGAAAACATCCTTTAAATATACCAAGGGTGGGAGCTACACTCGATTTAATCAAAGCTATGTCATGGTGCGATGAGGCAAAATTTATAACTGCGCCTATCGCTAAGCCAAGTTTACTTAAAAAATTCCATTCTAACGATTATGTTAATGTCCTCATAGAAGCTGATGAAAAGCAGGAAATTGATAAAAATCAATCTAACAAATATAACTTGGGAACACCGTCAAATCCTATTTTTAAAGGAATGTACAAGCGGCCAGCTACCTCAGTTGGTGGGTCAGTGGTTGCGGCAGAATTTGCATTTTTACATGGTCGCGCCTTTAATTTGGGCGGTGGCTTACATCATGGTCTAGTAAATAAAGCAAATGGATTCTGTTATTTGAATGATTTAGTGTTCGCTATTAAAAGATTCAGAGAACTAGGCATTCGCCGTATTGCCTACGTGGATTTGGATGCACACTTTTGTGATGGTGTGGCATCTGCCTTTTCTGAAGATCCAGATGTGATGTTAGTGTCAGCACACGAAGCAAACCGATGGCCATTTCAAGGGAAATTAGAGGAAAATTTCCCTGATAAAAATTTATATGCACCCATTTCAAAAGGTTCGACGGATATTGATTTAGAAGCTCTCTTTGAATACATTTTTTATCCTGCGATAGAAAATTTCAAACCTGAAGCTTTGATTGTTCAAGGAGGTGCAGACATGTTAAAAGATGATCCGCTGTCTCGGTTGGAAATGACAAACAATTGTCTATGGAAAGTTCTATCAAAGCTTGCCCTTTTGGCCCCTAAATTACTTCTAACAAGCGGTGGTGGGTATAACCCCTGGTCTGTTTCAAGGCTTTGGACTGGCTTTTGGGCCATACTTAATGATATTGAACTGCCATCTTTATATACTGACGAGGGTAGGCGACTAATAGAAAACTTGCGCTGGTTTCGTAAGGATAAAGTTAACCCTAACTTACTCTCTTCTTTGAAAGACGAGCAAATTTGCTATGGAATAAAGCAGGAGACTTTAGATCTTATAAAACGGATGAACGTTATTCATAAGAGCTCAATTCAAATCATATGATATAATCCCAATTTAATAGAAAATATATTTTTAATTATTCTGGTATGTCTTAATGTACTTTAACTCTAAATAAAGTTATCAATTTAAAAATTGTTTTAATTTGTGAAGGTCGTTTATGATTTTAAATAGATTGATCTATTTGATTGGGGTCTCTTCCATTGCGGTGGGCTTGTTATTTGGTTGTAGTAATACTGCTAATGTAGGTTCAGATGAAATTGAAAATTATTCTGCAAAACAGATTTACGATAGAGCAGAATATGAAATGGCAAGATCGAAGCCGATAGACGCAATCGCTTTCTTCTCTGACGTTGAAAGGCTTTACCCTTATTCAGAATGGGCAAAAAGATCGGTAATTATGCAAGCTTTTGCAAATCACAAGGCAAAGCAATATAAAGAGGCTAGGGACGCAGCCGAAAGATATATTGAATATTATCCAGCTGACGAGGATTCTGCGTATGCTCAATATATAATAGCTTTAAGTTATTATGACCAAATTGAAGATATTGGTCGGGATCAAGAAGTAACTGCAAAGGCCTTGCAAGCTTTCAAAAAGCTTATCAAAAATTATCCCGACAGTGAGTATGTTAAACCTGCGGAACTAAAATTTGACTTAGCTTTTGATCATTTGGCGGGAAAGGAAATGGAGGTGGGCAGATATTATTTAAAGAGACAACAATTTCCAGCTGCTATCAACAGATTTCGTACTGTTGTAGAGGATTATCAGACCTCCTCTTACACCGCTGAGGCTTTACACAGACTCGTAGAAGCATATTTGTCTATGGGACTGGTCGACGAGGCTCAATCTGCGGGCGCAATACTTGGGCATAATTATCAAGCTTCAGCTTGGTATAAACGAACCTTTAGTTTATTAAGGAATGAAGATCTGAGCCCAGCCGTTAAAGGCACTGGCTGGCTCCGGAAGATCCATAGGCAGGTTCTAAAAGGTAGATGGCTCTAACTTAATGATTTTATAAAATGCTTGTTGGTTTAGACATACGCGATATTTTGATTATCGACCATGCAGAGATTTTATTCACTAATGGATTGAATGTACTCACTGGTGAGACTGGGGCAGGTAAATCAATTCTTTTGGATAGTTTGGGATTTGTACTGGGCTGGCGGGGTAAAACTGAAATAGTTCGTCCAGGAGCTGATTTTGGAGAAGTAAGCGTTTGGTTTGAACTGAAAGATGACCATCCGGTGAGAAAGATACTCGATGATAATAACGTTCCTTGGGAAGGAGAACTATTAATTCGGCGGGTTATAAATGTCGATGGACGTAAGACTGCATGGATTAACGGAAGAAGGGCTCCAAGAGATTTATTAATTCGGATATCGACACTCTTAGTTGAAATTCATGGTCAACATGACGATAAAGGTCTACTTGATCAACGATCACATATTCGCTTACTTGATATGTTTGCGGGTAACAGTACCCAACGAGAGAGGGTCAAAGAAGCTTGGAAAAAGCTAAAAAAAGCAAAAAAAGAATATCAGGATGAACAAAAAAAGTTATCAGATTTTGATGCTGAAGAGTCGTTTATACAACATTCACTGAATGAGCTGAAGCGCCTAGATCCAAAAGTAGGCGAGGAACAAGAATTAGATACCAAAAGACGCATGATGCAATCAGCAGAAAAAATAAAAGATGACGTATTAAAGGCTCAAAGTGCTGTTGGTGGTAACGGTGCAGAGAGTTTAATTTTGGATGCTATGAGATGGATTGAAACAGCATCTGGCAAAAGTGATGGGCCATTTGATGAAGCATTGGCGTCGTTATCCAGAGCATCAACTGAGTTAGGTGAAGCCGTACGCATTATTGAGGGTCTTGTTGAGTTGCTGGACTTTGATGGGTATGAGCTCGAAGTGCTTGAAGAAAGACTATTTGAAATCCGTGGTTTAGCTAGAAAACATAAAATTGCGCCCGAGCAACTACCACAATTTAAGGCAGAACTAGCGGATAAAATAGAAGAGTTTTCATTTGGTGCTGAAAAGCTATCTTCATTGGAAAATCAAATAAAAGAGTGCGATTCTGAATATAATGTTGCCGCGTCAAAACTGAATGAGTCCAGACGTATTGCTGGTGATAAATTAGACAAATTAGTCACAGCCGAATTACCATTTCTTAAAATGGAAGATGCCCATTTTGAAACTAACATAAGACCTGCACCAAGTTCAGCTGATGGATGTGATGAGGTTTCTTTTTTAGTTTCTACAAATAAGGGAACTGCTAAAGGTCCAATTGGTAAAATAGCATCGGGTGGTGAATTAAGCCGTTTCTTATTGGCACTAAAAGTGTGTTTAACTAGCGATTATAGCTCAGTTACGATGATTTTTGATGAAATTGACCGTGGCATTGGGGGAGCTACCGCTGATGCAGTTGGTAGAAGACTTGTTAGACTGTCCCAGAATGCACAAATTCTTACAGTCACGCATTCTCCCCAAGTAGCAGCTCTTGGTGATGCTCATTTTCAGGTTTCCAAATCTACAAATTCAATAAGCACAATTACTGAGGTAACAACCCTTCATGGAGATACTAGGGTCGAGGAGATTGCCCGAATGATCTCAGGAGACAAGATAACGGCTGCTGCAATTAATGCTGCTGCAACCTTGGTAGCAGGGCGTTAAAGATCTTAATTATTCGATTTTTTTTGTTGCGTGGTCCAACCAGATTTTTTCATTTTCTTCTAGGTTTTCTCTGATTTTTTTTCGACACTTTAAATGATACTCATTGAGCCAATCTTTTTCTTCGTTCGTCATCAGACTTATATCAATTAAATTTTTATCTATGGGGACAAAATTAAGGGTCTCAAAAATAAACATTTCTTCAACAGTTGAGTTTTCCAATTTTGGAGCTTTTGTGACTGCCAGAAGGTTTTCAATCCGAATCCCAAAATGTCCTTCTTTATAGAAACCCGGTTCATTTGATATGATCATTCCCGTTTCAAAGGGAACCTTTGACGTTCTACTCAATCTCTGTGGCCCTTCGTGAACAGAAAGAAATTGTCCTACACCATGTCCCGTGCCATGAGCGAAGTCTAGTCCTTCCGACCATAGGTGCACTCGAGCAAATGCATCTAAATCACATCCCGCCATTCCCTTAGGAAATTTTAACCTCGATATCGAGATCATTCCTTTAAGGACCAACGTAAAGGCCTTCTTGATTTCGCCTGAAACCTCACCCAAGGCGGTTGTTCTAGTAATGTCAGTTGTTCCGCCTTTATATTGGCCGCCACTGTCGATTAGTATTACTTCGTTTTTTTCTATAGCCCGATTACTATCATAATTTACCCGATAGTGCGGTAGGGCCGCATTTGGTCCACTTGCGCAAATTGTTTCAAAGCTGATGTCATAAAATTCTGGATTTTGAGACCGGAACGTCTCGAGTGAGATAACTAAATCAATTTCGGTTAGCTTACTCTCCGACTGGGAATTTAGCCAGCAAAGAAATTTACACATTGCTACCGCATCAATTAAATGGGCTTCTCTTGCTCTACTTAGCTCAATCTCATTTTTACAAGCTTTGGGTAATGCTGTTATGTCTCCTCGTGGGTCCAAAGTCACTTTTGATGAAAGCAGAGCTTCAAAAGCAGCAAATGGCAGACTAGCCTTATCTATGCATATACTACCCGTAAGTTGTTTAAGGTGTGAAAGAAAATCATTTTGATTGTATAACTTAATGCCGTTGCCAAAATGCTTTTTTAAGTCTTCTACTTTGGTTTTATCTACGAAAAGGTCAACTTTATAATTTGAATGTAGAATAGCAAAAGCGTGAACAATCGGTAAATGTTCGACATCTCCACCCCGTATGTTTAACAACCAGGCAATTCCTTCTGGTAAAGTAATTACTGCTGCCGAATTTCCATTGTCTTTCAATTCTTTCGCTAATATTTTTCTTTTATTGACTTGTGTCGCACCTGCAAATTTGGCTTCGTATCGAAAGGCTTTTGCATTTGGCGGGGCTGGCTGATCCGTCCAGATTATATCAATAAGATTCTCTGTCGGTTGTAAGACGATATTAGTGTTTTCTGTTGATTTTCTATATTGCTCAATTTCATCGACTGAGTGTAACCAAGGGTCAAAACCAATTTTACCCTTATTGGTGATTTCCATTATCCAGTCCGTGACTTTTATATTTGGCCAATTAATAATTTCTATAGGTGGCAGTGTTTGATTTTTTGCCTGAATCGTGTAGCGCCCATCGACAAAAATACCCACCCGCTTATTAACTAAAACGCAGATTCCTGCAGAACCTTCAAATCCAGTAAGCCATCGTAAACGCTGATCTTTTTCAGCTACATACTCACCTCTGAAAGAGTCTGAGCGTGGAACAAGAAAACCATCAAGATTCGTTTTAGCAATTTGATCCTGCAACGCTTCAAGTCTCTTCGGACCCAATTTCGGATCTCCGGTAGAAGCGAAAGATTGAAACTTACAACTTTTTTCTTTGTGCATTAATTGTTAGCCTCTTTTGAGTTGATTCACTCGGGCTCTAGCTTTTGGATCGCTATCGAATAGGGCAGCGAGCTGCTCAGTCATTGCTCCTGCTAGTTGCTCAACGTCTGTTATGGTAACTGCACGATCGTAGTAGCGGGTCACATCATGACCAATCCCAATTGCCAAAAGTTCGACATTTTTTATTTTTTCTACCATTGATATAACATCTCGTAGGTGTTTCTCTAGGTAATTAGCAGGGTTTACGGATAAGGTGCTGTCGTCTACCGGGGCCCCGTCCGAAATTACCATTAAAATCTTTCTAGCTTCTGGACGCGCGGTCATGCGTCGGTGTGCCCATTCTAACGCCTCACCATCAATGTTTTCTTTAAGAAGCCCTTCTTTCATCATAAGTCCAAGATTAGAGCGTGCACGGCGCCAAGGGGCGTCGGCTCCTTTGTAAATTATGTGACGTAAATCGTTCAAACGACCGGGCTGTTGTGGTCGATCCTGATTCAGCCAAGCTTCGCGAGATTGGCCTCCTTTCCAAGCACGAGTTGTAAATCCTAAAATTTCAACTTTCACGTTGCAGCGTTCCAATGTGCGTGCCAACACATCTGCACATATTGCTGCTATCGAAATCGGCCTCCCACGCATTGATCCAGAGTTATCCAAAAGTAAAGTCACTACGGTATCTCTGAATTCAGTATCCTTTTCTATTTTAAAACTGAGAGAAGTTGTTGGATTTGTGATAACCCTAGCAAGTCTTCCAGCGTCAAGAATTCCCTCTTCAAGATCGAATAACCAGCTACGGTTTTGCTGTGCTTGTAGACGTCTTTGAAGCTTGTTCGCAAGCCTGCTTACTGCCCCTTTTAATGGTTCGAGTTGTTGATCCAAATATGCTCTTAATCTCTCTAACTCAACTTGCTCGGCAAGGTCTTCCGCCCTTATTTCCTCGTCAAAATTTGTCTCGAAAACTTGATAATTTGGGTCGGCGTCAGAAATAGGTTGTACAGGTGGCGGTTCCAGTGGAGCTTCTCCGTCAGGCAATTCCTGATCGTCAAAGTCCTCATCAGAGCTGTCTTCACTACTCATTTGCGCTTGGGCAGAGTCTTGTTGTTCGTCCTGACTTTGTTGGTCTTCTGCGTCTAGAGTCTCATCATTGTTTTCATCTGTTCCTGAGCTCTCGGGGTCATCAGCTTGTTCCTCATTCTCGTCCTGCTGTTCTTGATTTTCATCGTCTTCGGCTTCGGGTTCGTCACCTAGCTGATCTCCGTAACCTAAGTCAGTAATTATTTGACGAGAGAATTTTGCGAACCTTTCCTGATTATCCAAATTTTCAGTCAGATTTTCTATTGTAGTCTCTGCTTGGTCCAGAATAAAATCCTTCCACAAATTTAACACGTTGTTTGCTGAGGAAGGAAGATCTTTTTTAGTCGTTAGAGTTCTAATTAAATAAGCTGCGGCGTCTGCAAGTGGGGCATCAGCGCGATCTGTCAATTTATCAAAACCCTTTCGTTTTGCTTCAACGCCGATTTTTGCATTAATGTTGCCAGTAGTACCTGGCATATCTTTTGCCCCGATCGCTTCGCATCTGGCAGTTTCCATCGCTTCATATATCTCTCTTGCCATGGGACCATCTGGGGCAAATCGTGAATGTAAATCAGAATTATGGTATTTATGATGCATGGCGAGAGCATCAGCTGTTCCTCGAGCCAGAAGAACTTCTTCTTTAGTCATGCGCCTGCTGACTTGGGGAAGCCTGATATTGTCTCCAGAGACACCCGATGGATCAACTGAGTAGTTAATAGAAAGTTCTGGGTTGTCAGCCAAAACTTTAGTTGCCTCTGCTAGGGCTTTTTTGAATGGATCGGCAGGATTGTCTGATTTTGAAACCATAATAGACTCAAGAAATGTTTAAGCTTTGCCAGATCACTTATATAATTTTTAGTTGATGGCTAATTATTGCTCATAATAATATTATTCTACTCCAGACTTGCGCTTGCTGCACTTTCTGGTAACTCTTCATCAAAACAACGTTGAAAAAATTCAGCTACTATTTGCCTTTCGAGCTCGTCACATTTGTTTAAAAAGGTTAATCGAAAAGCATAACCCACATCTTTGAAAATTTCTGTGTTACTTGCCCAATTTATAACCGTTCTTGGGCTCATAACGGTAGATAAATCTCCGTTCATAAATGCAGTTCGCGTGAGATCAGCCACGGTAACCATTTGCTTTATAACACGCTTGCCTTCTTCACTATCGTAGCTTGGCGATTTAGCAAGCACTATTGCGCTTTCCACCTCCACTGATAGATAATTCAAGGTCGCAACTAGGGACCATCGATCCATTTGAGCTTGGTTAATTTGTTGTGTTCCGTGATACAGGCCAGTTGTATCACCTAACCCGACGGTGTTTGAGGTGGCAAACAATCTGAAATTACTATGGGGTGTGATAATTTCGTTTTGATCTAGTAGTGTTAATTTCCCATCGTGCTCTAAGACTCGCTGGATCACAAACATCACGTCTGCTCTGCCTGCATCATATTCGTCAAAAACAATAGCCACTGGGTTTCTCAAAGCCCAAGGTAAAATTCCTTCATGAAATTCAGTAACTTGCTTACCGTCCTTAAGCTTAATCGCGTCCTTACCTATCAAGTCTATTCTACTAATATGACTATCAAGATTAACCCTTACTGCGGGCCAGTTTAATCTTGCAGCTACTTGTTCAATATGGGTTGATTTACCTGTGCCGTGATAACCTTGGATCATAACCCTCCGATTATGATTAAAGCCTGCCAGTATGGCTAAGGTTGTATCTGGATCGAATTTGTATGTTTCATCAACCTCTGGAACTCGATTGGCTCGTTCCGAGAACCCTTTTACGATCATATCTGAGTCGATACCAAAAACTTCTCTGACCGAAATATCCTCTGTGGGGTTGTTTTCCATGATTTTAGAGCCATCGGCCATAATTTTTTCCTTATATTCGGCTTATGAAGTTCACTGGTGCACTAATAATTGCTGCTGTTCAAGAGTTCCAAGATAAATAAATTGTATATTTTTGACTATTACTAACCTTCACAATACTTTTAACTCAATGCTTGAAGTTGAAATTCACCTTTAACGAACCAGATATATCCAGTAGCAAACATGACAAGAGATAATTTATGAATAGACGTTCTTTACTCAAACTAGGTCTTGCAACAATGGTTATTCCAACGCAGTCAATCTTTGCAAAAGAAGAGATTGCTGAATTTCCTTTTCGGTTAACTAAAAGTGAATGGAAAACCAGACTTACTCCATTTGAATTTGCCGTTATGAGAGAGGAAGCTACCGAACGTGCGTTCACATCTCCATTGAATTCAAACTATGAAACAGGCACATATCACTGCAAGGGGTGTGATCAAAAACTATATATGTCTCGCTACAAGTATGATTCAGGTACCGGATGGCCAAGTTTCTCAAAAGCCATTGATGGTGCAATTGGCACAAGAATAGATGGAAAGTTTTTTATGATCCGAACAGAATGCCACTGTAGCAACTGTGGTTCACATTTAGGACATATATTCGATGATGGGCCGCAGCCAACTGGGAAGAGACATTGTATTAATGGCATTAGCTTAGTTTTCCGAAGAACTTAGTACTTCGCTATTTGAAATTTCTGCTATCCTTAATTTGATCCCATGCCCACATAACTTGTTGTAACTGCTCTTCCTGGCTTCTATCTCCACCATTCATATCTGGATGCAGTATTTTAATAAGTGCCTTATAGGCCTTGCGAATTTCTGGCTTTGACCAACTATCTTTTGCTTCAAGAATTTCCACTGCTCGCCTTTCGGTAGCGGGTAGCCGCCTAGTATGACCAGCACTGGTCCCGGCACGCCCAGGGTTTTTTGTCGCATTTTCTCCCAAAACTTGGTGGGGGTCTTCTATTCCAAGCCTTGCCCAAGCTCTTGATTCAGGATCTCTCCAAGATTTAGTTTCTCTTTCCCAAACTTTGTCCTTTGACATTTGCGCATTCAATTCTGCTTCAGTCTGGTTCTGGAAAAAATTCCATTTTTGATTATACTCGCGAACATGATCTTTGCAGAACCAAAAAAAATCGTCTAGAACGTCAGGTGCTTTTGGGGCTCGAAATTTTCCTGCATTTTCGCAGCCTTCATGGTCGCAAAGCCTCCTCGATGTCTCGCTTTCGCCGGACATTCCACGCCTTGTGCGAGGTTTGTTCTTCTTTGCCGAAGAAACAGATATATCAAATCCAAATGGATCAGGTTTTTCGGTCATTAATTATACCTTTTCGACTCGAGCGTTAAATCATACATTAATTAAAAGTAAATTGAAGAGGTAATTATTCAAAATGACCAAAACAGATCGAATAAATAAGGCTTTAGAGGCCTCGTTCAAAGGGTCAGAAATATCTGTTGTTGATGATAGCGAAAGTCATCGTGGTCATGCGGGCTTTGCAGAAGGAGGAGAAAGCCATTTCAAAATAAAAATTGTTTGGAAAGGTTTTGAGACTTTGTCCCTAATTGCGAGACACCGAGCTGTGCATGAAGCACTTGGAAAGGACCTGCTAAACGAGATCCATGCACTAGCACTCGATTTAAAGTCTGAGTAATTTTGTATGCATCTAACCCTAAACTTTAATTGATGACACGGAATAGTTAGGGCTCAATTTTTATGAGTTAAGCTTAGCTGCAACAAGTTCATTAACGGTTTTTGGGTTTGCTTTGCCACCAGTAGCTTTCATTACCTGACCAACGAACCAACCGATTAATTTTGGATTAAGTTTCGCCTTTTCAACCTGATCGGGATTTGCACTAATTATCTCCGCAACTGCTTTTTCTATCGCGACTGTGTCAGTGACTTGCTTCATTCCCCGTTTATCAACTAGCTCGGCTGGTTCACCGCCTTCACTGTAAACAATCTCGAATAACTCTTTTGCTATTTTGCCATTAATTTCACCATTTTTGATTAAGTCGATGATTTGCCCGAGTTGCATCGGGCCGTTATGTCCAGGTCATCTTTTTTTAGGCGACCAAACAGCTCATTTATTACCCAATTAGCAGCCATCTTACCATCTCGATTAGCTGCAACCGTTTCAAAATAGTTTGCGGCTTCCACTTCAGCTGTCAACACGCTTGCGTCATATTCGCTTAAACCAAATGACGATATGAAACGAGCTTTCTTGTCATCAGGAAGCTCGGGTAGAGATAAGGCTATTTCATCCACCCAGGATTGTTCCAATTCCAAAGGCAGTAAGTCTGGGTCTGGAAAATAGCGATAATCATGAGCCTCTTCTTTTGATCGCATTGATCTTGTTTCGCCCTTTTCAGGGTCATATAGCCTCGTTTCCTGATCGACGGTTCCACCACTCTCCAAAATCTTTATTTGACGTTTTGCTTCAACTTCAATTGCTTGTTGAATGAAACGCATTGAGTTCATATTTTTTATCTCGCAACGAGTGCCCAACACGCTAAAATCACCAGTTTCTATAAATTCTTCAAAAGTACCCGATTGGCATACAGAAACATTTACATCTGCACGCAAATTTCCATTTTGCATATTACCGTCGCATGTCCCCAAATAACGCATTATTTGCCGAAGTTTTCCCACATATGCAGCAGCTTCTTCTGGGCCACGAATATCTGGTCTACTGACAATCTCCATCAGGCAAACTCCAGTTCGATTTAAATCCACAAAAGACATATCTGGATCCATATCGTGAATTGATTTTCCCGCGTCTTGCTCCATGTGGATGCGCTCGATCCGAACTCTTCGCGCAACTCCGGGTTCCATATTCACAATAACTTCGCCCTCACCCACTATCGGATGATATAATTGGCTAATCTGATAACCCTGTGGCAGGTCTGGGTAAAAATAATTTTTTCGGTCAAAAGCACTCCAAAGGTTTATTTTTGCTTTTAACCCTAAGCCAGTTCTAACCGCCTGCTCGACACAGTAGTCGTTGACTACGGGCAGCATCCCCGGCATCGCAGCATCAACGAATGATACATTAGAATTTGGCTCATTTCCAAATTGGGTTGATGCTCCGGAAAATAACTTTGACTTTGACGAAACCTGTGCATGAACTTCCATACCAATCACTAATTCCCAATCATGTCTTGCGCCCGGTATGACTGTCGGTTTGGGGGATGAATAGTTTATATCCAGCATCTTATTCTTCCAATCTAATATACGAACTCATTAACTAAGATGAAACAATGTTGCAATCTAGATTAAATGAGATTTATTTTAAATTAAATCTCATATGGGGAGCTTAAACATTCAGGACCGTTCAATTATTTAGTATCCGCGAAATCATTTCGTTTGTGTCTTTGCTTAGCTTGTCGACTTTAAGTAACTTTGTAAGTTCTACAGAGATTTTATTCTGGCGCAGGTTATCAAACTGTTTCCAGTTTTGAAATGCTGTGCAGGTTCTAGCTGCTAATTGTGGATTTAAAGTATCAATTTTTCTGATCCAACTGGCTAAAAACTTATAACCTGCCCCATCTGCTCTATGGAAAGCAACCAAGTTTTGAGTAAATCCACCAACGGTGGCTCGAAATCGATTTGGATTTTTTTTGTTAAAGTCAGGGTGTTTTGTTAAAGTTTTTGTGATTTCGAGGGATTTACTAGGCTGACTTAACGATGTTTGCAGCATAAACCATTTGTCAATGACTAGACGGTCGTCAGCCCACCTCTCATAAAAACTATCAATTTCTGTTGATACTAAGTCATTTTGAATTAGCACACTTAATGCAGCCACTTCGTCGGTCATATTATCTGCCCCGGCAAACTGCTTTCCGGCACTTTCCCCGTTATCTACCTTCGTCAGCAGACCAAGCAAAATATTCTTCAGTGAACGCTCTCCTGCCTGATCTGCTGACGGTTCATATTTTACGTTCTGGGTCAGAGAATGAAATAATTGCTCTAAAAATTGATTAGAATTTTCTGCCAGTTTTTGGGAAAATATTTTTTTTGCAGTGTAAATCATTTCAGGATCTATGGGCAAATTATTTTCAAAAAAATGTGCGATAATTTCTGAAATTGAGGGTTGTGAAAGCAATTGTGCGCGAAAAGCCGGCATTAATTTTTGATCCTGCATTATTTGGCAAAATGCATTTATTAATTCGTCGCTTGGGTCTTGTTTTTGATACGCAATCTTTTCAAAGCTTGCTAACATTAACTGCTGTGAGGCATCCCACCGATTGTATGCATCACTATCTTTTGTAAGAAGAGTTAGCCTGTCTTGGTCTGTGATCTCTCGCTCTATTGTTACTGGAGCAGAAAATTTTCTTAAAAGAGATACTGTTGGCTTTTTCTCAATTCCTTTAAATGTGAGTGTATCTTTTGGCTTTTTAAGTTCGAATACCTTCGTTTCAATTAAATCTATACCATTTTCATCCAGAAGGCCTATTGAGATTGGGATAACCATTGGTTGTAATTTCTTTGTGCGATTGTTGGGCAGAATTTGTTCAAAATCTAAAGTCAGGGTATTTTCGCCATATCGCTCAATCACGTTTACTTTAGGTGTTCCAGCTTGGGAGTACCAAAGCATGAATTGGTCAAGATTTTGATTGGTGACATCCTCAAATACTTTGATCCAGTCTTCAATTGTAGCCGCCTGACCATCATGTCGTTCAAAGTATAAATCTAGTGCCGAATAGTAATTTTTCTCACCAACTAATAGCTTAAGCATACCAATTAGTTCAGCACCTTTTTCATAAACGGTCAAAGTATAGAAGTTATTAATTTCAACAAAGCTATCGGGTCTTACCGGATGTGAAAGTGGGCCGGCATCCTCTCGAAATTGAGGCCCTTTAATAACCCGGGCATCTTGAATTCTTTTAACTGAGGGGTCCCTTAAATCAGATGTAAATTGTGCATCTCTGAAAACTGTGAGCCCTTCTTTTAAACACAGCTGAAACCAATCTCGGCAGGTTACACGATTTCCTGTCCAATTATGAAAATATTCATGAGCAATTATACCCTCAACATATTCAAAATCGGTATCGGTACTTTTTCTGGGATGTGTCAGAACACACTTCGAATTGAAAATATTTAGCCCCTTATTTTCCATGGCCCCCATATTGAAATCATCAACCGCAACGATATTGAAAACCTCAAGATCATATTGTCGTCCATAGCGCTCTTCATCCCATTTCATAGCTTTTTTTAAAGATCTGATTGCAAACTGACATTTGTCCTCATCGCCCTTTCTTACATAAATATTAAGGTCGATATGACAGCCTTGCTGCGTTGTAAATTCGTCTGATACTTTCTCTAAATCTCCAGCAACTAATGCGAAAAGGTATGCTGGTTTTGGCCAGGGGTCCGACCACTTTGAAAAGCCCTTTTCACTCGAAATAAGATTGCCATTTGACAATAAGACTGGTGAAGGTCCGCGAATACTAACAACAAATGGTGCTAAAACGTCGGGGCGATCTGGATAGTAGCATATTTTTCTAAAGCCTTCTGCCTCACATTGAGTGCAGTACATACCATTTGACATATATAACCCCTCCAATGAGGTGTTACTAGAGGGATCTATCTCTACCAGGCACTCCCACAGGAAAGGGCCGTCGGGGACGTCACATTCGAGACCGTCTTTTTGTAGCTTTGGATGTACTGTATTCCCATCGATTTTAGCGTTAAGGAAAATTAATTTTTCTCCATTTAAAAAAAATTTATTTGCTGAATTTGGATTAGGATTTTTACGGAAACTGATTTTAGAGTAAACTTTAGTTCTACTTGGATGTAGTTCAAAATTGAGTTCCACTGCGTCTACTAAATAAGCAGGGGCCTTATAGTCTTTCAGAAAGATTTCCTGATTACTTTTTTTTGCCATAATTACTCCGCGGTGCTTGGAATTTGTAGTTGAACCTACTCAGCTAATAGATGTTGCTACATTTAGGTAGTGCTACTATTAATTAATACAAAAAATAGGCGACTCTTTTAATGAATAATAACTTCTTTTGCCTCGCCTTAATTGAGATACCTACATGAAATCGGAGAAAGGTTTGGGGTTGAGTGATGAATAAGCGCCTGATGCGATATGATCTAAATGTAGAAGAAGGCTTGGTGGATTTTATCGAGAATAAGGCTTTGCCAGATACTGGAGTTTCACAGGATAACTTTTGGCTTGGCTTGTCATCATTGATTAAGGAGATGACTCCAGAAAATAGAAAACTTTTGCGGGCAAGAGAAGAGCTGCAAGATAAAATTGATAAATGGCATGTGGCTAGAATTGGCCAGCCACATGATCATGAGGCCTATAAAAATTATTTAAAGGAGATCGGTTATCTGGTTGATGAGGGTGAGAGTTTTTTAATTGAAACAGAAAATGTTGATCCGGAAATTTCCAGCATAGCTGGTCCGCAACTCGTAGTACCATCGACCAATGCTCGTTACGCTCTTAATGCAGCGAACGCGAGATGGGGAAGTTTATACGACAGTTTATATGGTACTGACGCAATGGGGGCATTTGACCAGGCTGAGGGTTATGATCGGGGCAGGGGCGCTCGTGTTGTTGCCCGTGCAAGAGTATTTTTGGATAATGCATTTCCAATCATTGGTGCTAGTCATGCAGATGTTAAGCGATATTATGTTAGAGATAAGCAACTTTTAGTAGATGACCTTCCATTGGTCTCACCAGAAAAGTTTATTGGCTATTCGGGCAATCCGAAGGCGCCAAATTCTGTTCTTTTGAAGAATAACGGTCTTTTCGTCGTGCTTGTCTTCGATCGAGCACATGTTGTCGGCAGTAGGGATCAGGCAGGTCTGGCAGATGTTCGGATAGAGAGCGCTCTATCCGCCATAATTGATTTAGAAGATTCTGTAGCATGTGTTGATGGTGAAGATAAGGTAAATGCATACTCAACATGGTTAGGTCTAATGAAAGGAGACCTTACTTCTGAGTTTGAGAAAAACGGAGAAAAAGTCGTTAGGTGTCTCAATTCTGACTTGTCTTTTATTTCTCCCTCTGGTGATGATTTTAGCATTAGGGCTAGAGCATTACTTTGGATCAGAAATGTTGGTCATTTAATGACTACACCAGCTGTACTTGATTCAAATGGTGACGAGATATTCGAGGGCTTGCTGGATGCTATGGTTACCACAATGCTCGGAATGCATGATTTGAAAAAGGCTGATGGCAATTCAAGACATGGTTCAATTTATATTGTAAAACCCAAGATGCATGGTCCCGCTGAAGTGGATTTTGCCGATAAAATATTTTCCAAGGTAGAGAGTTCTTTAGGTATAGAACAATATTCTGTAAAATTGGGAATAATGGATGAAGAACGCCGAACCTCCGTTAACCTAAAAGAGTGTATCCGCGCGGCAAAAAGACGAGTAGCCTTCATAAATACTGGGTTTCTCGATCGTACTGGAGATGAAATTCACACTAGCATGGAAGCAGGCCCATTTAGCAGGAAAGATTTTATAAAACGAAAGTCTTGGATAGTAGGATATGAAAATCAGAATGTTGACATTGGTTTAGAGTGTGGGCTTTCTGGGCGAGCCCAAATTGGAAAAGGTATGTGGGCTATGCCGGATTTAATGTCTGCTATGCTGGAGCAAAAAATAGAGCATCCAAAATCAGGAGCAAATTGTGCCTGGGTACCATCCCCTACCGCTGCTACATTGCATGCCTTGCATTATCACCAAGTGGATGTCTTTGCAGTTCAAGAAAATTTAAGAAAAAACGGCCGAAGAGCCTATGTTGATACACTTCTTGACATTCCCCTGGCCGCTTACAGAAAATGGACGCACGAGCAAATAATTCGGGAAGTAGAAAATAATGCTCAAGGGATCCTTGGATATGTTGTGCGATGGGTGGATCAGGGAATTGGTTGCTCAAAAGTTCCAGATATCAATAATGTAGGTTTGATGGAAGATCGCGCCACATGCAGAATATCTAGTCAGGCGCTCGCTAACTGGTTGCATCATAAAGTCGTGGGTGAAGAAGAGGTCATTACAGCGCTTAAATCCATGGCGCAGATTGTTGATGAGCAAAATATTAACGATCCAAATTATATACCGATGAGCCCAAGCTTTGATGGATTGGCATTTAAAGCTGCATATAATTTAATCTTCGAGGGTAAAAATCAGCCATCAGGTTACACTGAGCCAATTTTACATGAAACTCGTTTGAAATTGAAAAATCTAGCATAGAAATATGGTCAATAGTGAGCTAAAACAAATATAAAGAATAATAATTTGCAAAGTAATAGTTAAAGGCTAAAAATGGGACGTTTTGTAGTTGGAATTGTTGGGAATTTCAACTTAATCAATGATGAATATCCAGCATACGCAGCTGGGAAAATGAATTGTGACGCGCTATCCAAGGTTGCGAATGTAATACCTATCATCGTACCGTCGAGTCCCGAATTTACTACAGTTGATGAGCTCATCGCAATGTGCGACGGTTTTTTGTTTACCGGCGGAAGACCTAACGTACATCCTAGTAATTATGGTGTCGAAGCAACGGCGGCTCATGGCGATTTCGATCGTGATCGTGATGCCTTAACACTCCCTCTGATAAAAAGGGCTGTTTCGATCGGTCTTCCTATTTTTGGTATATGCAGAGGATTTCAGGAAGTTGCGGTGGCAATGGGTGCAACACTACATCCGGAAATTCGCGAGTTAGATGGGAGAATGAACCATCGAATGCCACCAGATGGAACGCTTGCAGAAAAATTTGCCATTAGGCATGAAGTCACGTTTAGAAGCGATGGCATTTTCAGCAAAATTTTAGGTTCTGATCGAATAGAGACAAATACGCTACATGGACAGGGGATAGCAGATGCCGGTGATAGGTTGATAATTGATGGTTGGGCAAGTGATGGAACCCCAGAGGCGCTTTATGTAAAAGATGCACCGGGTTACACATACTCTGTCCAGTGGCACCCGGAATGGAATGCTGAAAATGATCCAATTTCTAAACGTTTGTTTACGGCTTTTGGCGACGCGGTGCGTGATTATGGAAATGCCCAGTAGATGATCCCTTTCAGTTATGTGACAAATTTTTGCTTTTTGTATTTGGGTCTGTCCCATAAAGAATTTTGAATAACATTTGAAATAACTTCAATTGCCAAATCAATATCTTCTTTAGATATATACAAGGGTGTAATTCCAAATCTCATAATGTTCGGGGACCTAAAATCTCCAATAACGCCTTTTTCTATGATTGCTTGCATTGCAGGGTATCCATGTTCAAAATAAAATGAAACTTGGGAACCCCTGTCTTCTGCATTTATTGGAGATGCTAATTTAAGATTAGGGCAGTTCTTTTGCAACCCGCTTATAAGTCGCTCAGAAAGATCAATTGACTTGGAGCGCAGCTCGCTCATGTTGACGGTATCCCAAATTTTTAAAGAAGCAGCAAGAGCCGCATTAGCCAGAACTGGTGGTGTTCCTATTTTCATTCGGTTTATACCTTTGCCAGGTACATACTTATGCAAAAACTCAAATGGTTTTTGATGACCAAGCCAGCCCATTAAAGATGGTTTGACCTCATTAATTTTCTTTGGGTTAACATATATAAACGCTGGCGAACCAGGTCCTGCGTTTAGATACTTATATGTACAACCAACAGCATAATCGATATCCCACTCCTTTAGATTTAGGTTTAAAGCGCCAGCAGAGTGCGCTAGATCCCAAATCGTAACGATCCCATTGTCTTTTGCAATTTTACTGATTACTGAAATGTCATGCCTTCTGCCAGTACGGTAATCAACGTCGGTTAGCATAAGTACCGCAATCTCGTCGCTTAGACTGTCAAGTACTTCCTCAGGTGCGCATATTCTAATCTCAAGTTGATCATTCAATAGATGCACCAGTCCCTGAGCCATATACAAATCTGACGGAAAGTTTCCACTATCTGTGAGTATAATTTTTCTTTTCCCCACATCTTTAATGGCGCTACTTAATGCTTGAAAAACTCTAACAGATAGGGTTTCTCCGACAACTACTGAATTATCTTCTGCTCCGATAATGCGCGAAATTTTGTTACCCAAATTTTCAGGCTGAAACATCCATTCCGCATCATTCCATCCATTTATTAAAAGGTTTGACCATTCTTCATGAAGAAAAGTGTTAATTTCACTGGGAACATTCTTGGGCATGGGGCCCAGCGAGTTACCATCTAAATAGATCAATCCTTTTGGAAGTATGAATTGCTTTTTTGTTTCTTCAAAGTTTGTCATCTGCCCTTTCGTAGCCGTCCCATATGAACGGTTTCACCAAGTTGCTGTAGTTACAACATTTATATAACATGGAATACAATTAATATTTTTATTTTCGAAAATCTTTGAATTTAATGAGGGTTGAATGGGTCTTTTAAGATATTTTTTATTATCAATTGCCATGAGCCAGCACTCCATAGCTAGTGAAAATATACCGGATCAATATCCTCAATCGGTATTGTATTCAAAACCTTCTGAATTTATCCCAAATGTATTTTCTGCAATTGGTGCTACTGCTCCACCTACGTATGAAAATTCTGGTCATAATAATAATTTATCTTTTGTTGTAACTGCGGATGGAGTCGTAGTGATTAATTCTGGTGCATCATTTAGTCTGGCTGAGGCAATGCATCAGGAGATTAAAGCAGTAACAGATAAACCTGTAAAGCTAGTAATCAACGAAAATGGGCAGGGACATGCTATGTTGGGTAACTCTTACTGGGCTGAGCTTGGCATTGATATATTGGCACATGAAGCCGCTATTGATGAGGTGAAGGATAATGGCTATCAAATCCTAGAAGAGATGAAGCGTTACAATAGAGAAAAGGCTGACGGTACAGCCGTTATTACCGCAAACATTTCATTTTCCGAAAAGTATGTTTTTACTTTAGGTGGTATAAAGTTTGAGATTCTACATCTGGGTGATGCTCATGGCCCTGGAGATACACAGGTCTGGATCCCGCAATGGTCACTAATGATTGCTGGTGATATAGCTTTTCATGAACGAATGCTGCCAATTTTTGAAAATACTTGCACAAGATGCTGGATAGAAACTTGGAAAACAAGCTTTGCACCTCTTAATCCGCTTTATATAATTCCTGGGCATGGACATCCCACAAATTTACCACAAGTTGAAAAGTATACGTTGGGATATCTTTTAGATTTACGAGCAAAGATCAAAAGCCATATTGAGGCTGGGGGCGATTTAAGTTCGTCTTATTATGTCGATCAGCAAAAATGGAAGAATTTAGATACTTTTGAAGAGTTAGCAAAGAAAAATGCTGGTAGGGTTTTTGAAGAAATGGAGTGGGAGTGATAAAAACTGAACTCTGGTCTCGAAAGAAAGTTGGGCTGGTTGCGGTTTCATTAATTGGTAGTCAAAACGCTATTGGAATTTATAGCAGTTGATTAAAATGCGTTGCGACATAATTTTTCACTTTAAGCACATTGATCTTTAATAATGTTGCGTATAGGAAGCTGGTTAGACATGTCTCTGAGTATATTTAAGTGAGGATTAAATTTTGAAAATCGGTACCCCCAAAGAAATTTTCGACGGTGAAAATAGGGTTGCTTTAACCCCTGATAGTGCTCTTCAACTTCAAAAGTTAGGTTTTGCTTGTTTAATTGAAAGTGGTGCTGGCAAAGCAGCAGGATATTCAGACAAAATCTACAAAGAGGCTGGGGTCAAGGTTGTAAAAACGGCTGCTGCTTTGTGGAAGGAAGCTGATGTAGTGACCAAGGTTAGACAGCCCTCTACCGCTGAGCTTAAGAGATTATCTGCCGGGCAGACGTTGATTTCCTTTTTTAATCCAGCCGTCAATGAGCAGGGTCTTGACCTGGCCAAGTCCAAAAAAGCAAACGTCATAGCAATGGAAATGGTTCCAAGGATCAGTCGGGCACAGAAGATGGATGCTCTTTCATCCATGGCAAATATAGCTGGTTATCGAGCAGTTATCGAGGCCAGCAATAATTTTGGAAGATTTTTCACAGGTCAAGTCACTGCAGCAGGTAAGGTGCCTCCGGCGAAAGTGCTTATAATAGGCGCCGGTGTTGCCGGGCTTGCTGCGATTGGGACAGCTACGTCGTTAGGAGCTATTACTTATGCTTTTGATGTTAGGCCTGAAGTTGCGGAACAAGTAGAATCCATGGGTGCTGAATTTGTATATCTCGATTTTGAGGAGCAGCAGCAAGATGGTGCTAAAACTGGCGGATATGCGTCAGTTTCGTCACCAGAATTTCGAGAGGCTCAGCTTGCGAAATTTAGAGAGTTAGCGCCAGAGGTTGATATTGTTATTACCACCGCGCTTATTCCAAACCGCGAGGCTCCAGAATTGTGGACAGCTGATATGGTTAAATCCATGAAACCAGGTTCGGTTATTGTGGATTTAGCAGCTGAGAAGGGTGGTAACTGTAAGCTAACAGTTTTGGATGAAAAAATTGTAACTGACAACGGGGTTACTATTGTAGGGTATTCTGACTTTCCGAGTCGAATGGCCGCTCAAGCATCAAATTTATATTCTACTAATATTAGGCACATGATTAGTGATCTTGCGCCGGAAAAAGATGGTGAAATAAACCATAATATGGAAGATGACGTAATTAGAGGTGCCACGGTTCGCTATCGCTGCAAAAACGCAGGAAAAGCCAAAAGAGTTGTCTCCAGAGGAACTAAGGGCGAAAGAGCAAGAGGAGTTTAATGCGCAAACTCGCCAGCAGGTTATTCTGCTCGCAGTAGGTGGTGCCCTTACATTAGGTGTTGGGCTTGTTGCTCCAGCTAGCTTTATGCAACACTTTATCGTATTCGTTCTTGCTGTTTTCGTTGGATTTCAAGTTATTTGGAATGTGAGCCATGCTCTTCATACGCCGTTGATGGCTGTTACGAATGCAATATCATCGATTATAATTTTGGGCGCGCTGATGCAGATTGGATCGGGTTCATTTCTAGTAATCTTACTTGCAGCATTATCGGTTTTTATGGCTGGTATTAACATTTTTGGTGGGTTTCTCGTCACAAGACGAATGCTTGCTATGTTCCAAAAATCTTAAGGGGTTAGAAATATGGAATTAGGATTTACTACCGCCGCATATGTCGTGGCTGCTGTATTGTTTATATTGTCCCTAGGTGGATTATCTGGACAAGAGAGCGCCAAGCGAGCTGTATGGTATGGCATTTTTGGGATGGCTCTTGCTGTATTTGCAACCTTGATAGGTCCCGGTTCTGGCTTATGGGCCCTGTCTGTTCTTCTTATTGCAGCCGGTGGTGTTATTGGATATTTTTTAGCGGCCAGGGTTGAAATGACACAGATGCCTGAACTTGTTGCAGGTATGCACGCGTTGGTAGGTTTGGCAGCCGTCTTCGTCGGATTTAATGCAGATTTGGAAATTAAAAATGTTGCGTCAGCAGTAAACTCTGAGGCGGTAAAAGAGCTAACGGGATTCGCAGCCTTGGTGGCTAAAAAATCAGCCGTTGAAGTTAATATATTGAGAGTGGAGCTGTTTTTAGGTGTATTTATTGGTGCTATAACGTTTACGGGATCTGTAATCGCTTACGGTAAGCTATCAGGCCGTGTTACTTCTGCGGCAGTGAAACTTCCTGGCGGACATTTTTTAAATGCATCGGCGGCGATCATTTCTGTTTTATGTTTGATCTGGTATCTTCAAACAGGAGGTATTTTACCACTTCTCCTAATGACTATTTTAGCCTTTTTTATTGGTTTTCATTTGATCATGGGAATTGGTGGAGCAGACATGCCAGTGGTTGTGTCTATGTTGAACAGCTATTCTGGCTGGGCTGCTGCCGCTATTGGTTTCAGTCTTGGCAACGACCTCTTGATCGTCGTTGGAGCCCTTGTCGGGTCCTCTGGCGCTATTCTCAGTTACATAATGTGTAAGGCAATGAATAGGTCATTTATTTCGGTGATACTTGGTGGTTTTGGTGGTGCATCAGGACCTGCAATGGAAGTGGAAGGCGAACAAATTGCGATAGATGCAGACGGGGTCGCGTCCGCATTAGCCGATGCTGATAGCGTTATAATAATACCGGGTTACGGACTAGCCGTTGCCCAAGCCCAACAAGCTGTATCCGAGCTTACTAAACGTCTTCGGGGCAAAGGGAAGAATGTAAGGTTCGCTATTCATCCGGTTGCGGGACGGCTTCCCGGGCATATGAATGTGCTACTTGCGGAAGCTAAAGTTCCATATGATATAGTGCTCGAAATGGATGAAATAAATGAAGATTTTCCAGATACCGATGTAGCAATTGTTATTGGTTCCAATGATATCGTAAATCCTGCTGCACAAGAAGATCCGAATAGTCCAATAGCAGGTATGCCTGTTTTAGAATGTTGGAAATCGAAACAGGTCTTTGTATCTAAAAGAGGACAAGGAACTGGGTACTCTGGCATCGAAAACCCACTTTTCTTTAAAGAAAATACACGCATGTTCTATGGAGATGCAAAAGATAGTTTAAACAAGCTTTTGTCAATGATAGACTAATGGAATTTCAACGCATCCTTAAATTGATGTAGATTAATTTGGGGGTGTTGTACGTCTTTTATTTGGGTTTTATTGGCGTTATTCAATAAATAGTGTGTTTAGATTAGGATAACATTTTGACACTTATTGCAGATCACGCGCAAAGGTATCAATTAGCTAATGAGCTTCACGCCCGTCCGTTTCCGTTTCACTCGGCACCTGGGATGGTTGCGTTTTTGGCATTGAAAGAGCCTGAAAATGCTGCCCAGAGAGATAGAAGTGGAGATAGAAAAAATTTAATCGAGCTGCTTGATAGGTTTGGTGCTCCACATCCAAAGGAAGATGCTACTCATTATTTTGGTGATTTAGGTCGTTTTAAACTTAAATGGGAAGCTCACACGGAATTTGTTACATATACGATATTTTTAAACAATTTATCTGAAAAGCCTTTTGATGGTATTTGTTTCGATGCTTTTCCAAAAGATTGGTTAGAGTCCCTGTCATCGCTTCGGATAACATCGGTGAATTTGCGTCTTGAAAATATGAGTGATCAAGAAAACAGTAGCGAGATTATCTCAAAAAAATTAGCTAATTGGTTCGTACCGGAGAGTCTTGCAGTAAGTAAAGTTTTAGATGGGTCAGCGGTTGTGGCTTCAGACTTTAGAATAGATGAAGTAGGTCATCAACGATTCGTCCTTTTTGTTGATCCACTAACTGATGAACGACGGGTTGGTAGGATTATTCAGCGTCTATGTGAAATTGAAATGTATAAATCCATGTCAATGCTGGGCTTTGCTCGAGTGCGTAGTATGGCAAGGCAAATGGGTAATATTGATACAGAGTTATCCCACATAATGAGTGATATGAACGACGGTAAAGTGGCTGCGGAAGTTACTTTAGATAATTTGTTGAAAGTTTCCACTGAACTGGAAACTTTATCAGCAGCAGCATCTTTTCGTTTAGGCGCAACTGAGGCATATGAGGCGATTGTTCATCAGAGGATTAGGGTTTTAAGAGAGGAAAGGTTTAAGGGACGTCAGACGTTTTCGGAATTTATGATGAGACGTTATGATCCAGCGATGAGGACAGTTAAATCTAGTCGTGTTAGATTGGGAAATCTGGCTGACAGAGCTATTCGAGCCGGTGATTTGCTGCGAACCAGAGTGGACGTCGAAAGGTCTGCTCAAAATCAAGCTTTGCTTACTAGTATGGATAGGAGAGCAGATTTACAGCTACGGTTACAAAAGACAGTAGAAGGTCTGTCGGTGGTTGCTATAAGTTATTATGCGGTATCCTTGGTGTCGTATTTGCTGTACCCTCTCGCAGAGAACTATTCAGTAACAGAGGGGTTTTTAACTTCGATTATCACTTTGCCTGTGGTTGGGCTTGTCTATCTAATGATCCGGCGTATACGTTCAAAAATGCTGTAGATGCTAATGCATACTTACATGCTAAACCTCCCAATATAATTGAAACTGTAGCTAAAATTGTAGTTAGTGCCAATGACGGCAATCCGGCCAGACCTGCTCCAATTGTGCAACCCCCTGCCAAAACACCGCCAACGCCCATCATTGTGGCACCAATGAAGTATCGTGTCGTTTGAGCAGTAGATTCAAAAGTCTCAATTTTGAACTCTCTTGTAATTAGTGATGTTACAATGGAGCCACATACTGTACCGCCAACTAAGCCGACCCCAAAATTTGGTTGTATCGCGCTGGAAGCTACGATCCAGAACAGAGTATCTGCATACGGTTTTGTGTATGAAAGGCTTTCAAACGCGATTGGGTCAAATTCATCGTATAAAATAAAGCCAGTTCCGGCCCATGATAGTGGTATAAGCAAACCGATAACGGAGGCTAACAGAAGTTTAATTAATTTTGGTTTAGTTCGTATAATAAGCAAAGCACAAAACAAAGTTAGTGTCAGAGATAAAGCGACTTTAATTATTAAAATAGATATGGAGTTTGTGAACTTCTCAGTATTTAACGTTATTGTTTTTATGAAAATAATTGGCTCAGATATGACACCTTTCAAGCTTGCGTGAGCTACGATACCAAAAATTAAGAGTACCATTGCCGCTCTTAAATTACCGGTACCAGCTAATACTGTCAGCCGTGATACACAGCCCCGTGTTAAAACCATCCCTGAACCAAAAAGAAATCCGCCCAAAATTAGTGCAAGCCATGGCAACTCATTTTGGAAAAATCGGTGCTCATTAAAACTTATAAACCCTAGAAATATAATAAGTTGTGTGCCTGCTAATGCCGTGATCAATGCAGACATCCAAATTGCGGTTTCCTGAGTAGGTCTTTCAACAATAAATGCACTTCTAAAACAAAATTTCGTTCTATGTGCTAAAATGCCAAAGCACGCGCCAATAAATATTCCAAAGTAAACGGACGCCTGTCGTGAGTCCACAATGTCTAAATTTATCAAATCACCCAAAATCTTTTCCTATTAGAACAATTTTCTAATAGGGATCTAATAAAATGATATCAATTCAGTAATTGTTTTAAATTTAGTGTTTTACAGGGATAATATTCTTAATAGATTATTTTACTTTAAAATTTTTTCTAACTTTTTTTTAAACCCAAAAAAATATTGGGCCTTTTGTAATAATTTCAAAACGTAGGTCTTTTCTAGCCTTATCTTCCTCTAATTCTTGGGTCTAATGCATCTCTTAAGCCATCACCTAAGTAATTAATACTTAAAACGGTGAGAGATATGGCAAGTCCAGGCCAAAACACACGCTCAGGAAATTGCTGAAGATAATCAACCGCATCATTGAGAAGCCTACCCCAAGTAGGAAAATCAGGAGGGAAACCGAGTCCAAGGAACGAAAGTGCACTTTCTGTTATTATTGCATTCGCGATTCCCAGTGTCGCTGATACCATTATCGGAGACAGCACATTCGGCAGAATATGGCGGAAAATGATTTTTGTGTCGGTGCCGCCGATTGAGCGGGCTGCGAGAATAAACTCTCGTTCTTTGATCGCCAATACATCACCTCTTACGATCCTAGCTGTAGGCATCCAGCTAGTTATACCGATTGATACAACTATTAGAATGAACATTCCTCTTTCCGGACCAAAAGAAGTGCTTAGAGGCTCTCTAAACAAGAGCATCATTACCAAAAGTAATGGTAGAAGTGGTAGCGATAAAAATAGGTCTGTGAACCGCATCAATGCACTATCAAGTTTTTTAAAATAGCCTGCAACCACACCAATTAAAGTGCCCAAGAATAACGAAAGCAGCATTGCCGTCAGGCCTACAGTAATCGATGTTCGTCCCCCAGCCATGATCCTCGCTAAGGTATCTCTGCCTAATTGATCGGTTCCTAATGGATGAGCTAGGCTCGGGCCTTGGTTTCTTATTCGAATATTAATTCCATTCGCTTCGTATGGCCAAACAAAAGGGCCAAGTAGTACGAGAATTACAATCAGCGCGAAAATAATAGCCCCTGCTAATGCGCCTTTGTGATTTTTGAACTCATTCCAGACATCTAACCATTTATTATTTGTCGTCTCGAATGTACTGTTCTGGACATTTTCAGTCATATCGGATCCTTGGATCTAAAATTCCATAAAGAATGTCAGCTATCAAATTAAATACTACAATCAGAACAGCAAACATGAAGGTGATGGTCTGTACAGTTGGTAAGTCATTGGCATATATCGCGTTGATTAACTGCTGACCAATTCCGTTTACTTTAAATACCTGCTCTGTGATAATTGCACCACCAAAAATACTTGGAATACCTAGAGCAATTACTGTGACCACTGGTATCATAGAGTTCCTTAACACATGTATTGCGACTACCGTCCACTCACTTAATCCTTTTGCTCTCGCCGTCCTGACATAGTCTTGGTTCAAATTGTCTAGCATCGACGAGCGCATAAACCGACTTATTTGAGCTGTTGTTTGAAGAGCTAGCACCATTACTGGCATGATCATTTGCCGAAATTGAAACTTGAATGTTTCCCAATCGACCACCTCATGCAATGTGTCGTAAACAGAGGGAAGCCATCCAAGTTGCACAGAAAAAAGAACAATAACAAATACGCCGCTAAAAAAAGGCGGTACAGAATAGCCTACCATTGTAACAAAAGTTCCGACTTGGTCAAAGACAGAATACTGCCGATATGCAGAGTAGATCCCAATTGGTAGGGCGATTAAAATACCTACGATATAAGACATACCAACGACCCACAGAGTTTGTGGTAATCGTTGGACCACAATATCCATTACGGGACTTCTAGTTTGCCAACTGAATATCCGCTGTTTACCTTCAGAAAATGATGTGTTGAAAAGGTAATCAACAAAAACTTGAGGTTCGACCCAAAAAAATTGGATAACCCATTTTAAAAACTGAACGTGTAAAGGTTGTCCTAGTCCTAAGGCCTCTCTCATTTTTTCTTTGACGTCAGGAGGTATTGTCATTGGCACTTGTGCCATTGGATCATTCGGTGCCAAATTTAATAACAAAAAAATACACGCAGCTATAAACAGCAACGTGGGTATCGCCAGAAGCAAACGCCGAACAATATAGGTTAACATTTATGGAGTCTTTCTAAAAGCACGCCGGCGCTTTCGCGCCGGCGCCATTTTCAATTAGTCAATTCGATACCAGTCTTCTACATTCCATAACTCTGTGTCCCATGTATTGAGAACAACTCCACCAAGTGAATTGGAACGTGCAGAAACTCTACCACGCCATGTTAATGGAACGATTGTATAGCTATCTTTAGTAAGCATATCATTGAGTTTCCTACCAATTTCACCTCTTTTTTCGAGATCAGCAGTCATTTTCAACTCGTCCAATAATTTGTCATACGCTGGGTCACAATATCTATTGATATTTTCTCCAGCCCATCCATTTTCAGGGCTTGGTTCATTTCCACATCTGTATGCCGAAAGATAAGCTTGAGGATCCGTGCCATCAAAAATGTTTGTATACATTTCAATGTCTGCATAGAATTTTTGATATGTGTCAGGTGAAGCAGGATCGCCTCCAAAGAACACAGATGCATTGAGGTTTCTCAGCTCAGTTTCAACTCCAATCTGTCCCCACCACTCTTTAATCAGGGCCTGATAATCCTGGCGAACAGCGTTAGTCGAAGTTTGATAAAGTACAGAAAGTCTCATTCCATCTTTCGTTCTCACTCCATCTGCTCCTGCCTTCCAGCCTGCACCTTCTAGCAATGCTTTTGCCCCTTCAATATCCTGTGTTAGACAGCCAGTATTATCTGAAGCATATAGTTCAGGACCAGGTACAAGGTTACAAGTTGGTTTACCTGCAACTCCATAACCGATCTCGGTGAGTAGGGTCCGATCTATAGCCATTGATAAGGCTTTTCTAACATTAATATCACTAAGAAATGGGTGTAGAGCTTTTCTAGTTGATCTAGTATCAGCGTCCAAGTTTGGTGATGGATCAGTCATGTTCATTTCTAATCGCTCAACTGCAGTACCGAAAGCAGCAAGCGGTTGACCTTTTCCGGCAGAAGCCATTTGGTTAATAACTTCTGGAGCTAGCTGTAAGTTCCAGCCGTAATCGTACTCTCCGGTTTCCATAACGGCTCTACCAGCTGCAGCAGCGTCGCCACCACCTTTGAAAACCATAGTTGCGAAAGCTGGTTTGCTAGGATCTCTGTAATTGTCATTTGCTTTAAGCTGTATAACATCATTTGGTTTGAATTCTGTTACAACAAATGGTCCAGTACCTATGGGGCCAAAATTTTCTTCCGTACATTCCTGACGCCGTGTACCGGTGCAGTTTTCAAATTGTGCTTGCTGTAAGATTGGCGTTTGTGATCCAACGAACGGTCCATATGGATTAGGCATTGGATCTGCAAAAGAGATTTTTACGGTAAGGTCGTCTAGCGCTTCTACATTAGTGACACCTTCAAATTTTGCTTCTTGGTAGCATCCAGCTTCTCCCATACAATAATCATATGTAAAAAGAACGTCAGCAGACGTAAATGGGGTGCCATCTGACCAAAGTATGCCAGGTTTTAGATTCCAGGTAATTGATTTCAGATCTGAACTTATGCCACCATTGCCGACGGTAGGAACCTCCGTCGCCAGTCGAGGAAACATTGCTCCGTTATTGTCGTAACCTGCAAGTGCTTCAATAACCATACTTGAGGACTCAATATCTTTTGTTCCGCCTGATAGATATGGGTTCAGGATTGAGGGAGCTTGCCAGTATATTATACCGACATTGCCATCGGAACCACGATCAGCAAAGGCTGACGACCCAAGGGCAATAGCTCCAGCGACACCCAGTGCTAAAGACTTAATTTTCATTTTATTCTCCTTATTTTTAAACTGTAATTAGAAGCACGACCATTGTTAATTCAAGATCATTTTTCCTTACATATAGGGAAACCATAATTTTGTGTGAAACTCTCCCCGAAGTCATAATGGAAGCAGAGTTTTCAAAAAATGCAAGAGAAAGCTGAAATTTTGTGCATTTTTTTTGAAACTTTTTAAAATTTTCAATTTAGAAACTGAACTGAACAGTTTTTTTAATGTTAAGAACGAGCTAATAATTGGTGTTATTTTGAAATTATTGATGTTGACAAGAATAGCATCTTTAAGCAACGCTGCTTTGGTCTAGTTAGGAACAAAAATGTTAGATGATGACAAAGCACCAATTGCCGAATTTAAAAATCTTAAAGTAGTTTTTGAGACAAAAGATGGAACGGTTACAGGGGTAGAAGATGTTTCTTTTTCCATTTATCCGGGCGAGACAGTTTGTGTAGTTGGTGAGTCTGGCTCTGGAAAATCTGTGTCATCACTATCAATGATGCGTCTTGTAGAATTTGGTGGAGGGAAAATTCAGGGCGGTGAACTTAATTTTGAAAAGCAAGTCGGCGGTCAAATAGATTTAGCCAACGCTAGTCAAAAATCCATGCGGCATACCAGAGGCAATGAAATTGGAATGATATTTCAGGAGCCAATGACAGCACTAAATCCCGTATTCACAATTGGCAGACAGCTTACCGAAGGGCTACGTTTGCACAAAAATTTATCTAAACAGCAGGCAAGATCAAGAGCAATTGAACTATTAGATCAGGTAAGAATACCAGAGCCTGAAAAGAGATTAAAACAGTATCCCCACGAGCTGTCGGGTGGAATGCGGCAGCGGGTTGTGATTGCTATGGCTTTAGCATGTGAGCCAAGGTTACTGATTGCTGACGAGCCGACAACTGCTCTTGATGTTACTATTCAGGCGGAGATTTTAGCATTAATTGATCGTTTGAAAAGAGAAACCGGAACTGCTGTAATGTTCATTACTCACGATATGGCAGTTGTTGCACAAATGGCGGATCGAGTTGTCGTAATGTACCGTGGAAACAAAGTTGAGGAAGGTAATGTTATAGACGTCTTCGAGAATCCGCAGCATGATTACACCAAATCGTTGCTTTCAGCGGTGCCAAAGCTCGGGGAAATGTTGGGAAAAAAATATCCCGAACCCATGAAACTGCTAGGCGAAAGTAAGAAAAGCTCTAAGCCACTGGTTGGCACTGATGAGGTTTTGCTGGAAGTAAAAAATTTAGTCACAAGGTTTCCAGTCGCCGGTGGTCTTCTTCGAAGGACAGTTGCGCAAGTTCATGCCGTCGAAGATGTTTCTTTTTCGATTAAACGTGGTTGTACTCTGGCGCTCGTCGGGGAATCAGGCTGTGGCAAATCAACTGTTGGCAGGTCGCTTTTACGACTTGTTGAGCCCTTGTCAGGTGAAGTGCGCATGGCAGGAAAAGATGTGCTTAAACTTCCCAAAGACGAACTTCGTAATATCCGAAGTGATATGCAAATGGTTTTTCAGGATCCTTTTGCGTCACTCGATCCGCAAATGTTGCTTCTGGATCAAGTTGCGGAGCCAATGCGAAACTTTTCAACTATGGATGAAAGTTCGATCGAGGAACGAGTTGAGGGCCTTTTCGAGCGTGTTGAACTACCAAAGAGCTTTTTACGCCGCTATCCGCACGAGCTATCGGGGGGGCAAAGACAGCGCGTTGCAATAGCTAGGGCCCTAGCTTTGAACCCAAAATTAATAATTGCTGACGAAGCAGTGAGCGCATTAGATGTATCAGTTCAAGCACAAGTTCTTAATTTAATGATGGAATTGCAATCGGAGTTAGAACTAAGTTTCTTATTCATAAGCCATGATATGGCCGTTGTAGAACGCGTCAGCCACGATGTTGGCGTAATGTATCTAGGTCGGTTGGTAGAAATTGGTTCTAGACAAGCAGTATTCAGTAACCCACAGCACGCTTACACAAAAGCACTCATGAGTGCTGTTCCCATAGTAGACCCGTCAAAAAAGGTTTTAGAAGGTGATTTGAAATTTAAGCAAATACCATCTCCAATCCATCCACTTGATTACGAAGCTGAAAAACCGAAATACAAAGAGGTAACTGAAGGGCATTTTGTTCTAACCTCTGATTGCGGGTATTGATCAATTTAAAAGGATTTTTTATGCCAGTAAAGAACCGCTTTGCAGAGTTGCACGAGGAAATTACCGAATGGCGTCATGATTTACATGCTAATCCTGAAATATTATTTGAAACACATAGAACGTCTCAAATTGTGGAGCAAAAACTGAAATCATTCGGCTGTGACGATGTAGTTTTTGGCTTGGGAAGAACTGGTGTAGTTGGCGTAATTCATGGAAAAGTGAATACCAAAAATAGTGTAATTGGACTTCGCGCTGATATGGATGCTTTGCCAATTGATGAAGCGACTGGTTTATCTTATGCGTCAAAGGTTAATGGGGCGATGCATGCATGTGGTCACGACGGTCACACAGCAATGCTTCTCGGAGCAGCTAAATATCTAGCTGAAACACGGAATTTTGATGGTACGGCAGTGGTCATTTTTCAACCAGCCGAAGAGGGCGGCGGTGGTGGTCGGGAAATGTGTGAAGACGGATTAATGGAGCGTTTTGGTATACAAGAAGTTTATGGCATGCATAATTGGCCAGATCTAGAAATTGGCAAATTTGCTATAAGACCGGGACCTTTTTTTGCAGCCTCTGATTTTTTTGAAATTACAATCAATGGGCTTGGGGGACATGCCGCCAAACCGCAAATAGCAGTTGATCCAATAATTGTCGGATCTCATATAGTAATTGCATTACAATCTATTGTTAGTCGAAATGCCGACCCGACAGATCAAATTGTAGTTTCGGTCACTTCATTTGAGACATCCTCAACAGCTTTCAATGTTATCCCTCAAACCGTTGTACTAAAAGGAACTGTCCGAACGCTGTCCGATGAGACCAGAGATCTTGCTGAGAAGAGATTAGAAGAAATTGCACGAAAGACAGGTGACGTATTTGGAGCAAATGTAGATCCAGTCTATACCAGAGGTTACCCAGTAATGACAAATTCAGTTGATCAAACTGAGTTTGCCGCTTCTGTTGCAAAATCTGTTAGTGGCTATTGTGAAGAGGCGCCTCTAGTAATGGGCGGTGAAGACTTCTCATATATGACCATTGAAAGGCCAGGTGCATATATTTTGATTGGTAACGGAGACAGTGCTCCTGTACATAATCCCAATTATAATTTTAATGATGAAGCAATATCGATTGGATGCAGTTGGTGGGCAGAGATAATTGAGAAAAGAATGCCTGTTAGCTAAAAATACAAAATAGAATCTTTATAGATCAGCCGCCTGTGTGGCTCATATGACGCGTCATTTGCCCCTGAACTTCCTGCCGAGTATAATCAAAATCATGGCCCTTTGGTTTTTTAGCAATAGCAGCCTCAATTGCTTTTCTAAGATGACCCTCATCGTTTGGTTTCTCTCGAAGCGGACGCCGCAGATCTGCTTTATCCTCCTGTCCAAGGCACATGTAAAGCTCGCCAGTGCAAGTCAATCTTACCCTGTTACAACTTTCGCAAAAATTATGTGATAACGGTGTAATGAACCCTATTTTTTGACCAGTTTCATTAACCTTTACATATCGAGCTGGCCCACCTGATCGTTCAGCCATGTCTGTGAGTGTATATTCTTGTTCTAATGTTTGGCGTAATTCATTTAATGACCAATATTGTCCTATCCGCTCTTCTGATTCTAGATCGCCCATTGGCATAACTTCTATCCAGGTTAAATCCATTCCTCGCTCATTACACCATGAGACAATTCTAAAAAGTTCATCCTCGTTAAACCCCTTAAGAGCCACAACATTTATTTTTACCCTAAGACCTGCAGCCTGAGCAGCCTCTATTCCCTCTAGCACTTGTGACAAACGACCCCAACGTGTTACTTTGGCAAACTTGGCATCATCCAGAGTGTCGAGGGAAATATTTACCCTACGCACGCCTACTTCAAAGAGCTCTTTTGCAAATTTCTTCAATTGTGATCCATTTGTAGTTAGGGTGAGCTCCTTTAGTTTTTGATCATCTAAATGCCGAGATATTGACTGAAAAAAACTCATAATATTTCGTCTTACTAGCGGTTCTCCTCCAGTAATACGGAGTTTTTCAACACCCATATTGATAAATGAGGAGCATAAAAAATCTAATTCTTCTAAAGTAAGGAGCTCTTTTTTTGGCAGAAATTTCATGTTTTCTGTCATGCAATAAACGCATCTGAAATCGCAGCGATCTGTTACCGAAACGCGCAAATAACTTATTGAACGGTTAAATGGATCTATTAACGTTTGCATCATCATAACAATCTATAATTAATAATTTTTATAGCAAGGCAAATATGATAGCGAAGCAAAATAAAAATAACAGATAGTTGTTAATAATTTAATTTTCCTATTCTGGGTTTCCGAATTGATCTCACATTAATTTAAAAATTAAACTTGATTTCTATCCTAAATCTGTCATTTGTGACATACATTCTGTGAGAATAAAAAGGTTCTAGCCGTGTCGAAAACATTTATAAGCTCGGATATGTCCGTTGAAGGCGATATTTCAAGCCAAAGCGATATTGAAGTTGATGGTAAGGTAAAAGGGAACCTCTCTGGTGAGGCGATATCTATTCTATCATCTGGCTCGGTAGATGGTAGCATTTCTGGTACCTCAGTTAATGTTGATGGTAACGTATCTGGTAAAATTTCAGTGCAGGACTTGGCAGTAAACTCTACTGGAAAAGTGAGTGCTGACGTGACCTATCAATCTATTGCAACTCAAAAGGGTGCAAGGATTGATGGAAAGCTTAAATCCAAATAGCAGTGCGAATATCCAAGACGCATTAGCGTTCTGGCCTCACTTTTAGAAGGTTTATATTTGGTACTAAGCCCTCCTTCTTCTTCGACCTAATTTACCATTTTTTCCCGATAAAGCGTTGAATGAAGGACTGGGTATTTGTACTACCTTTCTTAGTTCCGTAAATGGATCATGCTTATGCGGTATCGCATTGGCAGCTACAAAATGCTCTTGAAATTTTGGCTCTACGGCGGTTTCAACTTTTGTTATTTTTCCCACGATCTGTTCGATCTCAGACCTTGCATTTATATTGCAAAGAGCAATTCTGGCTCCAGTACCCGCAGCATTGCCGGCAGAGGTAACATTCTTAAGGGATACATCTGGGATCATGCCCAAAATCATCGCATGTTTTGATGATATATGGGCACCAAATGCTCCCGCTAAAACAACTTTATCGACACTATCCACTTCCATTTCATCCATCAAAAGCTTCGCACCCGCATACAAGGCAGATTTCGCAAGTTGTATCGCCCTTATGTCTCCTTGCGTGACTTGTATTGCAGGCTGAGAGGCATCTTTGTTAGCGTAGAGTTCATAGGAGTAGGTTCGACCATCAGGTTTTGATCTTGCAGTTCCAGTTGCTTCAGGGCTTCCAATCAAACCACTTTCATCTAGAAGCCCTGCAATTCGCATTTCTGCGACAGCCTCGATTATTCCTGAGCCACAGATTCCAGTAATACCAATTTTCTTAATGCTTTCATCAAATCCGCTTTCGTCAGACCACAGATCCGATCCAATTACTTTAAAACGAGGTTCTTTGGATTTTGGGTCTATCTCCACGCGCTCTATAGCACCAGGTGCTGCCCTTTGACCTGAACTAATCTGAGCCCCTTCAAATGCAGGGCCCGTTGGTGAAGAACAGGCTAGTACTCGTTGTTTATTTCCAAGCAATATTTCTGCGTTTGTTCCAACATCAACAATCAATGTTAAATCTTTTGATTTGTTATATCCTTGCATCGTCTATTAACGAGACCAGGTTTAGATCCTTAGCATCTAGATATAATGCGTCTGAAGTGGCTAAGGCAAATGGTGCCTGACCTAGCTCAACCGGGTCAATTCCAAGCAATAAGTGGTGCATAACTGGGTTACAAACAAAAACAACTTCCAGTATATCTTCTGGCTCAATTTTCGCGCTTTCTGCCAGTTCTAAAACTAATTTATTAATGGCTTTACGCACTTCATTGGTCATGGCTGATGCGCCATCAGCGTTCATCATCGCGTAACTAACACGGCTCATTAAATCCTCGCCAAATCTAATTTGAGGATTCATTACGCCAGAACTTTCAATGACTTTTCCTGACCTCAAATCAGTTAAATGCGCTGCTATGGTAGTTGACCCTAAATCTATTGCTAACCCATATATGCTGGCATCGTGGTAGCCGGGCCAAATATTTACAATTCTTCGGAGACTTTCGCTGGGGGTCGAATAAACTGCCACTGTAACGCCCCAGTCCCCCTTGCGAAGAATGCTTTGGAGTTTTTTGACAATAGAAATGCTCGCATGGGTATCATCTATATTCCATTGCTCGGCTAAAGCAGTTTTTAAGCGTTCTAGGTCACCCTTCGGTTCGTGCATATCAGGTTCTAGGACCTCTACGTAATAAAGCTTGGTTGCAGGATTCATCTCAATTTTACGTGAGCTTGCAGCCTTTCGAATAACCTGCTTATGGACCTGACTTTCTGCTGGGACGTCTACGATTAAATCACCTTGAATTTTTAATTGACATCCCAAGCGACGGTTTGGTTTTAAACCTCTTTTGTCATGGTAACGCTGTTCAATTGCATTCCAAGCTGAAACCGCGCTCTCATCCACAAAAACACCGTGTTTTGGGAAATCTCCAAACGAAGGAGTAACTTGGCACTTGCTGCAAATCCCTCTGCCGCCACAAACACTGTCTAAATCCACACCAAGCTGTTGAGCAGCCTCCAGAACTGGAGTACCTGTTTCGAAGCTACCCCTCTTGCCAGATGGAGTGAATACTACCAAATGCTTCATTGTTTAATCCCGTTTTCCTATGTCGGTTTTAACTCGTAGCACTTAGATAAAAATTCTAAAATCGCCAAGTCTTAGTTTATCAGCGCCAATTTATTATGTTTTTTAAAAAAATTTCAAAAAAACATAACTTTTCTTACAATCTTTTTATTGACTTATTTCAAACTTTTATTTGCGCTATCCCCTTTCAATTTCAATAGTTTCGTGAGATATAAGCTCGCCAGTGTACATGCTATGAAAAGGACGTGCATTATGCAGATTCGCGAGGCTTTAACTTTTGACGATGTACTTCTTGTGCCGGCAGCTTCCAAAGTATTGCCGACCGACGCTGACACGCGGACTCAGGTAACTCAATCCATTGCTTTGAATATTCCTTTGCTAAGCTCTGCGATGGATACCGTAACTGAAGCAAAAATGGCAATAACAATGGCTCAGGCTGGCGGAATGGGTGTTATTCACAGAAATTTAGGTGTGGAACAGCAAGCCCAGCAGGTAAGACGGGTTAAGCGGTTTGAAAGTGGGATCGTTTATAATCCTATCACCTTGACAGCTGACCAATCCTTGAAAGATGCAAACGACCTTAGGGCAAAGTACAATGTATCTGGATTCCCAGTCATCGATGAAAAAAATCGTGTGGTGGGAATTTTAACAAACAGAGATATGAGATTTGCTTCAGATGATAATACTCCTGTAAGCCATATGATGACGACAGATGATTTAGCTATTTTGGAAGAACCAGCGGATAGGCAAGAAGCTATAAATCTAATGAAGTCGCGACGTATTGAAAAGTTATTGGTGACGGATGCCTCAGGACGGCTTACTGGCCTATTAACTCTGAAAGATACTGAAATGTCCGTACTGAACCCTACTGCATGTAAAGATGAGTTAGGTCGTTTGAGAGTTGCTGCTGCTTCGACTGTAGGTGATGAAGGATTCGAAAGATCACAAGCGCTCATTGATGCTGGTGTTGATATGGTCGTAATCGATACCGCTCACGGCCACTCTGATAGTGTCTCTAAAGCGGTTGAGCGAATTAAGAAAACCTCAAATGAAGTTCAAGTTATAGCTGGTAACGTTGCTACTTCTGATGCAACCAAATCGTTGATTGACGTGGGTGCAGATGCCATCAAAGTGGGTATTGGGCCTGGATCTATCTGTACTACAAGGATGGTAGCTGGCGTTGGAGTACCTCAATTGAGCGCGATTATTGATTGTGCAACCGTTGCGGGTAATATTCCTGTTATAGCTGATGGTGGAATTAAGTTTTCCGGAGACTTCGCTAAAGCAATCGCGGCTGGAGCAAGTTGTGCGATGATTGGCTCTATGGTGGCAGGGACCGATGAAAGCCCTGGTGAGGTTATATTGTATCAGGGTAGATCGTTTAAAGCATACAGGGGAATGGGCTCTCTAGGAGCAATGGCTCGCGGCTCAGCAGATCGTTATTTTCAAAAAGATGCTGCTAGCGACAAACTGGTCCCGGAGGGAATTGAAGGGCAGGTGCCATATAAGGGTGCTGCGGGCGCCGTTATTCACCAAATGGTTGGAGGGTTAAAAGCAGCCATGGGGTATACAGGCTGCCGTTCGATATCTGAAATGCGTAAAAATTGTAAATTTGTAAAAATTACTGGTGCTGGGTTAAAAGAAAGTCATGTCCACGACGTTCAAATCACGAGAGAAAGTCCAAATTACAGGGTAATTTAGCCATGACTCCGGCGGCGCAAGTATTTTCTGCTAGTCAAATTTTACAAGAGATACTTAATGGCAAAAACGCCAACTACTTGCTTCAAAAATGGGGTAAAGAAAACAGGTTTGCAGGTTCGAAAGATAGGCGTGCAATCAGAGACTTTGTATATGATGGCTTAAGAATAAAGCGAAGTGCTCTCTCTAGAATAAAGGCTCCTCACTCTGGTAGAAACTGGGCATTAGGGGTTCTTATGGAAGCAAATGAGGATTTAGAAAAATATTTCAACGATGAAGCGTATGGTAGCCCACGTCTAACGCCAACGGAAAAGCTGGCTATACAAGAAGCCGCAAAGTGCAATAAACCACCAGACGTAGAATTTAATTTACCGGCTTTTCTTTGGCCTATTTGGAAAGCTGACCTGGGAGAGGAGGCTGTTCCTGTTGCTAAGCGTTTATGTAAAAGGGCTCCAGCATTTCTTCGAGTGAATATCGGAAGAACTACAGTAGAAAAAGTCCAGAAAATACTTTGCGAGGAAGGTATTCATACTCATAAGCACCCATCAGTAATTACTGCTTTGAAAGTAACCAATGGTCAAAATAAAATTAAGAGCTGCATTGCCTATAGAGATGGTTTAGTTGAAATTCAGGACGCATCCAGCCAGGCTAGCGTTACTGATCTGCCGGTAGATAGTAGTTTAAAAATTTTAGATTATTGTTGTGGTTCTGGAGGTAAATCTCTTGCTCTACATTCTTGGACTACTGCAAAAATATTCGCTTATGATGCTTTTCCGGAGAGAACTAATGATTTGCGTGCTAGAGCAGAAAGAGCAAAAGCAAAAATACTCAACATCAGTAAACCAATAAATGATAGGTTTGACGTAATATTTTGTGATGTTCCATGCTCGGGAAGCGGATCATGGCGGCGAGACCCGGATGGAAAATGGAAGTTAACTGCAAATTCTTGGCAAAACCTTCTAAATACACAAATTCAGATCCTTAATGAGGCTAAAGAACTTCTTACACCGGATGGGACCTTAGTTTATGCTACTTGTTCTGTGCTATCGACCGAGAATTACAAGCAGCTAGAAACATTTTGTGATGCTTACTCTGAGTTTGAAATAAAAAAAGCTCGCCAGTTCTTTCCGTCTGATCTTGGGGATGGGTTTTTCTACGGATTTTTGAAGAAAAGTAAAAAATTTTCTTGATATGTTCTTTTTTTGCGTCCATAAGAGAACATTATAAGAACAAACGAGTGATTGCTGTTTCGTTTTCACTATGAAATAAAGAGGTATAAACATGGCAGAACTTTTATCAATGAGCGACAAAAAAGACGACGACAGACAAAAAGCATTAGAAAGCGCTTTGAGCCAAATTGAACGACAATTTGGGAAGGGTTCAATTATGAAGCTTGGCGATGAAAATGCCATTCAAGAAATTGAATCCACGTCAACAGGTTCATTAGGTTTGGATATAGCTTTAGGGATTGGTGGGTTACCTAAGGGTCGGATTGTTGAAATATATGGTCCAGAGAGTTCTGGTAAAACAACCCTTACATTGCATTGTGTAGCTGAAGAGCAAAAGAAGGGAGGCGTATGCGCATTCGTGGATGCTGAGCATGCTCTTGACCCACAGTATGCGAAAAAGTTGGGGGTGGATCTAGATGAGCTACTAATTTCCCAGCCTGATACAGGTGAACAAGCTCTTGAAATTACAGATACATTAGTACGGTCTGGTGCTGTTAGCATGGTTGTTGTTGACTCAGTTGCTGCTCTTACGCCCAAATCAGAACTTGAAGGCGATATGGGTGATAGCAATGTAGGTGTGCAGGCACGTCTTATGAGCCAAGCAATGCGGAAATTGACCGGGTCAATTAGTAGATCAAATTGTATGGTAATTTTTATTAACCAAATTCGCATGAAAATTGGTGTAATGTTTGGTAGTCCCGAAACTACAACTGGTGGAAATGCTCTTAAATTTTATAGCTCTGTTCGATTAGATATAAGGCGCATTGGTGCTATTAAGGATAGAGATGAAGTAGTTGGGAACGCAACTAGGGTAAAGGTGGTAAAAAATAAAGTAGCGCCGCCTTTTAAGCAAGTTGAATTCGATATTATGTATGGTGAAGGTATATCCAAGAATGGAGAACTTTTGGATTTGGGCGTGAAAGCGGGTGTTGTTGAAAAATCAGGAGCTTGGTATAGCTACATGGACGAGCGTATTGGGCAGGGTAGAGAAAATGCTAAAATTTTCTTGAAGGAGAACCCTAACATAGCCCTCTCAATAGAAGATAAAATTAGAGCTGCTCACGGCTTGGATTTTGATTTGCAGAATGATGCTGATGGTGAAGTTTTAGAAGCGTAGGTTTAATATAAATAGTCGATCAAAGGGGTAGCATTTATGCTGCCCTTTTTTTTGTTTTAGGTGTTCGTTATGGACAATACACGAAGCAATCATTAGAGCTAAAAAAAATATGAGAGAATATAATGCGCACGCTAAATGATATTAGGTCTACATTTTTAGATTATTTTAAAAGGCAGGGACACGAAGTTGTCCAATCTAGTCCATTGGTGCCCCGAAATGACCCTACATTGATGTTTGCTAATTCTGGCATGGTGCAGTTTAAAAATTTGTTTACTGGGGTAGAAACAAGAGATTACAAACGCGCTGTAACCTCTCAAAAATGTGTTAGAGCAGGTGGTAAACATAATGATCTTGATAATGTTGGCTACACTGCTCGTCATCATACTTTTTTTGAAATGTTGGGTAACTTCAGCTTCGGGGATTACTTTAAGTCTGACGCAATACCATTTGCATGGGAACTGATTACAAAAGAATTTGATATTCCTAAAGAACGACTTCTTGTAACTGTTTATCATACAGATGAGGAGGCTGCGCTGCTGTGGAAAAAGGTAGCAGGGCTTCCCGATGATAAAATAATACGAATTTCGACTAACGATAATTTTTGGATGATGGGGGCCACTGGGCCATGTGGACCATGTACAGAAATATTTTTTGATCATGGTGAGAAATATTGGGGTGGCCCACCAGGCTCGCCTGAGGAAGATGGTGATAGATTTGTAGAAATTTGGAACCTTGTATTTATGCAATATGAGCAGTTTGAAGATGGGACAAGGAAAGATCTTCCTAATCAGTCTATTGATACTGGTATGGGCATCGAACGCGTAGCGGCTTTACTGCAAGGTACAAATGACAACTATGAAACTGATCTTATTAGGGCCCTTATCGAAGCATCTGCGGAAGCTACGAGTTCAAAACCAGGTGGAGATAACTCAAATCATCATAGAGTGATAGCAGATCACCTACGCTCAACCTCTTTTTTAATTGCAGACGGCGTAATGCCTTCCAATGAGGGCCGTGGCTATGTATTGCGTAGAATAATGCGGCGTGCGATGCGACATGCTCATTTGGTTGGCGCTAAAGACCCTGTAATGCATCAATTAGTTCCATCCCTTGTTGGGCAAATGGGAGCAGCATATCCAGAATTAGTTTCAGCTCGGGCATTGATAGAAGAAACACTATTGAATGAAGAAACAAAATTTAACCAAACTCTGGAACGTGGTCTTAAATTATTGGATGAAGAGCTTGATGGTTTACCCTCGGATGTTCCATTTCCTGGCAAAATTGCTTTTAAGCTTTATGACACTTATGGGTTCCCTTTCGATCTGACACAGGACGCACTGCGAGAGAAAGGTCGTGTGGTTGATGCTGACGCTTTTCAGGTTGAAATGGATGAGCAGAAAAGAAAGGCGAGAGCAGCTTGGACCGGCTCGGGAGAAACGGCGGATACCGCAGTATTTTTTGATATTTTTGATAAATATGGAGCTACTGATTTTCTAGGTTATGATACCGAGTTTGCGCAGGCTCAAGTTATTGCCATCGTTAAAGATGGTTTGTTGGTAGATAGTGCTGCTCAGGGTGATAGTATTCAAGTGGTTTTTAATCAGACCCCGTTTTATGGAGAAAGTGGTGGTCAGATTGGTGATACTGGCCAGGTTAACTTTAAAAACGGTGCAGCCAATATTGTTGATACCAAGCGCTCAGCGGGTATTTTCGTTCATTTTACAAAAGTAACTTCCGGAGTTTTGTCACTAAATGAAGCCGTAGAGTTGGAAGTTGAAAATTTGCGTAGATCTGCTACTAAAGCCAACCACTCAGCGACACATTTATTACACGAAGCGTTGAGAATTAAATTAGGCCACCATGTGGCGCAAAGGGGCTCACTTAATGCAGCGGATAGATTAAGATTTGATTTTAGTCATTCTAAAGCCCTTACTAAAGGAGAGTTGCTTGAAGTTGAACGTTCTGTAAATTTTTATATACGCCAGAATACAGAGGTTACTACAAGGGTAATGTCTCCAGATGATGCCAGAGAACTTGGAGCCACGGCTTTATTCGGGGAAAAGTATGGTGAGGAAGTTCGCGTTGTTTCAATGGGTTATAATCAAGGAAGTGGTAAGGGCATTGATGGAAATGGATATTCTTTAGAGCTATGTGGTGGAACACATGTAAAACGCACTGGGGATATAGGAGCATTTGTTATTTTGTCTGATGGTGCCAGTAGTTCTGGCGTAAGACGTATTGAGGCTTTAACTGGCGAAGCAGCTATGGATCATCTTGCCAAACAGCAAAATTATCTGTCCGATATTGCAATTGAACTAAAGTCTGGTTCATCTGATATTCTTTCTCGAGTAAAAAGCCTGATAGCAGAACGTAAATCTCTCTTAAGTGAGGTCGCGCAGCTTAGAAAGGATATGGCACTGGGGGGCAGCTCTTCGGGACAAGATGAGTTGAAAAGCGAAGATCTTTCTGGCGTGAATTTTTTAGCGAAGCAATTAAATGGTATACCTGGCAAGGAGCTTCCAGGCCTAATTGACGGTTATAAACAGAAGCTTTCTTCAGGTGTTATTCTACTTATTTCGGAAAACGATGGAAAAGTTGCAGTCGCTTCCGGCGTTACTAAGGACCTTTTGTCTAATATTTCTGCCGTAGATATTGTTAAAACAGCAGCCAACAAGCTCGGAGGTAAAGGAGGCGGCGGCAGGCCCGATTTGGCGCAAGCGGGTGGTTCTAGTATGGATGGAGTTACTACTGCTATAGACGCTGTCAGATCGTTAATAGTCTCAAAATAAAATTACTAACTTAAAACAGGGATCCTTATTTTTAAGTATTTCGGGCCTGTCTTTTTCGTTCATGCGTATCCAAAAATCTTTTTCGTAATCTAATACTTGTGGGCGTTACTTCAACTAATTCATCACTGTTAATATAGGATATGGCTTCCTCAAGAGAGAATTTTATATGCGGTGTTAGCCTAACTGCTTCATCTGATCCTGACGCCCTGACATTAGTTAGTTTTTTGCCTTTTAGTGGATTTACCTCTAAGTCGTTGTCACGAGTATGCTCTCCGATAACCATTCCCTTGTAGACCTTAGTTTGGGGGCCAACGAACATTTTTCCCCGCTCCTCAAGGTTCCAAAGGGCATACGCCACGGTGTCTCCATCTTCGATAGATATCAAAACGCCAGCGCGCCGTCCCTCTATGCTTCCCTTGTATGGTGACCAACCACTAAAGACCCTATTCATAATGCCTGTTCCGCGTGTGTCAGTGAGAAATTCTCCATGGTAACCTATAAGGCCTCGGGCTGGAACCTTGGCAATTAACCTTGTTTTGCCTACTCCAGAGGGCTTCATTTCGACTAAGTCGCCCTTTCTTGGCCCCGTTATCTTTTCAATCACGGCGCCTGTATATTCATCATCTACGTCTATCGTTACCTCTTCTATCGGTTCTAATTTTTGGCCGTCTTCTTCTTTCATCAATACTTGAGGTCTAGAAATTGAAAGTTCAAAGCCCTCGCGACGCATATTTTCGATTAAAACACCCATTTGCAGTTCGCCCCGGCCAGCGACTTCAAAAGCATCACCGCTGGGGGTGTCCTTTACTTTAATGGCTACGTTACTCTCAGCTTCCTTCATTAACCTGTCTCTAATTACACGGCTTTGAACTTTGGATCCTTCTCTGCCTGCAAGTGGACTGTCATTTATTCCAAAGGTTACAGTTATTGTCGGGGGGTCTATCGGTTGAGACTCTAATGGGGTCTCTACTGCTAGGGCACAAATTGTGTCAGCAACGGTTGCTTTAGTCATTCCGGCAAGGGATACGATATCTCCGGCGATACCCTCCTCAATATCCGCATGTCCTAGTCCTCTAAATGCCCTAATTTTACTTACTCTAAATTGTTCGATTTTTTGACTAGATCTGCTGATGGCTTGAACTGTAGACCCAACTTTTATAGTGCCACTCTCAATGCGACCAGTAAGGATCCTGCCAACAAAAGGGTCACTTCCCAGTGTTGTTGCAAGCATTCTGAAGTCATCTTCAATGCATTCTGTCTGTCTTGGGGGAGGAACATGATTGAGAATAAGATCAAACAGTGCGTTTAAATCATTTCGTGGTCCGTTTAAGTCGTGATCCGCCCAGCCAGATCTCCCTGAAGCATACATGTGAGGAAAGTCCAATTGATCATCGTTTGCGCCGAGATTAGCAAAGAGGTCAAAACACTCATCTAACGCTCTATCTGGCTCAGCATCACCTTTGTCTACTTTATTTAGAACAACTATTGGTCTAAGGCCTAAATTAAGAGCTTTTGAAGTGACAAATTTTGTTTGGGGCATTGGCCCTTCAGCAGCGTCTACAAGTAAAATTACACCGTCAACCATCGATAATATCCGCTCCACCTCTCCGCCAAAGTCTGCGTGACCGGGAGTGTCAACAATATTTATTCGATTACCTTTCCACTCGACAGACGTTGCTTTCGCCAAAATAGTAATTCCTCGCTCTCGTTCGAGGTCATTACTGTCCAAAGCACGTTCTGTAATGGCCTGATTTTCTCTAAATGCGCCAGATTGTTTTAGTAATTCATCAACTAGAGTTGTTTTTCCGTGATCAACGTGTGCTATTATTGCGATATTTCTTAATGTCATTTGGGGAGCCTGTTCCATATTTTAGGGCCACCTATATTGATTTTTATAGAAATACCACCCGTTAATGTGAGGATGTTGAGGAAAAAAGGTGAATTACCACAATTCCCAAAATGATCATTGTAAGTCCAATGATCGCAGCACTGTCTAGTTTTTGCCCAAACACGACTAATCCGACTATTGTAATAAAGATTATTCCCAAACCAGCCCAAAGTGCATAAGCGATACCAACTGGTAAGTATTTTAATGTTATTGATAAAAAATAAAATGCCAATGCATAGGAAATGACTACTGTAACACTTGGCCAAAATTTCGTAAATTGATTGCTGGCCTAAAGTGCTGAAGTTCCAATTGTTTCAGAAAGTACTGCCGCTACAAGGACTAAGTACTTCATCCGCCCTCCAAATTAAAGGTTTACCCTAATTCGACTTACTAAATTTGTAAATGAATATTAAATGCTGACCGAATTTTACTGTCAGTGCCCGCATCTAATGCGCCTGGTGAATTTTTACTTAAAATTTCGTTCTTTTTTATAATTGCTTTCTCCAGTAAATCCGGTTTTCCAAGTTCCAGCCACTCCTTTGGTGATGTTCTGTCACCTAAATCTGGGTATATATATTCGGTTTGCATTAGGTTTAATGTCTGTTCTGAGCCTAGATAATGTCCCGGACCATCAAGACAGGTCGCGCGGATAACATCCAAGCTGACAGTGTCTTCTGTGACTTCAATGCCTCGAACACATCTAAGAGCTTGACCTATAATGTCATTACCTAAAATTAAACTTTCTAGACAGAAACCCAATAAAGATGCGTGCATTCCAGCTGCTTCGTAAACCATGTTCAGGCCTGAAAGACCAGCCATAACATTGGAAGTTGCCTGCTCCCAACCAGCTTGCATATCAGGCAGTTTTGCATCCGCTATACCGGCAGCAGCGCCACCTGGCAGATTGTAGAATCTATGCATCTGGGCGCAGCCCGCGCTAAGCAAGGCCTGTTCTCCACTTCCACCCGACATCGCTCCTGTTCTTAAATCCGACACGAAGGGCCATGTTCCAAAAATCGCTGGGAAGCCTGGAGCTATTGAATTTACATAAACAAGCCCAGCTAAACACTCTGCAACGGCCTGAACTATCGCACCAGCAATTGGCGCAGGTGCGGTCGCGCCAGCTTGTCCTGCCGACAAAAGAAGAACTGGCATACCGCCCTTGATACATTCTTCCATGACTTTACAACTCTCCGTTGCAAATTTCATAGGCGGTACAACAAAACAATTTGAATTAGAAACAAATGGCCGTTCTCGCCATTTTTTTTCTCCACCAGCCATCATAAACAGCATTTCAAGAGCATCTCTAGCATAATCTGGCTCTGTAAATGATGTCCCAACATGTTTTGTCGTGCCAGTACAACAGGCATACACAGTATTTAAGTCCATTTCCTTGTTATCAACGATATCACGCGCGACCATCGGCCTTTGAACGAAATGAATATTATCGAGTTCGTGAGCTATTCGTGCAGCGTCATGTAAATCTTGTATTGTACTATCTCGGTAGTTTTTACTTTCTAAATCGACTAAGTGTACAGCAGCACCAGCTGTTCCATAGTGAACTCTAGTGCCTGTTAAGTCTAGATCGTAGGCAGAGTCCCTTCCAAACAGAATGATATCTCGCTTCGCAATTGAAAGCATATCTTCTACGAGACTTCGAGGAAATCGAATCCGCCCGTCATCTCCAAAAGTCGCACCTGCCTTCAACATAATCTCTTTGCCGCTTTCGGGCACATCTCCCAGGCCGATAGTTTCCAGCGCATCCAATGCGGCAGAATGAATTCGCTTCTCACCAGCCTCAGTTAATGGTCTGTATTTGTTACTTTCCATGCCCGCTCTTACGGGTTGTAATTCTTTTGAAAGAGGGGCCGCTCTTGCTGCTCGCCGTGCATTTCTACCACCCGACCGGCGGCTATTTTTGTCTGTCATTTTCAAGATCCTTATTAATAAATTTTCAAGAAACTTAGCTATGACGGTCTGCCTCTAGCGGCTCTCCCGCGATTTGCCCCGATCGTGATAATCACCAAATATATTTTGGACCTTTGATTCTGCACAAAACTTGACCTTATTTAACAATTAAAATTGAAACATTTATTGTTGCAGCGATCTATCCCAATTACGACCAATGTCGTTTTTATTCAAAGACCTAATCTAAGTCGATAATTCCCATTTTTACTGTTAAAGTTGCAACTATTGTAAAATTAATTTGGCAAAGTAGCTTCCATGCTTTTTCGTTCTGTGTTTTTACTTCCTGATTGATTGCGGTCCGCCATGGGTTATGAAATGTATTTTTTGCGTCTAGTTCGGAATTTTCTGATTATAAGTTTATGTGCCAGCTACGGTAAAGCCGATGTTATTTCAGACCTCTATGATGCACTTCACATGGACAGGATAAATGAAATTATTCGTTTAGAGGGCATACAAGATGCTGAGGGTACTGGTGAAGCTTATCTGCCTCCAAATTCTGTAGATCGTTTCGTGGCTCAAGCAAAATCTGTTTATCAACTGGAGAGGATGGAAAGAGATTTCAAGCGTCTCTTAACTCAAAACTTATCCATCCCAGATGCAAATAAAATATTACTGTTTTATCAAAAGCCTTTAGGGAAAGTTGCTTCAGAATTGGAAGTGAGCGCTAGAATAGCTATTTCTGATGCGCATATAGAAGAAATGGCAAAAATAAAACTCAAAGAAGCTGTGAAATCAAAAAACAAACGTCTCGATGAAATAGAGTCTGTTATTAGGACGTTGGAGCTTGTTGAACAAAATTTAATTGGTGCATATGCCGCTCAGTTTGCTTTTATGTATGAGCTTTCAAAGCTTGGTGTAATTGAACTCAGTAAACAAGAGATGATAGAATTAATTACTAACGATGAAGAAAAACTTAAAAGTGAAATACTGGAGTGGCTAATGGCTTTTTCTCACATGGCGTACATGCCTATGAGCGATAAAGAGTTCAGCGATTACAGTGACTTTTCAAAATCAGAACTTGGTATAGTACTAAATAAAGCTCTTTTTTCAGTTTACAATGAGATGGCGAAGGATCAGTCTCAGCGACTTGCAAGTATACTGGGAGAATTCATGAAATCTGAGGATTTATGATTTAAAATAATTTTCGAAGTGTTGACTTCGTCTTGTATTACTGTAATAGCGCATGGGTCGGCAAAATTGCCGATTAACAACGCCGAAGGGCGCGCAGTTTTAGGCACAACAATAGTTGTAAACATTCTATAGAAGAAGGCCGAATGACGCGAAGAAAAGGATGATAAAATTGTTTGCTGTAATAAAGACAGGTGGTAAACAGTATAAGGTTCAGGCCGGTGATATGCTCAAGCTCGAGAAGCTTGCTGCGCACGCAGGAGACAAAATACAGTTTAATGAAATTATGTTGCTCGGCGGAGATAAAACGGTGGTGGGAACGCCTCTTGTTAATGGTGCTGCTGTGCAGGCGGATGTTATTGATCAAATAAAAAGCGCTAAAACGATTAAGTTCGTGAAGCGCCGTAGAAAACATGGCTCACAAAGAACACGCGGTCATCGACAACACTTAACGCTGGTGCGTATCACTGACATTTTAGCGTCAGGTGCTGAAAAATCTGGAGTAAAGTCTGCAATAGGGGCGCGTTTGGGCGCTGATGAAATGGAAAAGGCTCCGCTACAAACTAAACCAAAAGCAAAAGAGGCCGCTAAAACTGAAAAAGAACAGAAAAAGGCTGTGCCAAAAACCAGTCCAAAAGCAAAGAATGATGAAAAGTCAAAAGCTGCTCCCAAAACAAAAATAGATGATCTAAAAGAATTGTCTGGAGTAGGTCCTGCGCTTGAGAAGAAGCTTAACGCAGCAGGTATAAGAGCATTTTCGCAAATAGCTGCGTGGACAGCTAAAGACGTAACTGCTATTGATGAAACGCTCTCTTTAAAAGGAAAGATAGATAAAGAGGGTTGGGTTAAGCAGGCAAAGAAATTGTCTAAGTAGGAGGACGGATAGAAATGGCTCATAAAAAAGCAGGTGGTTCGTCACGTAATGGTCGAGACTCAGCCGGTCGCCGGTTAGGTGTAAAAATATTTGGCGGTCAAAAGGTTGTCGCGGGTAATATCATTGTGAGACAACGCGGAACAAAAATGTTTCCTGGAGAAGGTGTTGGCATGGGTAAAGATCATACTATTTTTGCAACTGCCGAGGGCAAAGTTCAATTCAAAAAAGGCTTGAAGGGTAGGACCTTTATATCAGTTTTGCCGGTCGCTGAAGCAGCTGAATAGTAGTCCAACTAACGAGTGCATTTTGGGATCGGCTAACCCCGATCCCTTTTGATTTAAATTTGCGCGAACAATATTATGATTAACTTATCTTTTATACCTTTTGCGTTGTCGCAGGTTGCTACTCCTGGCCCGGCAAATATGGCTATGATGGCGACTGGTGCACGCTTTGGCTTCAAGGCGGCGCTTCCTTTTGTGGTTGGAGTAATTTTAGGTAAGCAACTAATTATATGGCCAATTGGATACGGTATTATGGAGTTTGCTGCTCACGTACCAATTCTTTTCACGATTTTAAAATTTTTGTCTGCGACGTATATTATTTGGTTGGCGTGGCGCGTCGCAAATATGCGTTTGACATATAATGAGGCTTCAGCAGAAGTACCTGGCTTTTGGGCTGGGGTCTTGGTTCACCCACTTAATCCTAAGGCATGGGCAATGATCCTCGCTGGTTTTACAAATTTTATAGATAGCGATACGCCCACCTTCTTTGCCACACTGTACATCGCGTTTTGTCTATTAATTATTCAGATCATTTGTCATCCAATATGGACGTTATTTGGAGATCGTATCGCGACGCTTATTGCTGGAAAAAAATACGAACGTTTCTTTATGTGGTTTTTAGCTTTGGTAACTGTTATTTTTGTTTTGATGGCTCTAATTGCTTGAAATATAAAACTTAGTCACAAATGGCTACACGAATTTACAGCTAAATCTCTTTGCCAAGTTTATCTGATCGAGATCTTGAGCATTTAAGGCAAAGTCGCTACTGCTCGTGTCAATTACTAAAAGAGTTTTTAGGGAATGAAATTTCTAGATTTAGCAAAAGTATTTATTAGATCAGGGTCGGGAGGCGCTGGAGCGATAAGTTTTAGGCGTGAGAAATTTATTGAATATGGTGGCCCGGATGGGGGCGATGGCGGACGCGGTGGTTCGGTCTGGGCGCAGGCAGCCGACGGTCTAAACACCTTGATCGATTTTCGATACCAGCAGCATTTCTTTGCAGAAAATGGTAAGTCTGGAATGGGTAAGCAACGCTCTGGAGCAAGTGGGAGCGATAAAATGTTAGTCGTTCCCGTTGGAACTGAGATACTTGATGAAGATAAGGAAACAATAATAGCAGATCTTACTGAAATCGGTCAGCGCGTACTTTTGGCGAAGGGTGGAAATGGTGGCTTCGGTAATTTGCATTTTAAAACTTCAGTAAACCAGGCTCCACGTAGATCTAACCCTGGTCAAGAAGGGGTTGAGCGGATACTCTGGCTTCGTCTAAAATTAATCGCTGACGTTGGTCTTCTTGGGATGCCCAACGCAGGTAAGTCTACTTTTTTAGCTGCAACATCTAATGCAAGACCTAAAATTGCAGATTATCCATTCACCACGCTAACGCCTAATTTAGGTGTGGTTGGGGTAGATCAAACAGAATTTGTGGTGGCAGATGTGCCTGGTTTGATTGAGGGAGCTAACGCCGGTCGTGGCTTGGGCGATTTATTTTTAGGGCATATTGAAAGGTGTTCTGTTCTATTGCACTTAGTTGATTGTACTTCGAACGATCCCATCAAAGATTATCATACGATTGTTAAGGAGATTGAAGCTTACGGTGCTAAGTTAACTTCAAAGCCGCGTCTTACGGTTCTGAATAAAATTGATGCTCTTGACGAGCAGGCAAGGCTTCTTCTTGAGCAGGAATTTACTGAAAGATCAAATTCCGATATTTTAGTAATGTCAGCAGTAAGTGGTGAGAACGTTGAAAACGTATTGCGAGAGCTTAAAAAATTCGTAATTAAAGATAACGGCGAGAATTCGATCCAGAGCAAGACTGAAAGGGATGACTCACCATGGAATATTTAAATGGTGCGGCGAGGGTGGTCGTAAAAATCGGGTCGTCTCTGTTAGTGGATGATAAAACAGGCTCCATAAGATCTGATTGGCTACAATCACTGTCTGAAGATATTAGGGATATGCAATCTAAAGGTCTTGAAGTGGTAATAGTATCTTCTGGTTCTATTGCTCTTGGACGAAAAGTGCTCAGCTGGTCGGAGAAATCACTTTCGTTGGAACAATCACAAGCTTCTGCTGCGGTTGGTCAAATTCAGCTTGCGCAAGCCTATCAGGAGGCACTTGCGCAATATGGTATTAGGACGGCTCAGATACTTGTAACACTTGAAGATAGCAAAGATAGGCGGCGTTATTTAAATTCTCAGGCCACTGTAGAAACGCTTTTAGAAATGGGTGTTGTCCCAATCGTAAATGAAAACGATACTGTGGCTACAGATGAAATAAAGTATGGTGACAACGATCGTTTGGCGGCTCAGGTCTCAGTAACTATTGGAGCTGATCTGCTTATACTCCTGTCAGATGTAGATGGATTTTATTCAAGTAATCCAATGACTGACGCAAATGCAAATCATTACACTACAATAGAAAAAATAACTCCTGAAATTGAGGCAATGGCAGAGGATACAAAGTCGAAGGTCTCAAAAGGAGGTATGAAAACTAAGTTGTTAGCTGCAAAAATTGCTACAGCTGCTGGTTGCGATATGATTATTACAAAGGGAACAGATTCTAATCCTATTTCTTCAATGGGCAATATAAATAAAAAGACACTATTTAAAGCACAGATTAAGGATCCTCAAACGGCTCGAAAAAAATGGATATCAACAATGAAGCCCGTTGGTGAATTAGTAATTGATGAAGGTGCGGTCAATGCGCTTTTTTCTGGTAAAAGCCTTTTACCGGCTGGAGTTTTAGTTGTGCGAAAGGACTTTGAAAGAGGTGATGCCGTGTCAATTTTGAATATGAAGGGTGAAGTGTTGGGGCTTGGATTATGTGCGTATTCTAGTGATGAGGCGAGTTCTATAATTGGTCATCAGACTAGTGAAATAGAAGAAATTCTTGGATATGCTGGTCGAGGCGTTATTGTGCATCGCGATAATATTGCTTTTTAATCGGAGAAGTTTCTATGGCTAGTATTGATAAGCAAATGCAACTTTTAGGCTCGCAGGCTAGGGCCGCTGCGGAAACTCTTGCTTTTTCGACGTTTGAACAGCGGTCCTTGGCCGTTTCAGAGTGTGCGAAGTCTATCTCAAATCAAATCGACTTAATTTTATCAGCAAATGAAATTGACATGTCGAATGCGCGCGACCAAGGATTGGACTATGCAATGTTAGATCGTCTATATTTAGACAGAACGCGCGTTGAGTCCATTGCAAGCAGTCTTCAAGCTATCTCTGAGTTACCAGATCCACTTGGCAAGGTTTTAAGCCAATGGGAGCGGCCATCTGGTCTCAAAATCAGGCGTGTAACGACTCCCCTTGGAGTTATTGGGGTAATTTATGAAAGTAGGCCGAATGTAACAGCAGATGCTGGTGCTTTGTGTTTAATGGCGGGCAACGCAACGATCCTTAGAGGGGGATCTGAGAGCTCTTATTCGTCAAAAGCAATTTTTGACTGTCTACTCTATGGTTTGCAACTGGCAAACTTACCCGTCTCATCGATTCAAATGGTGCCTACTCAAGATCGTGAAGCCGTAAAATATTTGCTACGCATGACGGAATTTGTCGATGTTATAGTGCCTCGTGGTGGAAAAGGTCTTGTTGGTTTAGTTCAAGAAGAGGCTCGGGTTCCTGTTTTTGCCCATTTGGAGGGAGTCGTTCATATCTATGTTGATAAGATGGCAGATGCAAAAAAGGCCTTAGATGTTGTTTTGAATGCAAAAACAAGAAGGTACGGTATCTGTGGTGCTGCTGAATGCCTGTTACTTCATCAAGATATATCTCAAGAATTGGGTGTTGAAATAATAAACTCACTTGGTCAGCACGACGTTGAATTGAGAGTTAGCCCAGAGTTTTCTAAAATAAATGGTATAAAGTTAGCGACGGACGGCGATTGGGGGAGAGAATATCTTGCCCCTATCATGGCTGTCAAACAGGTAAAGGATATAAGTGAGGCAATTCAACATATTACCATGTATTCTTCAAGTCATACGGATTGTATAATTACTGAGGATATTTCTGCAAAAGATCTTTTCTTTTCGAAAATAGATAGTGCAATAGTTATGTGCAACGCGTCTACTCAGTTCGCTGATGGTGGGGAGTTTGGTTTAGGAGCCGAAATTGGGATTGCAACTGGCAAAATGCATGCAAGAGGACCGGTGGGTGTAAACCAGTTAACTTCTTTTAAATACTTAGTTGAAGGTAATGGTGCCGTCCGTGATTAAAAATAGTGTCAATTGTTTTTATGAGTTTTATTTTGGCTCTATATTTACATCGTGATTTGTTGATCTGAAATCTTAAAAATGTTTGGAAGCAAGATATGGTTAAAGAGAATATTGATTTAAACCCTTTTCTAGAGCCTGGAGCCATTGTTTTCAATCCAAACGCACCCGAGTGGGGAAACGGCCAAGTGCAATCAAAAATAGGCAATAAAGTTACAGTGAATTTTGAAGATATGGGAAAGTTAGTTATCGATGGATCCTTAATTGCGTTGGAAATGGTAAATTGACTGCTAATATTGTGTGCTTATAAATAGTTCTAAGCGCCCTTTCTATAAGTTGAAAGATGTATTATTTTTGATGTGGGACAAATACAGTTTTGATAACTTCACGGTACGGCTCGCTCGCAATTTGAATGAAATTAAAGCAGCTCAACGACTACGGTACGAGGTTTTTATTGAAGAGATGGGAGCAACTTCTGACCTAGTTGATCATAATGCTCGTTTAGAAAGCGACAAGTTTGATGAATATTTTGATCATCTACTTTTATTTGACCACAATAAACGGGAAATAAATATGGGAGTTGTTGGTGTTTATCGCTTGTTACCAGACCATAAGCTTCCAATATGTGCGGAGTACTATTCACAGGAAGAGTACGATCTAAAAAAGTTAAAGAATTCGGGCAGAAAAATTATGGAATTGGGACGGTCTTGCGTTCATAAGTCCTATCGTGGAGGAACAGCTCTGACGCATCTGTGGACTGGGCTGACAGAGTATGTGTACCAAAATGGTATTGAAATTTTGTTTGGCGTTGCAAGTTTTCATGGAACTAATCCGTCAAAAATTGCGCCTTCGTTAAGTTTACTTCATAGTAAATATCTTGCTCCGCCGGATCTGATGGTAACGGCAAAATCACCAAACAAGCAAAGGATGGATTTAGTTGATATGCATAAAGTCGACCGTGTCGCTGCTATGAAGCAAATTCCATCATTAATAAAAGCGTATCTTCGGATCGGTGGCTTTGTTGGTAAAGACGCTTATATAGATCACGCATTCAATACAATAGATGTATGTATGGTTCTTGATATTGAGAGGGCGAATTTGAAAAAGCTGTCCGCATATAGAAAAGAAACTTATTTTCGATGAGTACTTCGTGGCGAGGCAGAAAAGAACCAACAGCTGGAGAGCTTTTATTGGTCAACTGGGTACTCGTTCTTTTGCGTGGTATTCCAGTTGCCATCGTTGTTTTTGGTGGGCTAATCCTTCACACAATTTTACGTATTTTTGAATATCCATTTCTGGGCTCTCGGCGGCCGCTCACACAATATGTTACGCAGCTCGTATGCAAGACATCTTTATTTCTTCTGGGTATTTCAATAACTGTGGAAGGTTTCCCCATGAAGGAGAGAGGAGCGGTAGTTGCTAATCACTCATCTTGGCTTGATATTTTTGCTTTAAACGCGACACAGAAAATTTATTTTGTAGCGAAATCTGAGGTTGCGAATTGGCCAGGAATAGGCTGGTTGGCCAGAGCTACTGGCACAGTATTTATCCAAAGAAAAGCACTTCAAGCTCATAAGCAAAAAAATATCTTCACTGAAAGATTGCTAGCTGGTCAGAAACTATTGTTTTTTCCTGAGGGTACCTCAACGGACAGTTTACGTGTACTGCCATTCAAAAGCAGTCTATTTGCGGCTTTTTTTGAAACTAATGTGCCTCGAAACTTATTTATTCAACCAGTTACCGTGATTTATCATGCACCTATGGGCTCAAATCCATGGTTTTACGGTTGGTGGGGAGAAATGAGTTTTGGTGCTCATTTAGTACACACACTCGCAAGTGCCAAGCAAGGATGGATAGAACTAATATTCCATAAGCCTCGAGCGATTGCCGATCAGCAAAACCGAAAGCAACTGGCAAAACTATTGGAATCAGACGTCAGGAGTGGCCATGTACACCACGGTAAGTTTGATGAGTTTGATTAAATCAGGTTTTATTTAAAATTTTTTCTAGAGCTTTGGATGGGTTCTCTGTATTCCAAATTTCCTCTCTAAACGCAAAAAAATCCGTGTTATTCTGTATTTGTCTAACCAGCTGCGAGGTCAGGCCATTTTCTGCAATTACAGGAAATTCTATCATTTCACTCCACCATGTGAACAAGTCAGGGTCGGCATGTTTCCCATCTCCCAAATCTCCAGACATAGGGCCAAAACTAACATAATCGGCGCTAGCTTCTGTAGCATTAATTCCATGATGTTTAGATTGAAAACAGTAAGCTCCAACTATGAGATCTTTACCAAGAACTTTTCTGGCAGTTCGAACCGATTTAGAGCCATCCTTTAAATGCACTCCATCAAGCCCGAATTTTTCAACTAACATAAAATGGCTATCTATAATAATTGGTATGTCACGCTTATGACAAATCTCTCGTAAAGTGTCTGCTGATTTACCAATAAGCAGTTCATCTCTCGATGACTGCTCCAAGCGAATGCATGCCACCTCATGATTATCCAGAATTCGTTTCAATGTTTCTGAAAAGATCCTTAGTTCAAATTCAGAGGGTGTAATCAAATATATTTTTGGATTATTATGGTTTATTTTTTTACTAATTGGCATTCGTCTTAAAATTCAAAATTTGCGGGAATATAAAGGTTTTAATCTGTACACTTCTATCCTAAATCTTTTGATAAGAACAGGATTTAAAATATGCATGCAAGTAACAAACAACCAGTAATAATTTTGGTAAAGCCGCAAATGGGTGAAAATATTGGATCAGCAGCGAGGGCAATGTTAAATTTTGGATTGGAAAATATGAGAATTGTTGCTGCAAGGGATGGCTGGCCGAGTCAAAGTGCCGTAGCGACGGCCTCTGGAGCGGGTAGAATACTAGACCACGCAAGACATTTTCCGGTGTTCAATGATGCGGTAAGCGATTGTCATTATGTATTTGCAACAACTGCAAGGAACCGTGATATCACCAAACCCGTTTATGGCCCAAAGGAAGCGATGATAATAGCTTCAGAAAAAATTTCAGAGGGAGACAACGTTGGTATTATTTTCGGCCCTGAAAGAGCTGGATTAGAGAATAAGGAGGTAGTCCGATCAAATGCATTGATTACCGTACCGGTCAACCCCAACTTTTCATCTATAAACCTTGCGCAAAGTGTATTGCTTTTATCTTATGAATGGTTCTTAGCCCAGCACAGTCAAGCAGAGAATTTTTCTTATGAGAAAAAAACCGAAATGGCTTCAATCATGGAGATTGAAAAACTCTCCCAGCAGTATGAAACTGAATTAGACAAAATTGGTTTTTTCTTTCCTGAAGAAAAAGCTATCTCAATGAAGAGTAGTCTAAGAAATATTTGGTCAAGGTTGCCGTTGACCGTGTCTGATGTACGAGCGTTTCACGGAATTTTGCGTCACTTGTTAAAGTCACGCAATTTGTAATAAAGAAGTAGAGTATTATCATTAAGATCAACTTTACTAGCGGTGCAGATTTTGGGAAAAAAGATGGGATCCAAGCGTAATATATTTGAAGAAGTTTCTGGGTCTGAAACAAAAGTTTCTAATTCAGAGATTAAAACTGGAATAATCGAGCAGTCTGAACATATTTCAGATCGAAGACATGTGAGATCTTGGTTGATCTGTTTATTCATTTTATTAGTTTTTATGATCTTAGTTGGAGGCTTGACCCGCTTAACTGATAGTGGGCTTTCAATTACGGAATGGAAACCAATCTTAGGGGCGCTCCCTCCCATTTCTGAACAAGCATGGGATACTGAGTTTGAGAAATACAAGCTTATTCCTGAGTATAGATTGCAGAATTCTGGAATGTCTTTGAGTGAATTTAAAGTAATATATTGGTGGGAGTGGGGGCATCGTCAGCTTGGAAGAATTATTGGGTTAGTTTGGCTTGTGGGGTTTTCTTGGTTTTTACTGTCAAAAAAGATTCCAAACGGTTGGACAATACGTTTATTATTGCTGGGTATATTAGGTGGTTTTCAAGGCGCAATAGGATGGTGGATGGTATCCTCCGGTCTCTCGGAAAATATGCTTGATGTAGCAAGCTATCGCCTCGCCACCCATTTGGGTCTAGCTTTTATCATATTAGGTTTTATTCTTTGGTACATTTTCATGATGAGCTTATCTGAAGCCGAAATACTTGCGCGTCAAAGAACAAGAGACCAGTCAATTTTTGGTAAAAGTACAGGATTGATGCATTTTGTTTTCTTGCAGATTTTAATTGGCGCTTTGGTGGCTGGGATTGATGCTGGAAGAAACTATGTTGATTGGCCTTTAATGGCTGGTGGATTTTTGCCGCCGGATCTATTTGCATTGGAACCCGTCTGGAGAAACTTTTTTGAAGATGACGGATTAGTTCAGTTCATGCATAGGATGTCCGGATACATTTTATTTCTATTTGGAATATTCGTTTGGTATAATGCACGGAAATCTGGGAATTTTAAAATACGACAAGCTTTTAATGTTGTTATTTTATTTATGTTCCTGCAAATGTTGATTGGGATTATCACGGTAATGTACTCGGCGCCGTGGCATATTGCCATTTTTCATCAATTTGGTGCAATTGTTCTGTGGTATGTTGTCATGAGAGCTCGTTTTTTAGCAGCTTATCCACCTCAACAATCAATAAATTAGACGGAAAAATTAGATTTGAATAAAACTTCTAGTGCCCTTGATAAATTATTTGAGTTTAACAAAATTACTATAGCCTTAAATAAAGTTATTGAGAGAAATAGCTGGGATCAGGAGGCTATTATGCCCTCTGGTGCATTGGTTGATAGAGCAGAAGAACAAGCATGTCTAATGGTTATTGCACATAAGCGACAGACATCTAATGAATTTTCAGATTTACTAAACTCCATCAAGATAGAAAATTTGTCAAAAAATGAATCGAGACAAATTTCTTTAATGAAAAAAGAGTTAAAACGTGCTCTTAGCGTCCCAAATGACTTGATTGGAGCCTTGGCAAAGCACACTACTCTAGCTCATTCTGTATGGGTTGATGCTCGGAAAAATAACGATTTTCAAAGATTTTTGCCACAATTTTCCAAAGTATTGGAACTCCGAAAAGAAGAAGCTGATTCAATCAGGCAGGATACTGATTTATCAAGGTATGATGCTTTGTTGCAAAACTATGAACCAGATATAAAATCTGATTATATTGATACTATTTTTGATACACTGAGACCGGCGCTAGTCGACTTGAGGGCTCAAGTGCTTGATCGACCACCTGTCCAAGAAATAAATGGCCATTTTCCTGTAGATAATCAGAGGGCATTATGTAACGAAGTTGCTGCTACTTTTGGATATGATTTCTCGAGAGGGCGCATAGATACTGCTGTTCATCCTTTTTGTTCAGGCAGTGGTAATGATGTAAGGATCACCACACGCTTTGATGTAAATGATCCTTTGGGTAGTATATATTCTACCATTCATGAAGTTGGACATGCCTTGTATGAGCAAAACATTGAAAAAGAATATAACTTTTCCAGTATTGGTCGAGGTGTGTCGATGGGCGTTCATGAAAGCCAGAGCCGAATTATGGAAAACCAGCTTGGTCGATCTGAAGCGTTCTCTGAATGGCTATTTAAAAAGTTTTTGGATTATTTTGGTGATATTGGCATTGAGGACAGTGCTTCTTTTTATAAATCTATCAACTCTGTTAAAAACGGTTTTATAAGAACTGAATCAGATGAATTACAATATAATCTCCATATCCTATTGAGGTATAGGCTCGAAAAATGGTTAATTGATGGTCACCTGAATGCTGATGATCTTGAATATGTCTGGAACGAGGAGTTTGAAAAGGATTTTGGATTATCCATAAAATACCCCAGTGATGGTGTTTTGCAGGACGTACATTGGTCTGAGGGGCTTTTCGGTTATTTCCCTACCTACTCGTTAGGTAATGTTTATGCTGGATGTTTGTTTGAAGCTATGCAAAATCAACTGCCTTCATTAAACAAAAATTTAAAAATTGGTAATTTATCAGAAGCTACCGAATGGCTTTCAAGCTCAGTGCATCAGCATGGTTCGTTGTACTCGCCAATTGAGTTAATCAGAGACGCTAGTGGATTTGAAATAACTGCGAAACCGCTAATCTCCTATATCGAGAAAAAATACAGTTCAATTTACTGTTTAGGATAACTTTTCCGAACTTGTAAATCTTTTTTGTTTGTTTTCTTAGGTAGGGTCTTCTGCTTCTAGTTCGTTTTCGTCAGCATCTTCTCCCTTTTCGGCAATCCAAGCGACCGACACTACTTGTTCCTCTTCGCCAGTGTTGAATACTTTTACCCCCCCGGCAGAACGAGAGCGAAACGAAATCCCTTCTACTGGCACACGGATTGATTGTCCATTTGATGTAGCGAGCATAATTTGGTCCTCTATTTCTACTGGAAAACTGGCAACCAAAAGACCGCCTCGCATTTTTTTATCTATCGCCGATACACCCATACCCCCTCTACCTCTAACAGGGTAATCATGGCTTGATGAAAGTTTACCCGACCCATTTGCGGTTATAGTAAGTATTAAATTTTCAGCAGCTGACATCTCTGCATATCTTTCCGGTGTTATTGTTGCGTTGGCATTAATTTCCTCGTCTTCTTCTTCTGGTGAGCCCACTGCATCATCTGACATTACTGCCACTGCTCTCCTCATTTTTAGATATGCAGATCGTTCGTCTGGTGAAGCCTCAAAATGCCGAATTATTGACATCGAAACTACTTTGTCATCTCCCAGAAGTTTAATCCCCCTTACGCCTGTAGACTTTCTTCCTTTAAATACTCTCACAGCCGTAGTTGAAAATCTAATAGCCCGGCCACTATCTGTAACCAACATCACATCATCATCTTCATTTGCAATCCTAGCATTAACCAATGTTATATCTTCTGGAAGATCCATTGCGATCTTTCCATTTGATCTAACATTTGTAAAATCTGACAGTGCATTTCTTCTAACATCGCCTGAAGACGTGGAAAAAATTATTTGAAGCTTTTCCCATTCTTCCTCTGGTGCATCTACGGGCATTACTGCTGCTATAGAAACGCCTGCTTGTATTGGTAAAATGTTAACAATTGCTTTTCCTTTGGCAGTGCGGGCACCGAGTGGTAATCTCCAAGTCTTAAGCTTGTAAGCCATTCCATCAGTAGAGAAAAATAATAGCTGCGTATGCGTATTTGCTACAAACAAAGTAGTCACAACATCTTCATCTTTTGTTTGCATTCCAGCTAGACCTTTGCCACCGCGTCTTTGAGCTCTAAAATCTGCCAAGGGCGTTCTTTTTATATAGCCGCCAGATGTAATAGTAACGACCATGTCTTCTCGCTCAATCAGGTCTTCATCCTCCATATCGCCAGCCCAATCGATTATTTCAGTTCTGCGATTTGTGGAAAACTGATCTTTTACTTCATTGAGCTCAGATGATATTATCGCCATTATTTTTGATCTTGATGCGAGTATTTCTAGGTATTCCTTTATTTTCGAAGATAACGCCTCCAATTCATCTGTAACTTCCTTCACGCCGATCTGCGTGAGACGTTGCAGGCGAAGCTCTAAAATAGCTCTGACTTGAGCTTCTGATAAATTATAGGTTCCATCATCATTTATTTTGTGTGTTGGATCATCAATCAAGGCAATATATTCTTGAATTTCGTTAGCTGGCCAACTTCGTTGCATTAACTTTTCACGCGCTTCTGATGCGTCGGATGACGCTCTTATAGTTGCAACTATTTCGTCAACATTAGAAACCGTAACTGCCAGCCCACAAAGAATATGGCTTCGCTCTCGGGCCTTCCTCAATTCAAATGCAGTCCTTCGAGCAACTACCTCCTCACGAAATGCGATAAAATTCGTTAGAAATGTTCGTAGTGTGAGTTGTTCCGGGCGGCCGCCATTGAGAGCTAGCATGTTGCAACCAAAGGATGTTTGCAGGGGCGTAAATCTAAATAACTGGTTTAATACTACATCGGGCGTAGCATCACGCTTTAGTTCAATAACGACACGCACACCATTTCGATCGCTTTCATCTTGTACATGGGAAATCCCTTCAATTTTCTTTTCCCTAACCTGTTCAGCTATTTTTTCAATCATTGACGCTTTATTGACTTGGTACGGGATCTCATCCACAATTATTGCATAACGGTCCTTTTTAATTTCCTCTATTTTAGTTTTTGCCCGTATTAAGACACTGCCACGACCGTCAGTGTAAGCTTTCCGTGCGCCAGTTCTGCCAAGAATTATGCCTCCTGTTGGAAAATCGGGGCCAGGTACAAACTCTACAAGGTTTTCACTAGTTAAGTCTGGGTTTTCAATCAAAGCCAATGTAGCATTGATCACTTCACCAAGATTATGTGGTGGAATATTGGTAGCCATCCCAACCGCGATTCCCCCAGCTCCATTAACCAACATATTTGGATATCGGGCTGGTAAAACCGTTGGTTCTCTATCTTTTCCGTCATAATTATCTTGAAAATCAACAGTATCTTTTTCAATGTCTGCGAGTAGAAAACTTGCGGGTTTATCCATGCGAACTTCTGTGTATCGCATTGCGGCAGGATTATCTCCGTCCATTGATCCAAAATTACCTTGTCCGTCTAATAGCGGAAGAGACATAGAAAAAGGTTGGGCCATCCGGACAAGTGCGTCATAAATCGCACTATCTCCATGAGGGTGGAACTTACCCATAACGTCACCAACGGGACGGGCAGACTTTCGATAACCTTTGTCGTGTGTGTTACCACTATCGTGCATTGCGTATAAAATGCGTCTATGTACCGGTTTTAAGCCGTCTCGCAGGTCAGGTATCGCACGACTAACGATAACACTCATCGCATAATCCAAATACGACGTTTTCAGTTCCTTCGTTATTGAAACGCTAGGACCGTGATAGATGCTGATAGGCTTTTCATCATCGGTTGAGGTATCTGTATTTTGAGTCTCGTCGGTCAAGTTTTTTCCACTTTTTTATATGTAAAGGCCATCAGTAAATTTAGCATGCTAGTTACAAATTCATCTTCTTTAATATCGATCTTGATCAATGTTAAACTCTACTCTTTTGCTGTGATCAAAAGGCTATAAAATTTGTCACGGTATTATTTTTGTATACTTTGTGCCTTCAATAGTTGCTCCAATTTTGAAGCCGGCCTCACCAAAAACCAAGCCGATGATTGGTGAGTTTGCTTCTGTTGTATTGGCTCTGAAACTTTCTCCTGATCGCCTGTATGCGTACTCAATGTCACCTCCAGCTGACCATCCACTAGAATTTCTAAATTCGTTCAATGCGCTTTCTGTCATGAAAAATAGAACATGAGCGTATTGACTTGCTCCAATTTGCAACCCGTAGCTTGCATTAGCTGCAGAATAATAATCAACCGTCGCTTCGTTAATTAACAGCGCACCTCGTCCATACCCAACACCGAAACCAAAGCCTCCCTCGGTAATCAATGGCATTATAAGCATTCCTGCTGCTTGATTTTTTAACTCTAAAGTTTCTGGGAATTCCGCCTGCATTTGCTGAATTGTTTGCAAAACACGTGCGTCTATTTTATCAGCACCATCTTGTCGGTCACGTGATCCACTAAATGGTCGTAGAGAACAAGCGCTGATTGTTGCTGACAACAATCCCAGTATTAGTGCGTTTCTACGTGTTATATTTTTCATTTATTTACTGCTCCAAATGTACCCACGGAACATATTATAGCAGTACTTAGGTCTCGACGCTAGATGTAGTGTTAATTATTAAGCTCTTTGGCAGCTATTGGGGCAAAATAAGTCAAAATACCATCACATCCTGCTCTTTTGAAGCAGTATAGACTTTCCATAATAACCTTATTCCCGTTGAGCCAACCATTCTTTATGGCCGCTTGAAGCATCGAATACTCTCCTGAAACTTGGTAAGCAAATGTTGGAGCTCCAAACATATCCTTTGCTCGCCTACAAATGTCCAAGTAAGGCATTCCAGGTTTAATCATAATCATGTCTGCGCCTTCATCAAGATCTCGCGCTATTGTTCGGAGTGCTTCTTCTCCGTTGGCTGGATCCATTTGATAGGTGCTTTTATCTCCCTTGAGTGCCCCGGAAGCACCAACTGCATCTCTGAATGGGCCATAAAAACCACTTGCATATTTGGCAGCATAAGAAAGTAAAATTACATCATGAAATCCTTCCGTTTCTAAAGCAGTCCGTATCGCTGAAATTCTCCCATCCATCATGTCTGACGGGCCGATTATATCTGCGCCTGCTTTTGCTTGAGATAGTGCCTGTTTTACTAACGCCTCAACGGTTTTATCGTTAACGATACGACCATTTTCTACAAACCCATCATGTCCGTCTATACTATATGGATCCAAAGCGACATCAGTCATTACAGCTATATTTGGTACCGCCTTCTTTATTGCCCTCGTGGCCTTATTGGATAGGTTTTCTGGATTCCAAGCTTCAGCACAGTCCTTGGTTTTGAGCTTTGGATCTGTGTATGGAAATATACATATAGCAGGAATACCCAAATCTGCTGCAAGTTTAGCTTTTTCGACTAAAAGGTCTACACTATATCTAAAAACGCCCGGCATAGACTCGACGGGGACCTCAAGGTTTTTACCCTCGCAAACAAATATTGGCCAAATCAAATCCTCAACACTAAGTTTATTTTCTCGCGATAAGCCTCTAATTTCAGGAGATTTTCTTAAACGTCTATGTCGAGTTTTAGGATAAGGTGTCTGTCGAAGATGCATTCATAGGTCCTCTCTTAAACTTAGTTCCTGAAAAGTGTCACGCTTTGGGACTCGTAACAAGCTTGATTAAATATCTTAACAGTTAACTTGTCTTTTGGGTAACATACACTTTATTTGATGAATACTATAAACGGATATAAACGGTGCCATTTGAATATTTTTTTTTAACATCAGTCAGTTCCATTTGGTTTTGGTTATTTTTAGCTATGATCTGGTACTTTTCAATGAGCAATGTGTTTGGTGTACCTTATAGAGCCTGGTTTATCGCATCAAATAATGAAGACGAACTAGCAGATCTTTGCCGTTTTACACGATTTATTGCTGCTCATTTCACTAAAAAGTATCGAATTCTGAACCATTGGTGTTACATCTTGCTTATTGCTTTTTTAATCACTTTTATCGCACTAACAGGATTTCTTTATGAGAGTGAATTCTTACAATTATCACTGTTCGTATTTGTTCCAATTATAGCCTTAATCCACTTTAGGTTAAATTTAGCAAAAAAGTTTGTTAAACAACAATTAACGCCCTCAGAATTACATGTTCAAATTTTTTTACACAGGCGGAAAACAAAAATTTTAGGATTTTTATCCTTAATTACTATTTTTTGCTGGTTTATATTTACAATTATCAAGCATCAAACTATTTGAAATTACACTATTTTAAGATCCGCTATTGCGCGTCGACAATGCAAGATAACAATAATGTATACCAAACTATAAGTGGCCAAACCTCCTGATGTCTACTGAAATACTGGTGAGCGGCACCCCAGAAGGGTACGATGCCAAAATAATTTTGAATGAAATAAAGCATCAAGGAAACTCAGTGATTCATATCGCTAGAGATGACAAACGCATGCGCGCTATGAGCGATGCGCTTAAATTTTTTCAACCTGACCTTGCGGTTTTCGAGTTTCCCAGTTGGGATTGTTTACCCTATGATCGGGTTTCTCCAAACTTAGAGATATCATCGGCCAGAATGGGAATACTTTCTAAATTTGCAAATAATATAGCCAAAGAGTATGTTGTTTTAACCACTTTAAACGCTGTTTTACAGAAAGTGCCGTGTAGTTCCGTAGTTAAAAGTTATGGTTTCAAAGCAGTGGTGGGGCGAAATATTAATGAAAGTAATTTAAGAGAATTTCTTGTGAGGATGGGTTTCACCAAATCCTCGACAGTTAGGGAGGCTGGTGAATATGCAATTCGTGGAGGAATTATTGATATATTTCCTCCAAGATATTCGAACCCAGTTCGCTTAGATCTTTTTGGAACAATTTTGGATGGTGCTCGTCTTTTCGATCCAGAAACTCAACTGACAATTAAAAAACTGCATGAAATTGAATTAGCACCCGTTTCAGAAGTTGTTCTTGATGAATTTTCTATTAGAAATTTTAGGCAATCTTACAGAGCTGAATTCGGATCATCTCTGAGTAATGACCCTTTGTATGAGTCTGTTAGTGCGGGTCGGAAGTATCAAGGTCTAGAACATTGGCTACCTTTATTCTATGAAAAACTTGATACTTTCTTTTCTTATTTTCCCTCGGCAACAGTAACGATGTACAAGAGTCTCGAAACGGATCTCTCTTCACGTTGCAAGTTAGTGGCTGATCAATATGAGGCCAGGAATTTTGCAAATGATAATAAGCCCACAAAAGACTACGCATACAAGCCATTAAAACCCACAGCATTGTATCTCGATGAGGCTGATTGGGTCAATTTGATTAAAACGCGTCGAACCTTGATTTTTGATCCTCTTCCACAACCTTTGGGGCCGAACATTATAGACTCGGGCGGGCGGGCTGGAAGGAATTTTGCGCCTGAGAGGCAATCTAATAATCTTAATCTCTTTAGCAGTTTGGCTGATCATTTGAAAACTAGATTGCAGTATGGGCCAGTACTAATTGCATCCTATTCGGAAGGATCGCTGGAGCGGCTATCAGGACTTTTAACAGATGAGGGGCTTGATCGGCCAGTAGCCGTGTCAAACTGGAGTATGGTTACGAGCCCCGTCGTACACATGAGCGTTTGGCCACTAGATCAAGGTTTTCAAACTCCTGAATTTACAGTGATATCAGAGCAGGACATTTTAGGTGAGAGGTTAATAAGGAGGCCGAAAAAGAGAAGACCAGAAAATTTTCTTACAGACGCTCAAAGTCTCTCTATTGGTGGGCTTGTTGTTCATATTGATCACGGCGTTGGCCGCTACATGGGTTTAGAAGTGTTAGATATCGGTGCGGCTGCACATGAATGTTTGCTGATCGAATATGCTGAGAATTCTAGACTTTATTTGCCAGTCGAAAACATAGAACTTTTAACATCCTATGGCCACGATGAGGGCCTTTTGGATCGATTAGGAAGCGGAGCCTGGCAAGCTAAAAAATCCAAATTGAAGGACCGAATAAAAGACATAGCCGAAAAACTTATTCGTGTAGCAGCAGAGAGATCGCTGCGTCGTGGTCAAATATGTGAACCTGTTAGTGGCATGTGGGAGGCTTTTGCTGCAAGATTTCCATATGAAGAAACAGATGACCAATTGGTGGCGGTAAAAGAAGTAATTAGTGATCTTGGATCTGGCAAGCCAATGGATCGGTTGATTTGTGGCGATGTAGGGTTTGGTAAAACTGAGATAGCGATGCGGGCAGCTTTTGTCGCTGCTATGTCTGGTTTCCAGGTTGCATTGATCGCACCGACTACACTGCTTGCCCGACAGCACAAAAGGAGTTTTGAAGAGAGGTTCAGGGGCTTCCCTGTTGAAGTTCGCGGATTGAGTAGGTTTGAAAATTTAAAAGAGAATGAGCGAACTAGAAAGGAACTTACGGAGGGCCATGCTGACATAGTAATAGGGACACATGCTGTTCTGGCAAACTCTGTGAAATTCAAAAATCTTGGTTTGCTGATAATTGACGAAGAGCAGCATTTTGGCGTGCGACATAAAGAGCGATTAAAGCAACTAAAATCTGACATTCACGTTCTAACACTGACGGCTACTCCTATACCCAGGACTTTACAGTTATCACTTTCGGGAGTTCGCGATCTTTCAATTATTGGGACACCACCAGTCGATCGGCTTGCAATTAGAACTTATGTAAGTGAATTCGATGCCATAGTTGTAAGGGAGGCTTTACTTAGAGAACACTACAGAGGTGGCCAGTCTTTTTTTGTTGCTCCGCGCATATCTGATTTACAAGAAATAGAAAATTTTCTTACGGCGCAAGTGCCAGAAATAAGATTTACTAAGGTTCACGGCCAGATGTCTTCATCAGAGTTAGATGAACGAATGAACAAATTTTATGATGGAAAGTTTGATGTTCTAGTCGCAACTTCAATTGTGGAATCTGGGTTAGATATTCCAAGAGCTAATACTTTAATTGTAAGTAATGCTGATATGTTTGGGCTGGCTCAATTATACCAGATCCGGGGTAGAATAGGTCGTTCTAAAACCAGAGCATTTGCATTTTTAACCACAAAGCCCAGAAAAAAACTTACAACTGAAGCAGAAAAAAGATTGAAGGTAATAGCGTCTTTAAGCACATTGGGAGCTGGTTTTACTCTAGCTAGTCAAGACTTAGATATTAGAGGAGCAGGCAACTTGCTGGGTAACGAACAATCAGGTCAAATACGCGAAGTTGGCTATGAACTGTACCAGTCTATGTTGGAAGATGCTCTCAGTAAAATGAGATCTGGTAAACTCGAGGGTTTGTCGGATTTTGACGATAATTGGGCACCGCAAATAAATTTGGGTGTGCCGGTTTTAATCCCTGACAAATATGTTTCAGATCTTGATACAAGACTTGGATTGTATCGTAGATTATCAGGTTTGACTTCAAAAGTTGAACTTGAAGGATTTGCTGCAGAACTTATTGATCGATTTGGGGAGTTACCTAGAGAGGTGAATACATTGCTTCTGGTTGTTAGAATAAAAGCGATGTGTAAAAGGGCTCAAATTTCTAAATTTGATGGCGGTCCGAAGGGAGCAACTATTCAATTTTACAATAACAAATTTAAATCACCTTCAGGTTTGGTTGCATTTATAGATAACGAAAATGGTTATGCAAAAATTCGTGATAACAAACTGGTGGTTATTCGAAGTTGGGCAAAAGATCGTGATCGAATTAGAGGCTCTTTCAATTTGGCGAAAGATCTAGCCAAATTGGCTCAGGCTAAAAATTAAGCAATAAGCCTGTCAATTTTTTAGATAGATCAACGTGTAGTCTCAGTTAAACGTCTTTTAACGTACGAGGTTACTGTGTCTAACATTTCGTCCATATAAGGATCTTCAAAGAAATGGCCTGCTCCCTCCATTTCATTATGCGTTACTGTAATACCGCGCTGTTCTCTTAGTTTTTCGACTAGCTCAACAGTTGCTGCAGGTGGGGCAATTCTGTCAGCTGCGCCGTTTATAATCATCCCTGAGGATGGGCAGGGAGCTAGAAAAGAAAAATCATACATGTTTGCGGGCGGAGACACTGATATAAAACCAGTTATTTCAGGTCTGCGCATTAATAATTGCATCCCTATCCATGCACCGAAACTAAATCCAGCAACCCAGCAATGTTTCGAATTGTTATTCATTGACTGCAAGTAGTCTAGGGCAGAGGCTGCGTCCGATAACTCTCCCACGCCTTGGTCATATTCTCCCTGAGAACGGCCAACGCCTCTGAAGTTAAATCTTAAGACCGTAAAACCCATATTGTAAAATGTATAGTGCAAGTTATAGACAAGCTTATTGTTCATCGTGCCCCCAAACTGTGGGTGAGGGTGCAATACAATAGCGATTGGGGCATCCCTATCCTTTTGTGGGTGGTAACGTCCCTCGAGACGCCCTTCAGGTCCGGGAAAAATTACCTCAGGCATACACTAATACTCCAAATAAGCGTTCTATTACGTTGACAGTGTTCGGCATAAACTTTAGAATTATTCTAAACTAGACTGATGCGCCATCTTACAGTGCACTTAAGCGTTGTTTGAGTTAACGTCAATGAATTTAGAAAGGCCGGTCGATGAAGCTAAGCACGAAAGGGCGTTACGCGATGGTAGCATTATGCGATATTGCTCTCCACGGTGGTTCTGACTTAGTAACTCTGTCAGATATTTCTAAGAGGCAGAAGATTTCCTTAGCCTATCTTGAACAACTATTCGTAAAACTTCGACGGGCAGAGTTAGTTATTGCTTCTCGCGGTCCCGGCGGTGGTTACAAATTGGGTAAAACTGTTCATGAAATTAGAGTTTCAGATGTGTTAGAGGCGGTTGATGAGTCGTTGAACGCTTTGCATACCGGAGCAGGGGCCAAGGGCGCTGTTTCTGGCAGTAAAGCACAGTCTTTGTCCAATAGGCTATGGGAGGGTTTAAGTGCACATGTTTATGTATTTTTACATCAAACGAGACTTTCAGATGTAATTGAAAATGAATTGGCTCCTTGCCCAGCTGTTCCAGACCTAATCTCTATCGTAGAACCAGCAGATTGATTTATAGATCTCTCTAAGTGTGTGCTTTATTTGATGTGATACAATGCAAAGAGTATATTTAGATCATAATTCTACTACCGATTTGAGACCAGAAGCGAGCAGGGCAATGCTTGATGCGATGAATGTTTTAGGTAATCCTTCATCTGTTCACTTTGAGGGTCGCATGGCGAAATCTTTGTTAGAAAATGCTCGAGATAGTCTTGCTGGCTCACTTGGCTGTAAGCCCCAATCTATTGTCTTTACATCTGGGTCTACAGAGGCTGCTTCGTTGGCTCTAAACGCTCATAAAATAAGGTGTTCTGAGGTTGAACATGATGCCGTGAAGAATTTGTGCGAAATAACTTTGAGTACTTTTCGTTCGGGTCAAGTCTTAATTGATGATCCTTTAACGTCTGCTGTTCAATTGGCTAATTCGGAGACCGGCATTATTCAAGATTTACCCAGAGATATTTTTTTAAGTGATGTGACGCAAGCAATTGGAAAAATACCGTTTTCATTCGAATGGCTAGGAGCAAAAAGAGCAATCGTTTCTGCACATAAGTTTGGAGGTCCAAAAGGGGTTGGTGCTCTTTTATTGGAGGATAATATACCTTTGTCACCGCTAGTAGTTGGTGGCGGTCAAGAAATGGGTAGAAGATCTGGGACAGAAAATATTGTCGGCGCGGTAGGTATGGCTGCCGCTGCTGCAGCAGCGTTGGTTGATTTAGAGAAAGGTGTTTGGAGCCGTATTGAAGAACTTAGAAACATTCTAGAAAATTCGATTGAAGAATCTTTTAACGAAACTATTTTTGTTGGGAGAGGGACAAAGCGATTACCTAATACTAGCTTAATAATTAATGCCGGATGGCAAGGTGAAACTCAGGTAATGCAGTTAGATTTGGCTGGATACGCAGTATCTGCCGGATCTGCTTGTTCCAGCGGAAAAGTCAAGGGATCGGCTGTCTTGCAAAGCATGGGTTATGATGATGAACAATCAAAAAGCGCTCTAAGGGTTAGTTTAGGTGTGAGTACAACTATTGAAGACATAAATGGCTTTGTAGGAGCATACTGTAAAGCAGGTAAGAAATTTATAAGCCGAAGAAGTGCTTAATTAGGAGATGGTTATGGAAGCAGGGGATACATTACAGGTTAAAGACGGCGTCGATCAGGAAACAATAGATGCTGTAAAGGAGGTCAGTACTTACAAGTATGGTTGGGATACTGACATCGAAATGGAGTATGCTCCAAAAGGCGTAAATGAAGACATTGTAAAGCTGATATCGGAAAAAAATTCAGAACCCGAATGGATGACTAGCTGGCGATTAGAAGCTTTAGAACGATGGAAAAAAATGACAGAGCCTAAATGGGCTATGGTAGATTATCCGGAAATTGATTTTCAGGATCAATACTACTACGCAAGACCAAAATCTATGGTTGAAAAACCAAAATCTCTCGATGAGGTTGATCCTAAGCTTTTGGCAACGTACGAGAAGCTGGGGATTCCTTTAAAAGAACAGATGATACTTGCTGGAGTAGAAGGTGCAGCAGACAAACCTGATGGTGAGAGAAAGGTTGCGGTTGATGCTGTTTTTGACAGCGTTTCAGTAGGTACAACTTTCAAGTCTGAATTAAAGAAAGCTGGAGTAATATTTTGCTCCATTTCTGAGGCTATTAAGGAACATCCGGACTTAGTTAAAAAATATTTAGGTTCAGTAGTTCCTGTTTCTGATAATTTTTACGCAACTTTGAACAGTGCTGTCTTCTCTGATGGTTCATTTGTTTACATTCCTCCGGGAGTTAAATGCCCCATGGAATTATCAACATATTTTCGTATCAATGCCGAGAATACTGGGCAATTTGAGAGAACTTTAATAATTGCAGATAAAGGGTCATATGTCTCATACCTAGAAGGGTGTACCGCGCCGAAAAGAGATACGGCTCAGCTACACGCCGCAGTTGTTGAAATAGTAGTGGAAGAAGACGCTGAAGTTAAGTATTCAACCGTTCAAAATTGGTTTCCAGGCGACGAAAATGGAAATGGTGGCATTTACAACTTTGTTACAAAGAGGGCTGACTGTCGGGGTGACAGAGCAAAGGTGATGTGGACGCAGGTCGAAACGGGGTCGGCCGTCACTTGGAAATACCCGAGCTGCATATTAAGGGGTGATGAAAGTCAGGGTGAATTCTACTCGATTGCTATCGCGAACAATCATCAGCAGGCCGATACTGGTACCAAGATGCTGCATCTTGGCAAAAATACTAAGTCTCGCATCGTATCTAAGGGAATCTCGGCCGGTGTGGCTCAAAATACCTATAGAGGTCAGGTTAATATGCACCCTAGGGCAAAAAATAGTAGGAATTATACTCAATGTGATAGTCTTCTAATAGGTGACAAGTGTGGTGCTCACACCGTTCCATACATTGAGGTTAAAAATAATTCTTCTCGAGTAGAACATGAAGCCACGACTTCGAAAGTCGATGACGATCAGCTTTTCTATTGTAGGCAAAGAGGCATGGGTGAGGAAGAAGCAGTAGCCTTAGTGGTTAATGGCTTTTGCAAAGATGTTTTGCAGGCATTGCCGATGGAATTTGCGATGGAAGCTCAGCAACTTGTTGCAATATCCCTCGAGGGATCAGTTGGGTAATTGCGATTATATTTACAATGTCAGAAGTAAACGGCGAATTGTGTCACTAATGGTGGAAAAAAATGTTAAAAATTAATAATTTACACGTTTCTTTGGAAGATGAAGATAAGGAAATTTTGAAGGGAGTGGATTTAACTGTGGACGCGGGTACGGTTCACGCCATTATGGGGCCAAATGGGTCTGGAAAGTCCACGCTTTCTTATGTGCTTTCTGGTAAAGAGGGCTATAATGTGACGGATGGCTCGGTTGAGTTAAATGGCGATAATATAATGGATTTGGAACCCGAAGAAAGGGCTGCTCTTGGTCTCTTTTTGGCATTCCAGTATCCTATTGAAATTCCGGGCGTGGGCAATATGACGTTTTTGCGAACAGCTTTAAATGCGCAACGGAAAGCCCGCGGTGAAGATGAGATCAGCGCGACCGATTTTTTGCGTCTGGTTAGAGAAAAAGCCGCTACGTTAAAAATTGACTCTGATATGTTAAAACGGCCTGTGAATGTTGGATTTTCGGGTGGTGAAAAAAAACGCAATGAAATTCTACAAATGGCTATGCTTGAGCCTAAAATTTGTATTCTTGATGAAACAGACTCAGGGCTTGATGTGGACGCAATGAAACTAGTTGCTAACGGAGTCAACGCTCTTCGTAATGAAGGAAGAGGATTTTTGGTAATAACACATTACCAACGCTTATTAGATCATATCAAACCTGACGTAGTGCACATTATGGCAGATGGTAAGATTATTAAAAGTGGTGGTCCAGAGCTAGCCCTTGAAGTTGAGAATAATGGTTATTCAGACTTATTGGACGAGGCTTCTTGATGGAACTGTCAAAGCATAATAACGACGCAGAACTTGAAATTAAAAAATCAACTGTTTTAAATTCTGGTTGGAGTGCCAAGGCGCGCATTGACGCTTTTGAACGATTAGCAAAATCAGGTTTGCCGACTGTTCGTGATGAATACTGGAAATACACAAACCCAAAAACCTTAACGAATAAAATAGTTGAGAAAGCATCACTTTTACCTGAGCATGAGAGTGATATTTTTAAAAGTGTAAGCCCACTTAAAATTGTTTTTGTTGATGGTAAGTTTTCTCCCGAAAAATCGGATGAATTTATACTTTCCGGTCTCTCAATAGAGCGGTTAGATACTATAAAAAAATTAGATTTGCATTGGGCTAAAGAGCTGTACGGCAGATATGAAAAGTTAGGTCAACTGTCTGTTTCTCGTCCTTTGGCCGCCTATAACACAGCTTATGCAAATGAAGGTCTTATTATCCATGTAACGGATCGGGTTGAGTGCCCAATAAACATTATTTACGAACATGAAGATGAATATTCAGATGTAATTCTCCACCATGTCATCAAAATTGATAGCAATGCTGAGTTGACATTGCTTGAAAGTGGAGCAGCTGCTGCACGTTTAAACCAGGTATTAGAAGTTGAAGTTAACGAGGATGCAAAGTTCAACCATATTCGAGTTCTAGGTCGGGATCATGAGCGCCGAGCTGCCACTCATATCTTTGGCGAACTAAGTAGAGGTTCAACACTTAAGTCTTTCACTCTTACTGTAAATGGTATTTTAACTAGAAATGAGTGTTTCCTTAATATTGCCGGCGACGATGCAATGGCACATATTTCTGGTGCTTGCGTAGGTGACGGTGATTTCCATCACGATGATACTGTATTTGTAACTCATGATGCGGTCGGCTCAGAGAGTAGGCAGGTTTTCAAGAAAGTTTTGAGGAATGGTGCTACTGGGGTATTTCAAGGGAAGATTCTTGTAAAACCAGATGCTCAGAAAACAGATGGGTATCAAATTAGTCAGTCGTTACTTTTGGATGAGGACAGTCAGTTCTTAGCAAAGCCAGAACTTGAAATATACGCAGATGATGTTGCCTGCTCACACGGTTCTACTTCTGGTGCAATTGACGAAGACGCCTTATTTTATCTTACGTCTAGAGGTATTTCGAAACCAGTTGCAATAGATATGCTTACAATGGCCTTCTTAGCAGAGGCAGTCGACGAAATTGATAACTATAATTTAAAAGATGTTATACTTGAGCTTTTAAGTGGTTGGTTAGAACGGCGTCGATAATAATGTCTGTAGTTTCAAATCTTATATATACCTATCGATCACCCTCAAAAGCATTTGAGTTCATGTATGGTCGCCCAACCAATGAGGCAACATCTCTAGGTTATTTAATGGGTGCATGCTTTCTTACTTACGTTGCGCAATGGCCGTATCTTGCGCGGCAAGCGCATTTAGAGGACTTTAATTTACAAACTAGTTTAGCTGCAAGTTTGTTGGCTTGGTTGTTGATCGCACCACTTTTATTATATTGCGTTGCCATATTAGTGTACTTTCTGCACAGAGTATTAGGGGGTGGTAAGACATCTGGACAAATCAGAGTGGGTCTCTTCTGGTCGTTTTTTGCGGCAACCCCAATGATGATGCTTTTCGGACTCGTAAAAGGGTTCCTAGGTAGCGGAACTGCCGAAAATGTTGTTGGGTTTTTTTGGTTTATGGCTCTATCTTATTTTATCCTTTGCGCAGTGGTTCGTGCTAAGGTTGGGGGTGCTGCTCAGTGAACCAGATTTATTACCTGGCTAAAATAAGCATTTTAAATCCTGAAGAAGCAACGAGCATTCTATTTTCGAAAGGTTGGAGCTTGACAGTAGCTGCTATGGTTCTGACTGCAGCGACTTGTATAAGCACAATTTTAGCTTTTATCCCAAACCCTGATGTTTCGGAAGAGATCCGGGCAAATGGATTAATGTTTTCGCCAATCAGCACAGCGATTATAGTACTTATATCCTCTTACTTAGCAGCATTTTTTATTTCTAGAGGTGGCGCTTGGTTTGGCGGCGTAGCAAATTTCGGTCAGATTTTGTCAGTTATGGCTTGGACCCAGGTATTACAAGTAATCTTTCAAACGATAGTGGTTGGTGTGCTATTTATTCTGGCCCCACTTGCGGGGATTGTGCAAATTGGATTTGTGATTTTGGGAGTCTACATTCTTATTTCATTTGTTAAGGCAGCGCATGGATTAACGAGTTTGCTGATGTCCGGTATTATAGTTATATTAGCGTCTCTATTTGCCTTTTTGGGCACCGGCATAATTTTTGGCGGTGTTATAAACAGGATGTTATCATGATAAACGTAAACAAATTACGATCAGAATTTCCAATACTCTCGCGGGAAGTTAACGGGAAGCAATTAGTATATTTAGATAACGGTGCTTCCTCTCAAAAACCTAAGGTAGTAATTGATGCTATTTCGAACGCATATTCAAACGAGTATTCCAATGTTCATAGAGGACTCCATTATCTTTCAAATTTAGCGACTGATAACTATGAGAATGTCCGATCTATTGTACAAAAATTTTTGCGTGCTGAGCATGAAGAAGAGATAGTGTTCACATCTGGAACAACAGAGGGCATTAACCTTGCGGCTTATGCATGGGCAATGGGGCATCTAAAAAATGATGATGAAATCATTTTGAGTATTATGGAGCATCATGCTAACATAGTTCCTTGGCATTTTTTGCGTGAGCGCTTCGGTGTGAAAATCAAATGGGTTGATTGTGATGCGAGTGGCAATCTCGACCCACAGGCTATTATTGATCAGTTTTCTGATAAAACCAAATTGGTTGCAATAACGCATATGTCTAATGTTTTAGGAACTGTAGTTGATGTCAAAACGATATGTCATGAAGCACGAAAGCGAGGAATTGTATCCTTGGTAGACGGCTCGCAAGCTGCGGTTCACATGTCAGTCAATGTTAAAGATATAGGATGTGATTTTTACGCAATCACGGGGCATAAATTATGTGGTCCCTCAGGTTCAGGTGCAATTTATATTAAACAAGAAATTCAAAAAACAATGCGACCATTCATTGGTGGTGGAGATATGATTAAGGACGTTTTTACGGATAAAGTAATTTATAATGATCCACCAATGAAGTTTGAAGCTGGTACTCCAGGCATTGTCCAGACCATCGGTTTTGGTGTCGCTTTGGAATACATGATGAGTATTGGTATGGATAATATTGAAACGTATGAAAGCGAGTTAACACTCTACGCGCGTCAAAAATTGGAAGGTTTAAATTGGTTAAATATACAAGGTAAGCCGAGTAAGAAAGGGGCAATCTTTGCCTTTACTTTGGAAGGCTCTGCTCACGCTCATGACATTTCTACCATCCTAGACAAGCAAGGCATTGCAGTTAGGGCCGGTCAACATTGTGCGGGTCCTTTGATGCATCACATGGGAATTAATGCATCATGCAGGGCGTCATTTGCCTTTTATAATACTAAACAGGAAGTTGACAAATTACTGTCGGGTTTAGAGCTGGCTCGTGATCTGCTGTCTTAATGATAAGCTTTACTGCCGTTTTTATTGCAACTATTCCAGAAAATAGATAGTATCTTTTCGTCAAAACTAATCAAATTATTATTGTAAAATAACTTAGATTCAAACTTTTTGATTTAAGAAATGCATGATCAAGGGTAAAAAAAATAGAAAAGCATTTGTAGAAGAGATTTCGGGTCTCCAAAATATTGTGTCTAATTTCAGCTCTTCCGATCAACATTATACAAATGCCATGAATAGATTACTTGACTATGCACAGTCTGCTGAAAAAGAAAAGGTTAGACTGCTATTGCGAGTTTTAAGTGCGTTTCCCCAAGTGAAAAGGGGAGTGAAACGCCAAGACTACAGATCATTTCTTTTAGATTTCGAAACTCAGGTTTCAAAAATGGGTTTAACGGATGATTTTCTCGACGAAGAGTTAAACGAAAAGGAGCAAAAAATAATTACTCTATACCGCGATGAGAACATTTTAAAGAAGTCACGGATCATCGAATTCTTGAATTCTGATATTGCAGAGCCGTCTCAGCATTCATCGTTAGGTAAGTCGAAAATGATTACAGATTTATTACAACGGTTAAAGACTTCTTACGATCCGTCCAGTGATAAATTGCTGGGTACAGATTTGGGTATAGGCCTTGAAGAGTTTCAAGAAGATTTAATTGCAGTAGAAGAAGAAAAACGAATTCTTTTATTTCGAATAGTTAATGGCTTACGAGGTGGATTTATACAAAATGAGCTTGCCACTTTTATCTGCCAAGAGATTATTAATTCTGGAATAATTGAAGATAAACTCAACAAAGAAGAATTAAGTGATGAGTCAAAAATTATTGAGAAACTTACTGTCGCCGAAAAATCTGGTGATTTTCAGCGTTCTAGAGAAATAGCTGAGAGAAAAAAAAGCCGAAGCCCAGAGCCTCGTTATGATAGCATTTTTTGGGCAATCGCAATGTCTGCTTTTGCGGTAGGGCTGTGGTATTTTATAAACTCATTGTGATTATGAATGCTTTATTTTAAATATCGGGCAATCTGAACTTTCTTGGAGTAGCGAGATGTCTATTAAATCGGAATACAGAAAAACGTTAGTTTTACGTGGCTTCCAAATGTTAGTTATAGGCTTTATTTTTAATCTTGGTGTAACAATTATTGGCGTATTGGCCCTGATTCAGTTTTTCTGGATGCTTTTTGCAAAAGAGAAGAATAACTTTATCGCTGATCTTGGTACATCTATGAAAAATTGGTTTGGGGAGGCCTCAGAATTTCTGTTAGCTTCGAGTGAATACAAGCCTTTTCCTTGGTCCAAATTCTAAATATTCCCAAACGTTATTAACCAAGTAAATTTATTATGAGATATTGGTGGTAGTCGTTAAATTTTAGTTTTGAACGATTGGAAGATAAGTTGATTTAATAAAAGTTTGGGGTTTAAATACACATATTTAAGTGGTTGGCTGGCTCTTAATCTACAATGCTTCCATGTAGCGAAATTCTCTTGTAGCGGAACCGTCTAAAACCCTTATGGCCTCTTGGTATTCAGGACTATTATAGCCTGCGTCTGCAGCTTCTCTAGACGGCCACTCTATCAACACTGTTCTTGTAGCAACCCCTTCTTCACGTACTAGGTAGGGAACACCTCGAGCCAAAAATGTTGCTCCGGCGCTTTTCATGGCTGGCCCAGCTAATTCTGCATAAGCTGCTAATTTTTCTGGGTTGGTAACGTTATGGTATACCACAACTTGATAAACTTTCGTCACTAGAGTGCCTTTCATTCTTAATATTTGTCTATTTTTGTTACAAATAGTCTAACATTTTTAATTTAGATTCATAAAGTAAAATTTTTTATTTGCATTCTTAAAAAAAATTAGACCAAATATTTAAAAATTGACCAGTTGGTAAAATATTTTATTGATTATTGAAATGTGGAGATTTTAGAATGCCCAATAACTCAGAGGTTGGAGGCCCACTCGCTGGCAGACTTGACCCGATATCGCTGAAAAAAAACTTTTCTGATTTGCATCCGCCATTAGATAGCCATGAGGCGGCAGTTGCAGCGGACCGATGTTATTTTTGTTATGATGCTCCTTGCGTTACTGCATGCCCAACGGATATTGATATTCCGCTTTTTATAAGACAAATATCAACTGGGATGCCTGTTGCCTCTGCGAAAACGATATTGGATCAAAATATATTGGGAGGTATGTGCGCGCGAGTCTGCCCCACGGAAACTCTGTGCGAAGAAGCATGCGTTAGAGAAAAAGCGGAAGGTAAGCCTGTACAGATTGGTCTTTTGCAACGTTATGCAACCGACGTCTTGATGAATGTTGATGATCACCCCTTTGAGCGAGCTCCGTCTACAAACAAAAAAATTGCGATTGTAGGAGCAGGGCCAGCTGGATTGGCGGCGGCCCATCGGTTGGCCCTTTTGGGCAATAACGTTGTTATATTAGATGCAAAAGAAAAACCTGGTGGCTTGAATGAGTTTGGAATAGCCGCATACAAGTCCACAAATGATTTTGCCCAGAAAGAGGTGGCATGGCTATTAAAAATTGGAGGAATTAAAATCAATTATGGTAAATTGCTTGGCCGTGACTTTAGTTTATCTGGGTTAAGAGATGAATATGATGCTGTTTTTATCGGAGCTGGATTAGGTAATGTACGTAGTTTGGATATTGATGGTGAAAGTTTAAGAAATGTGCAAGATGCAGTTGAATTCATATCATCATTGAGGCAAGCGAAAGATTTGGCTGAACTAGAAGTAGGATCGAATGTGGTTGTGATTGGTGGAGGAATGACAGCAATAGACGCTGCAGTTCAATCAAAGCTACTTGGTGCCTATGACGTTACCGTTGTTTATCGACGCAGCATGGAAGAAATGCCAGCCTCTTTATATGAGCAAGAACTAGCAAAGTCCAAGGGTGTTAAATTTATTTACAATTCACGTCCAGTCCAAATTGTAGGTACTGAAGGAATAAGCAGTATTAAGTTCCAGAATACTCAACATGACACGGAATTCTCGTTGCCAGCCGATCATCTTTTGAAAGCTATTGGCCAAATAATGGATGAGTTGCCGCTTGAACTTTCTCGTGAGAATAACAAGATAAAAGTTGATGAAAATTTTAAAACAGATGTAGCCAATGTCTGGGCGGGTGGAGATTGCACCAGTATAGGCGAAGATTTGACTGTAACTGCTGTAGCACAAGGTCGTGATGCAGCAATAAATATTCATGCTTCATTGAGTGGAGAAATATGATGGCAGATTTAACAAGTAGTTTTTGTGGAATAAAATCACCCAATCCATTTTGGCTGGCTTCAGCACCCCCTACGGATAAAGAATATAATGTTCGTAGAGCTTTCGAAGCAGGGTGGGGAGGTGTAGTGTGGAAAACACTTGGTGTAGAGGGGCCGCCAATAGTAAATGTCAATGGCCCAAGATATGGAGCAATATGGGGCGCCGACAGAAGGTTGTTGGGATTGAATAATATTGAATTGATCACTGATAGGCCATTAGAAATTAACCTCAAGGAAATGAAGCAAATTAAAAAAGATTTTCCAGATAGAGCGCTGGTTGCTTCGGTAATGGTGCCTTGTGAGGAAATGTACTGGAAAGACATTATTCCTCAGATTGCTGAAACAGGCGTGGATGGCTTTGAACTAAATTTTGGCTGCCCGCACGGAATGTCTGAACGTGGTATGGGATCCGCCGTCGGTCAGGTTCCTGAATATATTGAGATGGTAACCAGGTGGTGTAAAGAGTCAACAGATTTGCCTGTAATAGTAAAGTTGACACCGAATATCACTAATATAATATACCCAGCTACTGCTGCAAAGAATGGTGGAGCAGATGCGGTTAGCTTGATTAATACAATAAGCTCAATTGTCTCTGTAGACTTGGAGAATATGGCGCCAAATCCGACCATTGATGGTAAAGGCACTGCCGGTGGATATTGTGGCCCAGCGGTAAAGCCTATTGCTCTAAATATGGTTGCTCAGATAGCACGAACAGATGTCACCGCAGGTCTTCCAATATCTGGAATAGGCGGTATTACAACCTGGAGAGACGCTGCTGAATTCATGGCGTTAGGCGCTGGAAATGTTCAGGTTTGTACTGCGGCTATGACGTATGGTTTTAACATAATTAATGAAATGACTTCTGGCTTGTCTTCGTGGATGGATGAAAATGGATATACTTCAGTTGATCAATTGGTAGGAAAGGCAGTTCCCAACGTTACTGATTGGCAATATTTAAATCTAAACTATATTACGAAAGCTCGTATAGATCAGGAAAAATGTATTGGATGCGGGCGTTGCTATGCGGCTTGTGAAGATACTTCGCATCAGGCAATTACAATGAGTGAGGATCGCGTATTTGATGTAAAGGATGATGAGTGCGTTGCATGTAATTTATGCGTTAATACATGCCCAGTGGATGATTGTATTACTATGGTTCAGCTACTACCTGGTCAAATAGACGAAAGAACAGGACAAGTTGTTGCTGAGGAATACGGTAACTGGACCGAGCACCCTAATAATCCTAGTAAGGTTGCAGCAGAATAGTACTTTTTTAAATTGCGATCTTTAGAGAATTAATCTTGCTTTAGACATCTGGTAAAAAAAGTTAGCAAGAAATCTTCTGCATCCTGAAATATCCTGCTTCGTTTCTTGGTGTTTAAAAGAGAATATACTTGAACATCAAAATCTGCGTAATGCTGCGTCATAGACCAAATTGAGAAAATAAGATGATAAGGATCTACGGGAGCAATTTTTTCTTCCGAGATCCATTTATTTAAAAGTTTGACCTTATCGTCTACTGTTTCTTTTAGACTTCCAGCAAGTATATTTTGTGTGAGAGGAGCGCCGTGTAATATCTCCGTAGCAAAAAGTTTACTTTCTTGTTTTTTTGTTTTGGACATTGTCAGCTTTTTTTTAACATATTTTAGTATTTCAGTAAGTGGATCTCCATTTTCTGAAATATCTTTTAACGGTCTAATCCATTCCTCAAGTAAACTCTGCAAAACTTCTGCGTAAATTTCATCTTTGCTGGAATAATAATATAAAATATTAGGTTTTGTTAGCCCACAAGCTTTTGCGATTTTGTCAAGAGTTGCACCCCTGAGTCCAAATTCTGAGAAGACCTGAAGCGCAGCCTTTTGTATTAAAAGGCGTTTTTCACGCTGAATTCTAGTTTGTTTAATCTGTACAATCTTTGTCATAATTATTTTTTAGTAAACTAAAGTTGCTCTCACGCAAATTTTCGAACTAATTAATTTTCTTTATGCACTATGTTCGAACATTTTCTTTGCAATCAAGCAGATTTGTTAAATAGTTGTCCATTTGGTCAAAAAAATATTGACCCAGTTACTGTATATGATCAACTGTTTTAATGTATCTTGGAATCGCATCGGCATACTGGGCATCAGAGGGAGTATAAGTATGAATGGCGTTAAAAATTTCAGAATCGATCCTGATCGGCTTTGGGACAGCTTAATGGAAATGGCAAAAATAGGCCCAGGTGTTGCGGGTGGAAATAATCGCCAGACTTTAACAGATGAGGATGCGGAAGGCAGGGCCTTATTTGAAACTTGGTGCAAAGATGCAGGAATGACGATGGGTGTGGATAAAATTGGCAATATGTTTGCGACTCGTCCAGGAACGGACCCGACAGCACTTCCAGTATATGTGGGCTCTCATCTTGATACACAGCCCACTGGAGGAAAATACGATGGTGTCTTAGGTGTGTTAGGTGGGCTTGAAATAATACGCACATTGAATGATTTAGATATAAAAACCAAACATCCAATTACTGTCGTAAATTGGACGAATGAGGAAGGAACCCGTTTTGCTCCTGCTATGCTTGCTTCCGGTGTTTTTGCAGGAAAGCACAAATTAAATTGGGCCTATGACCGCGTTGACAGTGAGGGAAAGTCATTTGGCGACGAACTAAATCGCATTGGTTGGGTCGGCGAAGAAGAAGTTGGTTCAAGAGACATGCATGCGATGTTTGAGCTACATATCGAACAAGGTCCGATATTGGAAGCCGAGAAAAAAGATATCGGGGTGGTTACACATGGTCAAGGGTTGCGTTGGATCGAATGTAAAATCACCGGGAAGGAGAGCCATACTGGGTCAACACCTATGTCGATGAGAAAGAATGCTGGTAGAGGTCTAGCATTAATTACAGAACTTGTTCATGAAATCGCAATGGCTAATCAGCCAAATGCGGTGGGTGCGATTGGTCATATAGATGTGTATCCAAACTCTAGAAACATAATTCCTGGCCAAGTAGTATGCACGGTTGATATGAGAACACATCTCTTGGATAAGTTGAACGGAATGGTTTCTGAATTTCAGGAGAGAGCACCTAAGATCTGCAAAGATATTGAAGTGGATTTTGAATGTTCAATAGTAGGTCAGTTTGATCCTCCTGCTTTTGATGAAAATTGTGTTAATGCAGTTCGAAGTGCTGCTCAGGAACTTGGCTACAGTTATATGGATATAGTTTCTGGAGCTGGCCATGATGCATGCTGGATAAACGACATAGCGCCAACTGCAATGATCATGTGTCCTTGTGTTGATGGCCTCAGCCACAACGAGGCTGAAGAAATCTCAAAAGAGTGGGCTCAAGCTGGCACTGACGTACTTCTACATGCTGTGCTTAATACAGCCATTATTCAATAGAAAAACCGGAGGAACAAGATGTCTACAGTTATAAAAAATGGAACCATCGTAACACATGATCTAACTTATAAGTCAGATATTTTGATTGAGGGCTCTGCTATTGCGGAGATTGGTGCCAACTTAAAAGGAAATAATGAGTTGGATGCATCTGGTTGTTACATAATGCCAGGTGGAATAGATCCTCACACCCACCTTGAAATGCCATTTATGGGGACTTACTCGAGTGATGACTTCGAAAGTGGGACAAGGGCAGCACTCGCTGGTGGAACAACTATGGTCGTAGATTTCGCCCTTCCCAGTCCCGGTGAGAGCCTTTTAGATGCAATAAAAAGGTGGGATAATAAATCTACACGAGCAAATTGTGATTATTCGTTCCATATGGCTGTTACTTGGTGGGGAGAAAAAGTTTTTGATGACATGAAAACTGTTATCGAAACAAAAGGGATAAATACATTTAAGCATTTTCTTGCTTATAAAGGTGCACTTATGGTGAACGATGATGAGCTTTTCGCGTCTTTCTCCCGATTGGCTGAACTAGGTGGCACTGCCATGGTCCATGCTGAAAATGGTGATGTGGTAGCTGAATTAAGTGCAAAATTATTAGCAGAAGGAAATACGGGGCCAGAAGCACATGCCTATTCTCGTCCTTCACAAGTAGAGGGAGAGGCAACCAACAGAGCAATCATGATTGCAGATATGGCCGGCGTACCTCTTTATGTTGTCCATACTTCATGTGAAGAGGCCCACGAAGCTATAAGGCGTGCAAAGCAGGCTGGCAAAAGAGTGTGGGGAGAGCCCCTAATTCAACATCTAACTTTAGACGAGAGTGAGTACTTCAATAAGGACTGGGATCACGCAGCTAGACGTGTAATGTCTCCGCCATTTAGGAATAAAATGCACCAAGACAGTCTCTGGGCGGGCCTTCAATCTGGATCTTTAAGTGTCGTTGCAACAGATCATTGTGCATTTACTACAGAGCAAAAGAGGTATGGTGTCGGTGACTTTACAAAAATCCCAAATGGGACTGGCGGTCTGGAGGACCGTTTGCCCATGCTGTGGACACATGGTGTTCGCACCGGCAGGCTGACCATGAATGAATTTGTTGCTGTAACATCAACAAATATTGCTAAAATACTGAATTGTTATCCTAAAAAAGGTGCCGTTTCAGTAGGAGCTGATGCAGATTTAATAGTTTGGGATCCAAATAAAACAAAGGTTATTTCGGCAGGTAGTCAACAGTCATCCATTGACTACAACGTGTTTGAGGGAGAAAAAGTTTTTGGTTTGCCACGCTACACTTTGACCAGAGGACAAGTGGCTGTCACAGATGGAGAAATCAATACTCAGGAAGGCCATGGAGAATTTGTGGCTAGATCAGGAAATACGCCAGTTAATAAAGCACTATCCAATTGGAAGGAATTAAATGCGCCACGTCCAATCAAGAGAACTGGCATACCCGCCAGTGGTGTTTGATTTGGCAAGCCGGCGATTTATAAAATGAGCCCTAAAATCTTTGCCAAATCACTGGATTTAACATTTTCGACAAATGATGGGCCAGTTCATGCCCTCAAAGATGTTAATCTTGATATTAATGAGGGTGATTTTGTTAGTTTTATAGGGCCGTCAGGTTGTGGTAAGACTACTTTTCTAAGAGTTCTTGCGGATCTAGAAAAACCAACTGGTGGCAAAGTTCAGATTAATGGGGTTTCTCCGACGGATGCAAGAAAGAGCAGAGCATACGGTTACGTTTTTCAGGCTCCTGGTCTCTATCCATGGCGAACAATAGGTAAAAATATCAAGCTTCCCCTCGAAATAATTGGATTGAGTAAGCAGGAGCAAAATGATCGTGTTGAAAGAGTTTTAAGGCTTGTCGATTTACAAGATTTTGAAAACAAATTTCCTTGGCAATTATCTGGGGGCATGCAGCAGCGAGCATCAATTGCTAGGGCTTTAGCATTTGATGCCGATATATTGCTTATGGATGAACCTTTTGGTGCCTTGGATGAAATTGTTCGAGATCATCTTAATGAACAGTTATTAGACTTGTGGCGAACAACGAGCAAAACAATATGCTTCGTGACCCATTCGATACCCGAGGCTGTTTATCTGTCCACAAAAATAGTAGTCATGTCACCCCGCCCGGGAAGGATCATTGATGTTATTGAAAGCACACTTCCAAATGAAAGACCTTTGGATATCAGAGAGTCTTCGGAATTCATAGCAATAGCTCAAAGAGTACGAGAGGGGCTACGTTCGGGGCATTCGTATGAATGAAACTTGTTCTAATATGTTAGTTTTACATTTGATCACTATGAGATGTTAATGCGTTCTTTAGCTTCAATATGTGTTGTCATTTTTGCATTGATCGTGGTCTGGTATCTATCGGCATTTGTGCTGAATACACCTTGGGCAATGGATAAGGCAAAAAGAGCAGGTATCGAGATAAGCTCGAAAGAATTAATACTCGATACATGGTCACAAGAAAAACCTAAACTACCTGCTCCCCACCAAGTTGGTTTAGAAATCTGGAAAACGACGGTAGAAAAAAAGATTACTTCTAAAAGAAGTTTGATTTTTCACAGTTGGATCACTTTATCTTCTACTTTAGTTGGGTTCTTAATCGGAACCTCTTTGGGAATATTGTTAGCAATCGGTATTGTTCATAATAACGCAATGAATATGAGTATTATGCCGTGGGCAATCGCGTCCCAAACTATCCCCATTCTAGCTATAGCTCCAATGATTATAGTTGTGCTCAATTCTATCGGCGTTCAGGGTTTATTGCCAAAAGCTATAATAAGCTCCTACCTTTGTTTCTTTCCAGTCGTTGTCGGAATGGTGAAAGGTCTTAGAAGTCCAGATAAAATAGATAAAGATTTGATGCATACCTATAATGCTACTAACTTTCAAAAATTTTGGAAATTGAGGTTGCCAACTTCCATGCCCTTTTTGTTTGCTTCTTTAAAAGTTGGCATATCAGCCAGTTTAGTCGGAGCCATTGTAGGAGAGCTTCCAACTGGTGCAGTGCGCGGTCTTGGGGCAAGGTTATTGGCTGGTTCATATTACGGCCAAACGATTCAAATATGGTCAGCTTTGATAATGGCTGCGATGTTGGCTGCAGTGCTCGTTGGCATTTTGGCATTACTGCAAAGATTTACACTAAATAGGATGGGTATGACATGACACTGATCCTTGGTGCTTTGATTTTTTGGGTTTCTGCATGGATTTTAAATGCAAGGCTGGCAGATAGTGCACTAGCTGAAACGAGGTTTGTTAAGCTATTAGTTCCTCTAATTTTTGGATTGACCATTATTGGAGTTTGGGAGTTATTAGTGCGTGGCCTCAGTGTCCCTTTAGTAATCCTTCCACCGCCAAGCCTGGTTATTGAAACTGCTTCACAGAATTTGGAAATATTATGGAAAGATTTAGTTCAAACTTTTATTAAGGGCGCTTTTCGAGGATATGTTATAGGTTGTATGAGCGCAATTTTTGTGGGGATTTTGCTTGAACGGTTTGAGTTTTTACGTCTAGGGCTAATGCCAGTGGCCAGCTTTATGGCAGCACTCCCCATAGTTGGAACGGCACCAATATTGGTTATGTGGTTTGGTTTTGGTTGGCAGTCAAAGGCGGCTGTTGTAGTTGTAATGGTTTTCTTTCCCATGCTCATTAATACTGTTGCTGGCCTTAGAGAAAGTTCTCAAATTCAAAACGATTTGATGACGACCTATGCGGCTAGTAATTGGCAGGCTTTTATAAAGTTGCGGCTTCCTGCTGCTATGCCCTTTATTTTTAATGGTCTTAAAATTTCTACTACTTTGGCTCTGATCGGGGCTATAGTTGCGGAATTCTTTGGATCGCCTACCGTTGGAATGGGTTTCAGGATATCAACTTCAGTTGGTCGTTTAGCATAAATATGAAAAAATTATTAATTGGCATTGTTGCCGCTATGATGGCCTCTGTGGCAAGTGCTGCCGACGAGGTGAAGCTTCAACTACAATGGGTTACCCAGGCACAATTTGCTGGATACTATGTCGCTCTGGATAAGGGCTATTACAAGGATGAAGGTTTGGACGTCACCATCCTTCCGGGAGGTCCTGATGTTGCTCCTCCACAAGTATTAGCAGGAGGCGGAGCGGATGTGATGCTTAACTGGATGCCGTCAGCATTAGCTGCTAGGGAAAGAGGCTTGCAAGTGGTCAATATAGCTCAGCCCTTTAAATCTTCTGGTTTAATGTTAACCTGTTGGAAAGATACCGGGATAAAAAGCCCAGCCGACTTTAAGGGTAGAACCATTGGGGTTTGGTTTTATGGAAATGAATATCCGTTCTTAAGTTGGATGAGCCAAGAGGGAATAAAAACAGACGGTGGAGCCGACGGGGTTACTGTTTTGAGACAGGGGTTCAATGTGGATCCTCTGCTTCAAAGGCAAGCTGACTGTATTTCGACCATGACATACAATGAATACTGGCAAGTAATAGACGCTGGAGTTTCGCCAGATGAGTTAGTGACTTTTAAATATGAAGAGCAGGGCGTAGCAACCCTAGAAGATGGCATCTATGCTCTCGAGGAAAACCTTAAAGATCCTGCATTCAAAGATAAAATGGTCAGATTTGTACGTGCATCTATGAAAGGATGGAAGCATGCGGAGGCAAATCCAGACGAAGCAGCTGAAATAGTTTTAGATAATGATGCATCAGGTGCACAAACTGAGAAACACCAGAAGCGCATGATGGGTGAGATTGCAAAACTGACAGCCGGATCCAATGGAAGTTTAGATCCTGCAGACTTCGATAGAACTGTAGCAACACTTCTTGCAGGCGGATCTGATCCAGTTATCACTAAAAAGCCTGAGGGTGCGTGGACACACGAAATAACAGACGCAGCTCTAAACTAGCTATTTTGCGTGTTAAAAGTTTTTTAAAAAAGGTTACAAGGCCAGCTTAGGTTGGCCCTGTAACAGCCTATAGCTAAAGAAAAATCTATTTTTCTCTTGGCTGGCATATGGTTATAGCTACTTGCATGAATACAGAAAATTAGGCGATATTTCTAACGTAAATCAATGAATTACTTGTTGAAAGAAAAGATATTTAGTCATTGTTCAATGCTTGCCTTTTCTATCTTTGTCTCTGGATCATTTACTTTTGGAAGTTTGATTGCAAATGAAATAAGTCCTGAATTATTAACATTCTATAGGTTTTTGTTAGCGACTATAATTCTGGGAGTAATACTATATTTCAATAAAAGTATTTATTCGCATCATTTGAAAAATATCTGGCGTTACTTTGTATTGGGCGCAATTTATTCCATATATTTTGTTTTTATGTTTGTGGCTTTAAAATATACAACGACTGTGTCAACTGCTGCGATTTTTACGCTACTTCCACTTTTTGCAGCACTTTTAGAACGGCTATTCCTTAAAAAATCGTCTCCCGCTCTTATTTGGACCGCTTTTAGTTTGAGCGGCATGGGGGCTCTTTGGATAATATTTGAGGGATCGATTAACGGACTTTTGCAATTCAGGTTTGAGGAAGGCGAAGCAATTTTTCTACTTGGAACCATTTGTTACGCTTCATATGCAATCATACAGCCTAAATTATTCGAAGGTGAAAATATTTATGTGACTACACTCGGAGTGCTAGCCGCAGGTTCGATAATCCTCGCACTATCTTTAATTTTACAGCAGTCATCATTCGTCGTACATAAAATTACTTTCGAAGTTTTTTGGGTGATATTTTATCTTGCTATTTTTGCAAGTATAGGTTCGATTACTTGCCTAAATTATGCTTCGCCAAGACTTTCAGCCCCTGTTGTGAGTGCGTACACATTGCTGGTTCCGTTCTGGGTTATATTAAATGATTTTGTGTTTTTTAAAATTGCTCCTAATATGAGTATGACTGTGGGTGCGATGTTAATTGCTTTTGGACTCCTGATTTTAATTTACAGGAGTTAAGCAATTATCTGGAAATTAACTAATTTTAAGTTTTATGGAGGTTAATTTGGGTATAACGTGCGTCTCTGAATTCCCCTGTGCGCCAGGTAAAATTGATGAACTGATAGCTATCTTTCATAAATCGTTACCTATTGCCAGAAAATTGAATGGATGTGAAAAAATCTATTTTTCAATTTCCGATAATAATCCAAACGTAGCCGTTACTTTTGAAATTTGGAAAAGTAAAAAAGACCAAGAAAAATATATCATGGAGCTTACTGAAAATGGCACATTATCTCAAATTCAGCTTTGTCTGAGTGGTTTTCCAAAATTCAATTTTTTCAATAATTTAGACAATTTTTAATTTAGAATCTATCTCGTCAAGTCTAGATAGTAACTCGTGATTATCGAAATTTGATTGGCCGTTAAATATGAATATGACTCTGAGATATTTATTGCGAGGTTTGGTATTTTTTACTTTTCTGATGTTGGCTTCATGCAGAATAACAGGAGTTAGTGAAAAAAGCGAAAACCAGAAAGATGATAATTATATTTCTGCAAAGAATATTTCTTTTATGGAAGTTGAGACAAAAATAAAACCTAACTACGACCCCAATTCAAGATCAAGTTCCAAACTAGTTGTAAATATAGCGTTAGATGGTAGCGAAAATATAGCGGTTTGGGAGGAAACCTTAGATTTTGCGCAGGAAAATAATGTTAAATTCACCTTTTTCATCGTCGGAGTTCATCTGCTGCAAGATTCATTGGCAAACTTATATAATCCTCCGAGGCGCGAGCGTGGACGATCGGATGTAGGTTTTGGGGGGAATAAAACTAGGGTTGAAAGTAGATTAAATATGCTTCGAAGAGCTTTCAGGGAAGGGCACGAGATTGCAGGACATGGGAACGGTCACTGGGATGGTAGTGAATTTACGTATGAAGACTGGATTTCAGAGTTACGCCAATTTGAGTATTTTTTTCGAAATGCTTATCAAATAAATGAGATTTTAGACCCTGATCCAAATGAATGGAAGGCTATTGCTGATAGTATAGTTGGTTTTCGGGCTCCGCTGCTTATTAATAATAAAGAAATGTATAAAGCCTTAAAAGATATGGGGTATATCTATGATACTTCCTTAGTCCTAGCACTTTCCGCCAAGTACCGATATCGATATGAAGATGTAATTGTATTTCCATTGAATTCACTTAATACAGAATATGGTAAAACCATTTCAATGGATTATAATTTTTTCATGCTAGATCAAGGTAGAGAATTAGGAGCAGGCGCCAGGATGCTCAATGAGTATAGGCGTTATTTTTCGCATGCGAGAAAAAAAGGAAATGCTCCTATTCAAATAGGCCATCATTTTGCCCGATGGAATGAAGGAGAATATTGGTGGGCACTTAAAGAATTTGTTGTTGAGAATTGTAAATCTGAATTTACTGCTTGCGTTACCTTTTCCGATCGAATTCGGTTAGAAGATGTTCATTTTTTTAATTGATGTGGCTATGCATAAAGGCAATATCTACTGAGTTTTATTATATTTTAAAAATTTTAGAGGAATAAATGACCTACGTTCCAATCCCACTGCCCAATCGTGTAAAAATACAAAAAAATGAGGCGATAAAAGTAGTCAGTGATTACTATATCCACATGTGTAAACGGCATTCGGTACGAGATTTCTCAAAAGAACCGGTGTCTAATGCCATTATAGAAAAAATTATAGAAACGGCGGGTAGAGCACCGTCCGGTGCAAACCAGCAGCCTTGGCATTTCGTAGCTATTAGGGATCCTGAAAAGAAAGCTAAAATCAGAGCTGCTGCTGAACATGAAGAACAAGCATTTTATTCCGGCAGGGGGCATGATGAATGGATAGCCGCATTGGAACCAATAGGCACCAATGCATCCAAGCCACATTTGACAGATGCGCCTTGGTTAATTGTTATATTTGCAGAACGCTATGGCTTTAATAAAGATGGCTCAAGACGAAAAAATTATTATGTTAATGAAAGTGTTGGTATTGCGACGGGGTTTCTCATCTCAGCGCTTCATAATGCTGGCCTTGTTTGCTTGACGCATACACCAAACCCGATGAAATTTCTGAATGCGATGTGTAAGCGGCCCGCAAATGAAAAGCCGATTATGATATTACCGGTAGGATACGCGAGTGAAGCGGCAACAATCCCTGAGGCCTCTACAAACAAAAAGCCACTAAGAGATATAATGAGTATCTTCTGATCGGAGTTCTATCTGCCCCAGATTCTTACAGGTCCGCAATCTAAATGCACAAAGTTCGACCTACTGTACCTGCCGACTCCTCCAGATTTACATGCCTGAGCGGCTTTAGCTAATTGTCTAACAGAACGTGTGCCAAGTCTCACATCTGCTGCCTGACCAGTAATGTGGAGAGAGTTTTTAGATACAGACCGGGACTGTCTACGTAGCATAGCATTGGTTTTAGCGCTCCTATAGCCAGACATCAGTCGAAATGGTTCACCTGTGTCAAGCATCGAGTGAGAAGCAGCCAATATATCTATAGTTCTGAGATCAATTGGTTTTATTTCATTCCTACGCCAATCTCTCATTAACACGTCTATTTCATGCAGCGCTTCTGGAATGTATTCGCCATCTATCCAGTAAATCGTATCGGTTCTCTCTCCAGTTTTGTGAGAGACCATTTTAAGTTTCCGAATATCACCTGCGCCTCTTATAAAACCAGAGGCATTCGCAAAAACTGGTGCTGCAGAGATCACAGAGGCACCAAAGACCCCAAGTAGACTACGGCGAGAAAAAAAGTAATCTTTTTCAGAAAAATAATCTGCCTGCAATTTAGATAACTCTTTTGTACTATTTAATATCTAACGGCTGGTTTATTACATAAATATCATGTTAATCCAACAAAAAATATTTAATAAAAAATTTTGTTTCATTAATTTAATATTTTTGTGCGACATGAGCACAAAAACTGCAGAATAATTTGATGAAGACTTCAAAAGATTGAAATGAATCATTATTATAACAAAATGAAAATAATCACTCGAATTCTTATTATATCATTTATTGCTTGGTCTACATTTGCAGAAAAATTAATTGCGGATCCATTCTCACAAGTTAATCTAAGAGCCGGCCTGATTTCTGCACTTCAGCATCACCCGTTGATCCTAGATTTTTATACGGAAAACGATTATGAACTCATTTGGTTTGGAAATAATGCGTTAGCAAGTCAAAGAAGAGCTGAATTAGTCAATTCACTTCAGTCGGCTTCATTTCATGGCCTTCCCGGAAAAAAGTATCAAGTAAATAGCCTACTAAGCAAGTTATCCACCAGCGACAGTCTATTTGAAATTGGGTTGCTAGAAGGGTTATTTATGATTGCTTTTACCGAATATGCTTCCGACTTAGATACTGGAGTATTGATCCCATCGGAAGTTGACACTGATATTGTAAGGCAGATTAACTTCAAAGACACGGATTTTTATATTCAAGGTCTTCTTTCGCGAAATCCCTACGACTATTTTCGGTCGCTTGGTCCTCAGTCGAGTGAATATGCTCGCCTTTTAGTAGAATACCAGAAATTATCTGAAATAATCAGAAATGGAGGTTGGTCAAATATCGCCACAGATAGAATTGTGCGGTTTGGTGACTCAGGTGATGATGTGGTTGCCATTCGAAATCGTTTGTTTGACCAAGGCTACATGCCCAACTCAATATCAACCAAATTTGATAAAAAACTGCTAAAAGCTGTCCAAAAATACCAATCTGATCATGGTTTGATTCCGGATGGAATTATCGGTGCAGGTACAATTCTAGAGCTAAATATTACCGCAGAGCAAAGATTATCTTCCATAATTGTAGCTTTGGAGCGTGAACGTTGGCTAGGTGATACTCTCGGCCAAAGATATATTTGGGTAAATTTAGCTGATTTTAAGGCAAAGATAATTGAAGATCATGCGGTGGTTTTTGAAACCCGAACTGTGCTTGGAGTTAACGATGGAAGTATGCGCAGTCCTGAATTCTCGGATAAAATGGAGTATATGGTAGTGAACCCTACTTGGCACATTCCTGTTTCAATCGCTAAAAATGAATACTTGCCGGAATTGAAAAAGGATCCTGAGGCTTTGCCATTTTTAAAGCTATTTGACAGCTCAGGATCTCTTGTTGATCGGGAAAGCATAGATTTTTCTATTTTAGGTAAAAATTATTTTCCATATGAAATGAAACAGTTACCGTCCACAACTAATGCTTTGGGATTAGTTAAATTCATGTTTCCTAACCCTCACAATATTTATTTACACGACACCCCTGCTAAAGATTTATTTATGAAAGAAGTCCGAGACTTTAGCCATGGCTGTATTAGGTTGCACGAGCCTTTTGACTTCGCTTATGCTTTATTAGAAAAGCAAACGGATGAACCTCAAAGTGAATTTCAGAATGCTTTGAAAAGTCAAGAAGAAACTATTATCCTATTATCGAAAAGCGTTCCTGTTCATATTACTTACAGAACCGCTTTTACTAAAGCTGGTGGAGGTATAGAATTTCGCAGAGATATCTACGGACGTGACCAAAAAATATATGATGCTCTTGTAGAGCTGGGCTTAGAACTAAGTGAAAACATATAGTACAAAATACCTCACAGGATTATTATGGGTTTTACTTTAAAAGAAATTTGTGAAGCAGTAGGCGGATATACTGAGGGTGACGCAACTATAATAGTGAATTCTGTAGCAGAACCTGGTCTGGCCAGTGAGATCGATTTAGCCTTCGCAGCTGAAATTAATTTTGCCAATCAAATTAAAGATGGTGCCTCCAAAGTTGCAATTCTGTCGCCGGGTATGAACTTTAGGGATTATGGATTAGATGGGGCTTTAATTGTAGATAGGCCTCGTTTTGCCATGTCAGGCTTAACTAAAATTTTTGATCAAGGTCAGCGCTACCCAACAGGAATTCATAGTACAGCTATTGTTTCTAAAAAGTCTAAGATCGCAAAAAACGTGAGTATAGGTCCATATTCCATAATATCTGATGGTGTTGATATCGGTGAGGGTTCGGTCATTGGCCCAATGTGTTTTGTAGGCGTAGACACAAAAATTGGTGATAATGCGTACCTCCGTGAAGGAGTAAAGATCGGCTCCGATGTCATTATTGGTAAAAGGTTCATAGCTCAATCTGGCGCCGTCATAGGCAGCGATGGTTTTTCCTTTGTAACAAAAGACGTGTCTGACGCAGAAATGGCTCGAGAAAGTTTAGGTAAAGCTCAAAGTTCAAATAATGACAATAAATGGGTAAGAATTCATTCTCTGGCAGGAGTGGTTCTTGGCGATGATGTAGAGATTGGCGCAAACAGTACTATTGATCGTGGCACTGTGCGAGCAACCAGAATTGGAAATAATGTCAAAACTGATAACCTTTCGCAGATAGGACATAATGTATCGATAGGAAATAATTGTTTAATTTGCGCTCAGGTTGGGATAGCTGGGTCCTCTCGATTAGGAAATAATGTAGTTTTAGGAGGTCAGACAGGTATAAGCGACAATATTGTAATTGGAGACAATGTAATTACCGGAGGGGCCACGAAGGTTTTGTCGAATGTGCCATCAGGTAAAATAATGCTCGGTTATCCTGCTACCAGTATGGATAAACAAATAGAAAGTTACAAAGCTCTAAGAAAATTACCAAATTTAGTTAAGCAGTTTGCGGATCTGAAAAAAACTATTTCAAAAAAAAGATAAAAAATAATAAGTGCTAATTGAGAAGCTCAAATCAGTGGAAAAAATCATGGATATTCGAAGCAAAGTTATAGAAATTATCGCCGATCAAGCGATAATTGAGACTTCCGATGTAAGTGATGAAAGTACTCTTGAAGGTCTCGGCATAGATAGTCTTGGCTTAGTCGAAAGTATTTTCGCCATTGAAGAGGCTTTCGATATTCAGGTGCCTTTCAACGCAAATCAACCGAATGAAAGTTCGTTTGATTTGTCATCTGTTGCAACAATCGTACAGGGAATTGAAAAGTTAATTCAGGAACAATCGTGAAACGGGTCGTCATAACGGGTGCCGGTACAATTAATTCCATCGGTCAAAATGTTTCACAAACAATAAATTCGTTTAAAGAGGGCCGTTGTGGCATTTCTGATCTCAAATTTAAAGATGTAGAACGTTTATCGATTAAAATTGGTGGCCAGATTCATGATTTCGAGCCAGATAAACATTTTAATCGCCAGCAGTTGTCTCTTTATGATCGTTATACGCAATTAACGCTAATTGCCGCTAATGAAGCAATTGAAGAATCTGGTTTAATCTTCAATGGGCAGCTTGCAGCCTCAACTGGTGTTGTTCTAGGTACTGCGGGTGGAGGGGTCAGTACTTGGGACGATAATTATAGAGCTGTCTACGAAGAAGGGAAAAACAGAGTGCACCCATTCGTAGTCCCTAAACTCATGAACAACGCTGCCACAAGCCATCTATCAATGAAATATAACCTCAAAGGTCCAACCTTTACTGTTTCAACTGCCTGTGCCAGCTCGAATCATGCAATGGCCCAAGCCTTCCAAATTGTACGATCCGCCCAAAGCCCAGTTATGGTCACTGGAGGTTCAGAGAGCATGTTATGTTTTGGTGGCGTAAAGGCGTGGGAAGGGCTTAGAGTGATGAGTAAGGATGCCTGTCGTCCCTTTTCGTTGAATAGAAACGGAATGGTACAGGGTGAGGGAGCGGCAATTTTTGTTTTTGAGGAGCTAGAGCATGCAAAACGTAGGGGAGCAAATATTATTTGTGAAGTAAAGGGCTTTGCGATGTCCTCAGATGCTGCTGATATAGTAAATCCGTCTAAGCAAGGTGCCGCCCGCGCGATTTCTAATGCACTGCAGGATGCTCAAGTAAATGTGGAGGATGTTGGTTACATTAATGCTCATGGTACTGGTACAGCCGCAAATGACAAAACAGAATGCTCTGCAGTTGCCGACGTCTTTGGCCATCATGCTGACAAGATAATGATTTCGTCAACCAAATCTATGCATGGGCACATAATAGGCGGAACGGGTGCTGTCGAACTGGTGGCCTGTATCCTTGCACTTCGAGACGGGATAATAGCGCCAACTATTGGCTACGAGGAGCAAGATCCGGAATGTGCACTTGATGTTGTACCTAACGAAGCAAGAGAAGCAAAAGTTGAGTTTGCTATTTCCAATGCATTTGCCTTTGGCGGTCTCAATGCGGTCCTTGTATTGCAAAAAGTATGAGATTAACCTGCAGTGGTAAATATTTTGATTTTCGTTTGCGATGTAATTTTTTTATTGAAAATCAAAGTATAATCTCAATTCGTTCAGATGGCTATAAAAGGTTATTCACATGAATTTTTTATCTTTTTTAATAGCTAATAAATTATGGTTATCGGCAGGGTTTCTTTTGGCTTTGTCTTCCAGTTTTGGTCAAACTTTTTTTATTTCAATCTTTGCTGTTGAAATAATGCACAGCTTTAATCTCTCAAATTCTGAGTGGGGTACGATTTATGCGTCAGGAACTCTTTTGTCCGCTGCGGCAATGATTTATTTTGGTGGGCTAGTGGATTATTACAAAACTAGATATATTTCGGTCTTAGTTTTAGGAACTTTAACTGTAGCCATGTTGACTATGGCTAATACAGGATCTGTAGTGGGCCTAATTGTTACTATTTTTCTACTGAGACTGATGGGTCAGGGTATGTCTACACACTTAGCTCATGTAGCTATGTCCAGATGGTTTTCTAGATACAGAGGTCGTGCCCTTTCAGTTGCAAATTTGGGTTATTCGCTCGGAGAGTCCTTCCTTCCAATGTTTTTTGTTGCAATTTTAGTGTGGCTACCATGGAGGTCAGTTTGGTTGTTTTCCGCGATATTTCCTTTAATTATTGCTGTAGCTATATATTGTGCGCTTAAGGATGAGAGATCTCCTAAGTCTTTCAAAGAGGATAAAGTTTGTTTTGGTATTGGAGGGCGGCATTGGTCTAGATCCCAGGTTCTAAAAAGTAGTATCTTTTGGTTTGCTTTTCCTGGGTTACTAGGCTTACCAGCCTTCGGAACGGTTCTTTTTTTTCAGCAAGTCAATTATGCTGCTCTCAAAGGTTGGGACCATCTTTCAATGGTTAAAGCATACCCGCTCTTTACGATTATGGCTGTTGGAGTTTCGTTTTTATCTGGATCATTAATCGACAGGCATGGGGCAACTAAATTAATAGGTTTGTACCAAATACCGGCAGTTTTTGGATTTTACGTCTTTTCTATTTGTGAGACTGTAATGGGTTTCTCAATTGGACTGATCTTATTTGCGGTAACAGTTGGTTCGAACAATATAATTCCGAACGCTTTTTGGGCAGAGTGTTTTGGTACGTCTCATTTAGGTCGCATAAAGTCTTTAGCTGCTGGGATAATGGTAATTGGTTCAGCGCTAGGTCCCTTAATAAGCGGTGTTTTAATCGATGTGGGTTTTAATTTAAATTCGCAATATATTTTGTTTGCCACCTATTTTATTCTGAGTTCCGCTTTATTATTTGCGTGCACTCGAAAAATACTGGTTAACAATTAATGGTTATTTTGCATCATAAAATTGTTGCACCCCTTTAAGGCTGCAAAGTCATCCAATACTAGGTAGATTGAAAATCTGCTGTTAAATTTTGAGAACCGTCCTTTATTGCAAAAAGCTTTGGTAAAGTCTTCTGAGTTTAAATGTTCTTTCAAAGATCGTGCAACGCCTCCAATTAAAAATATACCGCCAAATGGCAATAATATGAGGGCAAGGTCTCCAAAAAATGATCCGGCAGAAATCGCTATAAACTGAGCAACTTTTTTTGAGTTTTCATCACCTTGAGATGCCTTCTGCATTATCTGAGCTGCAGTTTCCGTTCTTCCATTTAAGGCCTTTCCTACATTCTCAATCCCGCGCCCTGAAAGAATATCTTCAACTGATACAAAAGAATTTTCTGAGGCTATATTACTGAAAATTGATCGATAATTTTTATCTGCTAAAGATATTTGTGAATGACCAGCTTCTGAAGGTGGAACAAAGGTTTTTTGTCCCACTTTAAATACTGGAGCAGCATTGAATCCTGTACCCATGCCACACACGAGTTTTGTTTCGTTTGGATTTGAATTGTGATCTCCAATTCTGACAGATTCTACCTGAGAACTATCTAGACTTTTCAGCCCATATCCCTGAGCTTGTAAGTCGTTAATTATTCCTACATGTGCAGCGCCTGTTATTGAGGCTATTGAGCCTTCGCTGAAACTCCACGAGAGATTAGTCATTTTTGCTGTCGTACCTTCGATGGGCCCTGCGGCCGCAATTCCTGCATGCGTTACAGAACTAATGCTGACCCGGTCCAAATATTCAGCTAGAATGGATTCAAATGAGTCATACTTATTGTTTGAGTATGTCACACAAGTGTCTTTGAGAAGTACCTCACTATCGAACAACGCAATTCTTGTATTTGTACCTCCGATATCAGCGGCGAGACATAGCTGGTTTTTCATCACAGGCTTTCTTAATTTATCGTATAATATAATCCATTAAGTCTATTTCTTTACTGCTGCAACAATAAATAAAGCAATTAAAACAATTATTTATGCACCTAGCCCACTTTTGCCAATATCGCTGAAAGCTATGCATTACATATAGTCAACTCAAAAGTTGTAAAAACCAGAATATTTGAAATTTGTATTGGAGAGTTTCATGAAAGAAGCTATGTCTTCAGACAAGAGCGGAGTTTCTTTATGGCTGAACTTAAATTCATTGAAGTTCGTGGTGCTAGAGAGCACAATCTAAAGTCAGTTGACGTCGATATTCCACGGGATCAGCTTGTTGTTATTACTGGTCTTTCTGGTTCTGGTAAGTCTTCTTTAGCCTTTGATACAGTTTATGCTGAGGGTCAAAGGAGATATGTTGAGAGCTTATCAGCATATGCTCGACAATTTCTGGATATGATGGAAAAGCCTGACGTGGATCATATTTCGGGCTTATCTCCAGCAATTTCTATTGAGCAAAAAACTACCTCAAAAAACCCCCGATCAACGGTTGGAACCGTTACAGAAATCTATGACTATTTACGATTACTTTTTGCCCGAGCTGGAACACCTTATAGTCCGGCCACCGGACTTCCGATAGAAGCTCAACAAGTTCAGGAAATGGTTGATAAAATTATGTCGCTAGAGTCTGGAACTAAAGCATTTCTCCTAGCCCCCATTGTTCGTGATCGGAAAGGTGAATACAAAAAAGAATTTTTGGAGCTCAAAAAACAAGGGTTCCAAAGAGTAAAGGTTGATGGTAATTTCTACGATCTTGATGAGCCCCCTGAATTAGATAAAAAATACAGGCATGACGTAGATGTTGTGGTCGATCGATTAGTAATCAAAGAGGGTTTAGAGACACGTCTCGCCGATAGTTTAAGAACATCTTTAGATTTGGCTGATGGCATTGCAATATTGGAAACATTGGTTGAAAATGGAGAGCCACTACGCCATACTTTTTCGGAGAATTTCGCCTGTCCGGTCAGTGGCTTCACTATTCCAGAAATAGAGCCTCGGCTTTTTTCATTTAATGCTCCCTTCGGCGCTTGTCCTGACTGTGATGGGTTGGGTGCTGAGCTATTCTTTGATGAGCGTTTAGTGGTTCCTGATAAAGAATTAAAAATAAGTGATGGCGCTCTTGCTCCATGGAGAAAGGGTAAAAGTCCTTACTTTCTGCAAACTATTGAAGCGCTCGCCAATCATTATGGTTTTGAATTTAGCGCTAAATGGAAAGAAATACCAATATCTGTACAGCAAGTATTTCTATATGGTTCCGGAGAGGAGGAAATCCTATTTAGGTACGATGAGGGCGGCCGAGTATATCAGGTAAAGAGAACATTCGAGGGTGTTATTCCAAATATGGAACGCCGTTATAAAGAAACTGATAGCAGTTGGATACGTGAGGAATTTGAAAGTTTTCAAAACAAACGGCCGTGTGAAACGTGTGAAGGTTATCGTCTCAATCTGCAAGCACGTTCTGTCAAGATTAATGATTTGCATATCGGAGAAATTGTGGAGATGTCAATTAAAGACGCTCTACACTGGTTCTCAAAAGTGCAAAGCTCGCTTTCACTACAAAAACAGGAAATCGCTAATTCTATTTTGAAGGAAATTATCGAGCGACTTGGGTTTTTGAACAATGTAGGACTAGAGTATTTGACTTTATCTAGGAGCTCAGGAACGCTTTCGGGCGGTGAAAGCCAGCGAATAAGACTTGCCAGTCAGATTGGAAGCGGACTAACGGGTGTTCTTTACGTGTTGGATGAACCATCTATCGGGTTGCACCAACGAGACAACGGTCGACTATTGCAGACCTTAAAAACCCTGCGTGATCAGGGGAATACGGTAATTGTAGTTGAACATGATGATACTTGTCAGGTGAGAAAAGTATAGCAGTACCATCTGTTAGAAGAAAAGGTAATGGTAAAAACATTACAATTAATGGAGCTACTGGCAATAATCTGAAATCTTTGGATGTAAAATTTCCATTGGGTAAGTTTCTTTGTGTGACGGGTGTTTCAGGTGGAGGCAAGTCAACGTTAGTCATAGAAACATTGTTTAAAGTTGCATCACTGAGACTAAATGGAGCCAAGCAAACGCCTGCCCCCTGCGAAAAAATTATTGGTTTAGAATATTTGGACAAAGTAATCGATATTGATCAGAGGCCAATAGGTCGTACGCCAAGATCAAATCCAGCAACATACACAGGGGCATTCACCCCCATTCGAGAATGGTTTTCAGGTTTGCCGGAGGCAAAAACAAGGGGATATAAGCCTGGAAGGTTCTCTTTCAATGTGAAAGGTGGTCGTTGTGAGGCATGCCAAGGGGATGGGGTTATCAAAATTGAAATGCATTTTTTGCCCGATGTTTATGTAACTTGTGAAACATGTGCAGGTGCTAGATATAACCGAGAAACGTTAGAGATAAAATTTAAGGGAAAATCTATTTCTGATGTTCTAAATATGACCGTCGAAGATGCTCAATCATTTTTCAGTGCTATTCCCAGTATAAGAGAAAAAATGGATGCTTTAATGAGAGTTGGCCTCGGCTATATAAAGGTTGGTCAGCAAGCTACAACGTTATCTGGAGGTGAGGCACAGAGAGTTAAGTTATCTAAAGAGTTATCTAAGCGGGCAACCGGTCGCACTTTGTATATTTTAGATGAGCCAACGACTGGATTACATTTTGATGACGTGCGCAAGCTTCTGGAAGTACTTCATGAGTTAGTTGATCAAGGAAATACGATCGTAGTTATTGAACACAATCTTGACGTGATAAAAACAGCGGACTGGATAATAGATATAGGTCCTGAAGGTGGTGATAAAGGAGGACAGATTGTTGCCGAGGGCCGGCCGGAAGATGTAGCGTTAAACCCAAAAAGCTATACCGCACATTACTTAAATGAGTTGGTTTTCAAAAAAGAAATTTCAGCGGCCGAGTAAAACCCTTTGATTAATAAAATTAGATAGGAATTACCTTAATTGAAGTTATTCTATTTGCTTTCCTTTCTACTACCTCAAAGCGATAACCATGGAAACTAAATACTTGCCCAACGGTTGGTATCATTTGCGCTTCATGGATTACTAATCCTGCGAGGGTATTTGCTTCATCATCAGGCAGTGACCAATCGTTCGCTCTATTAATATCTCTAATCGTTGTTGATCCTTCCAATATATATGATCCGTCATGTGACTGCTTTATGTCGTTTGTGTCCTTTGGGTCAAATTCATCAGATATTTCACCCACGATTTCTTCCAAAATATCCTCAAGTGTAATCAAGCCTTGCAGACTACCGTATTCATCAACAACGAGTGCAAAATGCGTTCTACGATGCAAAAATTGCCTCATTTGATCATCTAAAGAAGTTGTGTCTGGTATGAAATATGGTTTCATGGCGACATGGCTGATGTCGAAGTTATTCAGCTGGTTTATGCTTGGAGACTCTTCATTTATAACCTTATACATTTCCCTCGCTAAATCTTTGGCATGTATTACGCCGATTATGTTATCTGGATCATTTAGAAATACTGGAAGTCTGGTGTGAATGCTCTCCAAACATTGCGTTAGAATTTTGGTTGGTTCGTCATTTGAATCAATCATTTCAATGTTCGACCGATGGAGCATTATCTCTTCCACGGTTCTATCGGACAAATCTAAGGCCCCCAGAATCAGGTCTCTGTCCTCTTTTTCAACAATACCCTCCGAATGCCCGAGTTGAATTGCTCCAGCAATTTCTTCCCGTACAGCTAATATATGACTGTTAGGATCTGTTTTCACTCCAAAGACCCGCAAGATTAATCTTACAAGAAATCTAACAGAGGCTACTATTGGAGATAAAACTTTAATGATCAGATTGATAAAACCAGCAACTTTGGCAGCAGCTAATTCGGCATTTGTAATAGCATATGTTTTGGGCAATACCTCAGCAAAAATTAAGACGAGGATTGTCATAATTAATGTAGCAAGGGCGATGCCACTCTCCCCAAAAGTTTGCGTAAATAATGCTGTTGTTAGGGAGGTAGCTAAAATGTTTACTAAGTTGTTACCTAGGAGAACAGATCCAATTAACCCTTCTGTGTCTTCAGTTATTTTTAACGCTTTCGCAGCACCTCTTGAGCCTTTATCCGCATGCGTGCGCAACTTGCCGCGTGAAGCTGCGGTGAGAGCAGTTTCGCTACCAGAAAATAGAGCGGAAAGAAGCAAAAGAAAAAAAACTGCCCCAATCGTTATCCAAAAACTTTGATCTATAAACGTTAAATCGCTCTCCATATCTTTTCCTAAGTTAAAAGTCCTGCACTACAAAAAGAGTGTTATAGTAAATTACCAATAAAAATCAAAGAAGATTCCAAAAGATAAATAATTTAACGATAATTTTGCTGTAAATATTGAGAGTCTCCAAAGCATAACTACTTATCTGATAGCGGGTGATGATTGAATACCAAATTATTAAGGCTGTCGTCTACAACATGTGTGTATATCTCAGTGGTACCCAAATCTGAATGGCCTAGTAAAGTTTGGATTACTCTCAAATCTGCTCCATTTGCCAGAAGGTGTGTGGCAAATGCATGCCGAATGACATGTGGACTAACCTTTTTTGGTTCTATTTCGGCAAGAATTGCCCACTTTTTTAATTTTTTAAATAACCACTGACGTGTTAAATAACCACTTTTGTTGTTAGATGGAAATAAATATTTCGAACCAAAGCTATGGTGCTTGTTCGAAGCTTTAAGTAAAATTTCTCGGTGTTTGAGCCAGATATTAATTGAGGATCGTGCTACTTTTGATACAGGAACAAGACGTTCTTTCGACCCCTTACCTGAGACTAAAACCATGTTGGGATTGCCTTTAACAGCGTCTAGTGGAAGTGACATCATTTCGGAAACACGCATTCCAGTAGCATATAGGAGTGTCATCAAGCAAATATTACGAGCCTTTAAACTTTTGTTTTTTGCTTCTTTTCCAGCCGCTTCTAAAAGTCGCTCTATTGTCTCTAAAGTTACTGACTGAGGAATCTTTTTTGATCTACCTGGGCCCGAGATCTGAAGCGCTGGGTTAGTCTGTGTCCATCCTTCCTCAACAGCAAATCTATAAAATTGTTTTATTGATGATAAATGCCTAGCCCGGCTTGCTATTGATAGCTCTCGATTTTTCAGGTGAACAAGGTATTGCTCAATATGCTTAAGTTGTGCATCTAGGATTTGAATTTTAAAGGGCGCTAGCCAATCAATATATTTGTCTAAGTCTTGGCTATAAGATTTAATTGTATTTTCGGATGCATCTATATCTACAGATTTAGCTTCCAAAAAAGTAAAAATAAGATCTTTGCTCATTCTTAAGTTTCGCTCAGTAATAACCATAAGGCAGTTTGCTGTGATACTCTTTCCAACCCAACATGTCGAAGCGTGGATATTGACTCAAGTAAATCTTGCATGTCACCGGATATGCCTCGCTCTAATTGTATTAATGCATTCAAAATAACTTCCCCTAGTTTTCCGTCTGCCAGTTGTAATCTCACATAACTGGGTACTCTTGGGCGATAAAATGCATCCATAAGAGTTTTTTCAAGAGCATTCTTTGGTTTGACAAACTGTGCCTGGCGGTTTGTGAAAGCAAAAATAATTGGTTCTAAAGCATTAATTGCCATTGGGTTGGATATTATGGTATTATAGTTTGAAGAAAGCATTCCAATTTTTATAGCCATAATTTCTGAATTTGGAGTGAGTTTTGTTTCTAGAAGTCTTGGGGTAAATATTTCCGCAAAAATTGAAGAATTTGCAGTGGATCGAAATAATTGCCATGCATTCCTTAGTGCTGAGTCTACTTCTTTAGTGCTAGTTGATGAGGAAAGAGCTTTATCAAGACGTTGTATGGCGATTACTCTTTCCCAAATGCCAGAGGATGAAGGAGGTTCATAGGCTGTAAAGATTCCCAAAAACCTGTTAGCGTCAATAACGCCATTTTCTGCTAGCTTTTCAGCTGCGGCTAGTTGTGCATACCACCCATTGTCGCCAGATAAATCACCAAAAATAAATGCGTTAGCTAAATCCTCTCTGACAATATGGTAGCCCAGTGTTTCGTATAATCTGAAATCTAATGGAGTAAGGTTTATGTCTGGTATTGGTATAAATTTTTGCGTTGGTTCATCAATTTCCAAAAATTCACCTAATAATAGCAAAGTAGAAGTTTCAGTACTGCCCAGAGCTTTCGATGTGTTGTAAATCATCGCTGCAGTTAGCCAATCACCTTCAAGTGCATGGCAGTAAATTCTACCAGCATCATCTTTATAATTAGCACCAAGCTTCAATACTTGTTTACACGCTGGTTCGTACTGACTGCCTAACAACGATGCTTCGAACAATTTAGGCACCAGCTGCGGAGGTAATGGTGAAGCGCGCTCTAAAAGCGCAATCGCTGGATCAATTGCTCCTGAACTAATTAAAATGGCTATCCTTTCGGATAGAAATTCTTCTGTGTCATCTAGTGATAAAGGTGCCTCTGCTTCCGCTAAAAGCATTTGAAAAAGTAACTTTTGTACGGCTGGGGAGGTTGGCGAACCAAGTTCCCGTAATAATCGCACTAAATCGTCTGCTTGGCTTTCCTTCCACATACTAGCAGGAAAGCCCGTAACCGTTGGAGGTAAAAGGCCAACAGAGCTCCGCGGGACATCATCTAATTTGGTTACTTCTATCTCTGGCAGAGCATTTTGACTTACCTGGACCACATTATGAGAATTAATCAACTCGTGGCTATTATACACATAATAATTATTTTCGAGAAACTTTGATGATACTGTTCCAGTAAAAACTACGGTAGCTGCAATTGCAGTAAAAATGAAGCTCGCTTTAGTTCTCATGAAGCTCCACTGGTATATTTATAATTTTTTGTTTTGGAGTGAAATCAAATCCCAAGAAAGGTCCAATATAGGCAAAGATAATTAAGGCTACCGCTGCTAATGCGGAAAAATAGAAAAGCCACTTAATAATTTTACCCATATTCTACACCTGCTATTCATACATTATTGAATTTCGGACTGGAAGTATTGTCAAGTTAATCTAATAACAAACAGTCATTGAAATTTGAACCTAGTTTCTTGATAAAGGAGCTATGAAAGAACAATTAAAAAAAACCATCGCATTTATTGGTATGATGGGGGCAGGTAAGACTGCTGTGGGAAGAGTAGTTGCATCAAAACTAAACGTTCCATTCCTTGATGCTGATGCTGAGATTGAAAAAGCAGCTAATATGTCAATTCAAGAAATTTTTATCCGTGATGGGGAAGATTTTTTCAGAAAAAGGGAAGCTCAAGTAATTTTACGTTTGATGAAGGGTTCCCCAAGTATTCTATCCACGGGAGGAGGTGCATTTATACAAGAAGCCAATAGACAGGCAATAAGTTCGCTTGGTGTATCCTTATGGCTGGATGTCGAGATTGATTTGCTATGGTCCCGAGTAAAAAACAAAGACACCAGGCCTCTCCTCAAATCTTCAAATCCTTTTGAAACTTTAAAAATGCTTCACCTTGAAAGGCAGCCCATATATAAGAAGGCCGATATCTCGGTTAAGGCTTCATCGCACTACACAGTTGAAGATATGGCCCATAAAGTAATAAATAAGCTAAGAGCATTTCCTAACTTATTTGAGGAATAATTTGATGCAAAAGGTAAAGGTAGGTTTAGAGAAACACTCCTACGACATATTAATTGGCCACGGTTTAATCAAAAATTCTGGTCAAATTATTGCACCGTTGCTATCTAAAAATCGTGTTGTTGTAATCACAGATCAGAATGTTGCACCACTACATTTACATTATTTTGAAAGTTCGATGAAATCAGCAGGAGTATCCGTTTCCTCATTAGTTGTTCCTGGTGGTGAAAGTACAAAGTCCTGGAAGTACTTAATTCGAGTTGTGGAATGGATTTTAGAGCAAAAAGTAGAGCGTAACGATCTGGTGGTTGCTCTTGGTGGTGGAGTGATAGGTGATTTAGTGGGTTTCGCAGCCGCAACCGTAAGACGTGGGGTACAATTTGCGCAAATTCCTACTTCTTTGCTTGCTCAAGTCGATAGTTCCATTGGAGGTAAAACAGGTATTAATGTGAGTTTCGGTAAAAATTTAGTTGGTGCATTCCATCAACCGGTAGTTGTTATTGCAGACACTGAGGCGTTGGATACACTTCCTCATCGGGATTTTTTATCTGGTTATGGAGAGGTGGCCAAATACGGATTGCTTGGCGATGAGAAATTTTTTAGATGGTTAGAAGAAAACGCTGCCTCTTTGATAGATGGGAATGTTGAGCTCCGCATGGAAGCTATTAAAAGGTCTTGTCAAATAAAAGCACAAATTGTTGAAAATGATGAGCGAGAATACGGTGAGCGGGCACTTCTAAATTTAGGACATACCTTTTGTCATGCATTGGAGGCAGTCACAAACTTCAGTGACATATTATTGCATGGAGAAGGTGTCTCTATTGGTTGTAATTTAGCATTTGAAGTCTCTTCTAGACTTGGGCTATGCCCTCAGGAGGTGCCTAGCAGAGTTAGGGAGCATTATCATTCCATCAACGTAGCGACTGATATTTCTCAAATAAATGGTTTTGTGGGGAACGCAGATCAAATATATGATTTAATGGCCCAAGATAAAAAAGTCGTGAATGGAGTGATACGGTTCATATTAGCCAGTGACATAGGAAAAGCGATGGTCCACGAGAATATAGACAAAGCCCTAATATTAGAAGTTCTACAACAGTCCTTGGAACGTTAAGTATATCTTAAAATGGTATTTCATCATCGAGATCATTAGAGGCGTAACTCGTCTGATCATTATTTGCTAAATCACTATTTTGAGATTTATTTTCAAGTTGTGAGTAATCTGAACCTTCTATATCTGAACCTGAGTTTCTGCTATCCAACATTGTTAGTTCGCCTCTATATGGCCTTAGAACTACTTCGGTAGTATATCGATCATTTCCAGCTTGATCCTGCCATTTACGTGTTTCTAACTGTCCTTCCACGTAAACTTTAGAACCTTTCTTTAGGTATTGTTCAGCAACACGTACAAGTGCTTCATTCGTAATCGAAATATTGTGCCATTCAGTTCTCTCTCGTCGTTCGCCAGTATTTCGGTCTTTCCAGGTCTCAGATGTCGCAATACTGAAATTTGCCACTTTTCCACCATTTGGAAAGTTACGGACTTCTGGGTCACGACCTAAATTTCCTAATAGGATTACTTTATTTACTGACCCTGCCATAATACTTACCTTTCCAATCCAAATAAGAAAAATAGTACAGCATTTCTCAGTGATAATGAAAGAGTAAAATTGATCAATCAGTATTATCCATTCAATCTTTTTAATCGATGCTTTCTACTTTCACTTGCTACAAAGATTTAGAGAGCTATTTCTATTTTATGAAGAGCAGTATAGTAATATTCTCTGGCTTCCTTTGGCTGATGATAGCCTCTATATTAAATGCGAGCTCCACAACACAAACACTTTTAGACCAACTTGAGCGTGCGCAGTCCATGGATGAAGCGGGTCCAATTGTCGAAAAGCTTTGGAGAGAATGGACTAGCGCTCATAAGAATAGTGATGAAGAGGCTTTGATGTCTGAGGGTTTAGTCGCGATGTCAGAAGGAAACTTGGATCGAGCTGAAAATATTTTCACAAAATTAATAGAAGTAAATCCAAGTTTTACTGAGGCTTGGAATAAAAGGGCAACCCTTCGATTCATGTTATGGGACTTTGAAGGTTCGCTTAAGGATGTCGAAAAGGTTCTAACTTTGGAACCGAGACATTTTGGGGCGCTATCTGGTCTTGGCATGATACACCTTCGGTTGGGAGATCCCGAAAGAGCTCTCAAAGCATACGAAGATTTAGTAAATATTTTTCCAAGTAATGCTGATGCAGTTCAAAAGATTATCACGCTTAAAAACTATTTAGGCATAAATACTCTTTAGTTCTCGATACATTTATGACATTTCTCATTTTGAGAAATAGTCTGATAATAGAATAAATGTGAATAATCCAAAAATAATACAGACGATAAAGGGAAACCCTCATCAAATAGTTTTTGTGGGTTTCTTTATTTATGCATTTTCCCTGGGTGCAATGTTTCCTCGTTTGGATGATATTCAAACTTCTTTAGAGATTGATAAAGCCGAACTGGGTTTGTTGCTTCTTTGCATTCCTCTTGGGCTTCAGATCACACTTTTATTCGCTGATAGGTTGGTTAGAGCCATTTCATTAAAAAATGTTATTTGTTTAGGTATTCCATCAATTTGCTTTACACAATTTGCGGCAGTTGCAGTAAATCAAATCGCATTTTTTGCTTTTTTTCTGATCATATGTGGTGCCTTTGTGGCTGTAGTGGAAGTGGCGATTAACCTTGAGGCTGATCGAGTTGAGCATGCTTTGGGCAGCCGTATCATGAATAGAAGTCATGCATTTTGGTCTATAGGATTTTTTTCCGCCGCCGTAGTGGGTGCATTATTTTCTCAATTTAAAGTGATGTTAGAAATCCATTTTTTGTTAGTTTGTGGAATAGCTTTTCTTATATCGAAAATAATTTTCGAGGATTATATCGTTGCCTCTCCAAGGCACACCAATGTTACAAAGATAAAAAAGTTTTCACTTCCAACTGGCCCTATTTTTGTTATGGTCCTATTCACCATGTCAGCAATGCTGGTGGAGGGTGCTAGTATTGACTGGTCAGTAATATTTATGAGGGAGATACATTCTGCTTCTCCTTTTATTTCTGGCTTTTCTCTCGCAATGGCTGCTTTTTCTCAAGCTTTGGTAAGATTTTTTGGCGATAATTTACTAAATAAATTTGGACCCATTTTGATAAGCGTTGCGAGCCTTTTTTTCATGTTCTTAGGCATATTTTTAGTTGTTTTATCAAACTCAAGTACATTGGCAATATTGGGGTTCTTATTTTTGGGAGCTGGTAGTGCGGTAATTTTCCCGATGGCGATTTCAATAGCTGCTTCTAGAAGTGATCGTCCGGCAGAAACTAATGTGGCATCTCTTACCCAGTTTGCCTTTGGAATGTTTCTTTTAGGACCTCCCATTCTTGGCTTTGTTGGGGAGGCTTATAGTCTGAGATGGTCTTTTTCCCTTTGTATTCCTTTACTAATTTTAAGCTGTTTAATGCTTCTGATTATGATTAAAAAAGAGCCATATTTTTCGAACTAATTTTTTTATTGGATGTTAGTATGGAGTTATAAATAAAATGGCGGTTGTTTGGACACCCTCACAAGATCAAATTTTGAATTCAAACTTAAAAAAATTTACTGAATTTGTTGAAGAAAATACCGGCAAACACTTCAAGTCGTATGATGAGCTACATCATTTTTCCATATCAAATCCTGAGTTTTGGCGATTTATAATTGAGTTTTGCAAAGTAGAAGGTGAATGGAATGGGCCTATATACGAGGGAGAAAACATATTTTCTGCGAAATGGTTTCCTCAATCAAAATTAAATTTTGCTGAAAATATGCTAAAAAATCGAAGTGATAATGAGGCTTTGATTTTCCGGTGCGAAGATCGTATTTCAAAAACACTTAGTTTTGCTGAACTATATAATCAAGTAAGTAAGACAGCACAGCATCTGAAAGAACTCGGCGTGACTAAAGGTGATCGAGTGGCAGGTTTTCTACCAAATTTTGCAGGATCAATAGTGGCAATGCTGGCTACTGCTTCAGTTGGGGCAATTTGGTCTAGCTGTTCCCCTGATTTTGGGGAACAGGGAGTGATTGATCGGTTTGGACAAATTGAGCCTAAAGTCCTTTTCTGCGTCGATGGATATTTCTATAATGGAAAAACACATAATTGTTTAGATAAAATAAAGTCCTTCACGGCTCGATTACCCTCTTTAAAGCAGGTAGTTATATTCGATTATGCGTCTCTGAGTAATATTGTTATTAATAATTCAATTTCCTATCAGGAAATTTTAGAAAACTATGAAGCAATCGAAATTGGTTTTGAGCGTGTTGGTTTTGATCATCCCTTATATATAATGTATTCTTCTGGTACAACTGGTGTGCCAAAATGCATCGTACATGGGCATGGAGGTACTCTTGTCCAGCATTTGAAAGAACATCAGCTTCAAACAAACATTTCTTCGGGTGATAGAGTATTTTATTTTACAACATGCAGTTGGATGATGTGGAATTGGCTGGTTTCAGCTCTTGGAACCGGAGCAACCATTATGCTCTATGATGGATCTCCCACATATCCAGATAATACCGTTCTTTGGCAGTTTGCAGATGAAGAGGAGTTCAGCCACTTTGGCACTTCGGCAAAATACATCGAAACGTTAATGAAAGATGACGTCAATCCAAGTGCAATTTTTAAACTGAGTAATTTGAAGGTTATTTGTTCCACGGGCTCACCCCTTAGTGCAGAGTGTTATGATTATATTTACAACAACGTAGGGTATGTTCATTTAGCTTCCATTTCTGGCGGAACAGACATCGTATCATGTTTTGTTTTGGGAGTTCCCAATATTCCGGTAAGACGTGGAGAGATTCAGGGTGCTGGCTTAGGTATGGCAGTAGAAATTTGGGATGACAGTGGCAGGGTTAATCGAGGAGAAAGAGGGGAATTAGTTTGCACAAAGCCATTTCCATCCAGACCAGTTAAATTCTGGAATGACATCGATGGTAGGAAATACCATGCAGCCTACTTTGATCGTTTTGAGGGAGTGTGGGCACATGGTGATTTTGCCGAGCAAACACCTGATGGTGGATACATTATTTATGGCAGATCCGATGCAACCTTAAATCCGGGAGGCGTCAGGATTGGGACTGCTGAGATATACAGACAAGTCGATAGGGTCAAAGAGGTTTTAGAAAGTATTGTCATAGGACAAATATGGGAAAGTGATACGCGAATAGTCTTGTTTGTTAAGTTAAGAGAGGGAATTAATTTAACTGAAACTTTGGCTGATACTATTAAAAAATTAATAAAAAATAATTGCACCAGTCGTCATGTGCCATCAAAAATACTTCAGGTAGAAGATATACCAAGAACAAAGTCAGGTAAGATCGTTGAAATACCTGTTAGGGATATTGTTCATGGAAGGGAGGTAAAAAATAAAGAAGCGCTCGCCAACCCGGAAGCCCTTGATTACTTTAAAGATCGGCCCGAACTGGCATTGGAGTAACTTTTGCTAATAAAAATATAGGCTTATTCAGCTGCAATCTTGATAACTGGTTCCATTTTTTCCAATTTAGATTTTGCTAAATGGCACTTGATTTGGTGTCCGCCGTCTAAAGTTTTTATTGGTGGTATTTCTGTTTCGCATAGTGAACCAGGAACGTCTTTTTTCCAACGGCATCTAGTTTGAAATGGACAACCAGAAGGTGGGTTCATGGCGGACGGAATATCTCCCTCTAGCACTATATGTTTTTTCTCAATACTCGTATCGGCAATTGGAACCGCAGAAAGTAGTGCCTCCGTATATGGATGATAGGGCGGTGAAAAGACTTGGTCCGTTGTTCCCAACTCAACAACGTGACCAAGGTACATGACCATAACCCTATCTGAAAGATAACGTACAATCGACAGATCATGACTTATAAAGAGCAGAGTTGTTTTTTCTTTTCTTTGAATTTCCATTAGTAAATCAGTTACAGCAGCCTGCACAGATACATCCAGCGCTGATACTGGTTCGTCTGCAACTACAATCCGAGCGCCACCAGCAAAAGCGCGCGCTATTCCAACCCGCTGCTTTTGACCTCCTGAAAGTTGGCGAGGCATTCTGGTTGCAAATGCACGGGGTAACTTAACCAAATCAAGTAGCTGAAGCATGCGGTCATGTCTCTCGTCATCACTTTCGCCGTATTTAAATACTTCCAGTGCTCGTACGATCTGACGGCCTACTGTCATTGATGGATTGAGCGTATCAAATGGGTTTTGAAAAACCATTTGAATATCTGCGACCGTTTGAGTGTCCCGAGCTTCTATCGGTGTAGATTCTATGTTGTCCTTGTCTAAAAGAATATCGCCGTCCGTTGCGGTCTCCAGACCCATCAATACTTTTGCAAATGTAGATTTCCCACAACCAGATTCGCCAACTATCGCTAATGTTTCACTTTCCCTAGCTTCAAACGAAAGTGTCTCATTTGCCTTCACTGTTTTATATGTGCCGCTTGAGCCAAATAATGCATTAGCTGCTACTTCGTAATATTTCTTCAGATTATCTATTTTTAGGACCACATCCCCCGGTGGTAGACTTTCGAACTGTGACGAACTCGAAATTGGTGTGTCCCAATTTATTTCCTCTATTCTTGAACATCGACTGAAGTGTCTCTCAAAACCTTTGATTTTGTTCATTGGTATAGCTTGGATGTTACATAAGCCATCTTTAAAATAATTACATCTTGGACCAAAATTGCATCCGGTTGGTCGCTCATGAGGCAATGGAAAATTGCCTGGAATTGCTACCAGGGGACGACTATTTTTATCAGCGCCTGGAAGAGGGATGGATCGGAATAAAGCCTGAGTGTAGGGATGCTGCATTTTATCAAAAACATCTGATATTGAACCTGTTTCTACAGCTTCACCAGAATACATAACACAAATTTGATCACAAGTTTCTAGAATTAATCCCAGATTGTGCGAGATAAACAGCATAGAAGTGCCATATTTTTTGCCTAAGTCTTTAACTAGATCTACCACGGCGGCTTCGACTGTCACATCCAATGCTGTCGTTGGCTCATCTAAAATCAAAAGTGCTGGCTTGGACATTAGAGCCATAGCGATGACTATGCGCTGCTGTTGGCCACCTGAAAGCTGATGAGGATATGACTTTAAAATTCTCTCTGGATCGGGTAGCTTAACATCGACAAGAACTTCTTTTGCTCTGCGCAAAGCTTCCTCTTCCGATACACCTTCGTGAATAATAGGAACTTCTATAAGCTGCTTTCCAACTTTCATGGCTGGGTTTAAAGACGCCATGGGTTCTTGATAAATCATCGCAATTTCGTTGCCGCGAATATCTCGCAACTGTTCGGGGCTCATCTTACTGAGGTCTTGCCCTTTAAATTTTATTTTTCCTCCAACAATGCTGCCATTTACTCCTAAGTCTTGCATAACTCCTAATGCAACTGTTGATTTTCCACAGCCAGATTCACCTACCAAACCAACCGCTTCCCCAGGTTGTACAACTACGGAGAAGTCCATTACGGCAGGGATTTCCCGAAGACGTGTGAAGAACGAAATGGAAAGTTGATCGATCTCTAGAATTGGTCCATCGTAGCTAATTTTTGACATTATATTCTCTGTTTAGACCTCTTGTTGTGAATAGCACAAACTTATTTTTAATCTTTTAGGCTTTCTTCTCTTAAGCCGTCTGCGAGTAAATTTAATCCTAGGACCAAACTTAGCAAAGCAATCGATGGCACTAGAGCAGGGTGGGGGTAAATTGAAAGCAACTTACGACCATCGTTAATAGTAGCACCCCAGTTTGGATCCTCTGGTGCAAGCCCAAGGCCAAAAAAACCTAGAGTTCCCAAAAGTATAGTTGTGTATCCTATTCTGAGGCAAAAATCGACGATAAGAGGGCCTCTAGCATTCGGTAATATTTCCCACAGCATTATATACCAAGCACCTTCGCCTCGGGTTTGAGCTGCTGCCACATAATCTCTCGTTTTTATGTCCATCGTTAAACCCCTCACAATACGAAAAACTGTTGGAGCATTTACAAAAACAACTGAGACAAACACAGTCAGTAGTCCCGCGTCGACATCGAATAGATCGATAGATGATAAAAAGGAAATTTTGCTGCCGGCTTCATTAATCAATGAAATATATAAAATACCCAGGACAGCGAGGCCAATACCGAGTAATGCGTTTCTTTTAGTAGGGACTATGTGAAAGCGTGAATTCACGAGCACAGTATAAAATATCAGAGGAAATAGGAAAAGGACGACAGCCATATATTGGGGTAAACCAGTTAACCGAATTTCGGGTGTGACCAGAAGATAGAATAGCAAAATAACTGGAAATGCTAATATTAAGTTAGCTATAAACGAAATTGTTGTATCAAGGCGCCCACCGTAATATCCTGCAGGAACGCCTAAAGTTATACCCACCATAAAAGCAAATAATGTCGCCATGGGAGCAATAATGATAACTATAGTTGAGCCTGCAATCATTCTGCTGAAAACATCCCGAGCGAGATGATCGCCTCCGAATAAGAAGTGACTGTAGTCGCCATCTTCGGCGCCGCGAAGTGGTGTCCCAGGAACTTTATTTTTCATACCAGAGAATTGTGCTAATGGATCGTGTGTTATAATCCAGTCCAGAGCTCCAGCAAAAAAACCTGCGAAAACCCAGAACATCACTATCGCAAAGCCAATCATTCCGATTGTTGAGTCAAATACTTTTCCATAGAGGCCAAGTGAACGTTTAAATCTAAATGAAACAAGAAACAGAATAACCAAGGCAACCCAAACTGGTCCTAGTCTAAGTACTATCTGGATAATTATGTCACTCCAAGTTAACAAATCCATACCAATAATCCCTAAGTGACACTGATGCGGGGATTTAAGTAGACATACCCAATATCAGATATAAGTTGTGTAACTAAAACGACGAATACTGATACAACAGATACGCCCAGCAAAAGTTCTATGTCATTGTTACCAGCCGCTTGCACAAGAGCCCATCCAAAACCCTTATAGTTAAATAGGGTCTCAACAATTACAACACCATTTAGAAGCCATGGGAATTGAAGCATTATAACTGTGAATGGAGCAATCAGTGCGTTTCTTAGCGCATGCTTTAAAACTATGTTTGGAAAAGACACACCTTTCAGACGGGCTGTTCTGATATATTGAGCTGTCATTACCTCAGCCATTGAGGCTCGGGTCATTCGAGCAATGTAACCCATGCCATAGATGGCTATTGTAACGACTGGTAGAAAAAAGTTTTCCAAATTTGGATTGTCCATCGCTGCTGTGGCAGTGCCTTTAAACCATTTAAGTCCAAATGCGCTTGATGCAAAAACTGCTATTAGAATGACCCCAGATACGTATTCCGGGGTCGCAGTCGTGACAATTGAAAAAGTTGATAAGGATCTGTCGGTACGGCTTCCTTCGCGCATTCCTGCTAATATTCCAATGATTAAAGCGCTTGGCACCATCAGGGCCATGACCCAAAACATTAAAATTCCAGTTAGGCCTAATCGGGTTGTGACTATACCCCACACATCACTCTTAAAGCGGGTGGAGTAACCCCAATAACCCTGTAATATGCCACAATACCTGGGGGCATCAGATGGAATTTGATCACTTTTAAAACATCTCCCTCGTATCTCTCCGTCTGAGCCCTCTATAACGTACCCTGGATATACTCCTAACCATTCGCCATATTTAACCGGGAGCGGTAGGAGATACCCTCTGTTTTCCAAAAAGGAGAGGACGGCTTCATCGTTCATACGAAAAT
>LUQC01000102.1:0-2073 GCA_001627925.1 Rhodobacteraceae bacterium REDSEA-S34_B6 | reverse complement strand
GGCATAGGGACGTAAACAGCATTATTGCTATTCGTCGAAGTATGAATAGTGCCATTTATTACCCGTAAACTTTAGAGATTAAAAAGGTTAACTATAAAAGCCGCGCCTAAATTTGGCGCGGCCCTAGTTTATTAAATATTAAGCTTTGAAGCCCCACTTATAAACATGTGGGTGGTACGCAATGTGCTGCTCACACTGCAGATCAGGTCTGTGGCTCCTATAGAGATTTCTCCAGTAAGGTTGAATTGTAACACCCTCATCTCTAATTAGAGCTTGACACTTGCTAGCGACTTTACGTCTTTCATCCGCATCAGCAATAGAGTTTGCTTCTGCTAATAGAGCATCAAATTCTTTATTATCCCACGCGAACTCATTCCAAGCCTCACCTGACCGGTAAGCTAAGCCCCAAACTTGGGTTGCAAATGGTCTGTGGTTCCAGTTCGTCGAGCTGAACGGATATTTTGTCCAGTCATTCCAGAATGTTGAGCCTGGCAGAATAGTTCTCTTGACTTTAAAGCCAGCATCTCGCAGCTGCGCTGCAACAGAGTCTGTTGTGTTTTTGCGCCAATCGTCATCGATAGAATGCAATTCATGTTCATAGTCTTCCATACCAGCTTCCTTCATCAAATCCATCGCTTTGGCAGGATCGTATGGTAGCCGGGTTACGCTGTCGTCGTGCTCAGGGTGCATCGGCCCAGAGTGGAAGTTATTAGCTGGGGATCCTTTTCCCGCATAGCCTAATTCCAGGCACACTGAGTTATCAACAGCCATTGCAAGGGCCTGTCTAACGCGCTTATCTTTGTACGCGTCGGCTAGTTGGTTTGGCCGAATTACGATTGTTGAGCCCGTAGAAATTGTAGAGTTTTCCCATCCAATTGAGGGTACAATATCAACAAATTCACCAACAGTTTCGTAAAAAACGTCTACTTCATCGCCTTCAGCAGCTGCAATGTATGCAGATTGATCAGTTCCGTAATCAATGAATTCAATTCGATCCAAAGGCACTGTCCGACCAATTGAGTAACCCCACCAATCGTGCCCTTCATTTTTTACGGTCACTGCTTTGACGCCTGTTTCATAACTTTCTGGTATAAAAGGTCCAGTTCCTACTAAAGCAGATGTTCCCATTGTGTCTGGGTTGAAACTAGAGTGAACAACAGCAGCTGGATAGTCTGCCATGCCTGCGATTACTGTGATGTCAGAAGCAACACATGTTATTTCAACTGTGTGGCTATCTACAACCTTAATTGCACCAGCTGCTGCCTTGCCAGTATCCGCATCTATCAATGAAGCCATACGTCCGGCCATGGAATTCCCTTCAACCGATTTATCGCACCAGCCTTCAATAACCCGCGCAACATCATCTGCAGTGAAATCGTCACCATTGTTCCACTTAACACCCTTACGAACGTTTAGAGTATACTTTGTAGCGTCTGAGTTAGCAGTCCAACCTTCTAATAGGTTTGGCGTGATTGAACCATCGTTATTATACTCAACTAAATATTCCAGTGTTCCAGCTGTAAAATGCGCAAGTTGTGTCCAATCAAAAGTTCTTGGATCTTTGAGTGCTATACATTCCATTGCCATGCGCATTGTGCCACCTTGCTGAAGGTGTCCACCGGCTACTGCTGGCGATGAAGCGCCAATAAGTCCATATGCACCAGCAGCCGTTACTCCCAAGGCTGTGGCTCGAGCCATAAATTCTCTTCTATCCATTTCGCCGTCGAGATGTTCTTTAGCATACATCTGGGCTACTGGATGGATTTCTCCTCTTCCATTTTTATGGGTCATTTTTGTCTCCCTGTTATGACACCTAATTTAAATCTAGAAGCAAAAGCATACAAAATAATGCCTGATACTTCAACCGTACATATTATGAGGCATCAAAAGCTAATGAAGGTCAACAGTAGTTATCGGCATTTCCTTGTCAAAATACGACAGACATATGATTGATAAACGACATGCCTTTACAAAGTTAGATCGGTTATGTCATCCCAGTCAGTCATTCGCGTCTTGATCCAGGTTTTTTGCCTTTTAGCATATTGCCTTGTAGATATTGACGCGTTTTCTACT
>LUQC01000101.1 GCA_001627925.1 Rhodobacteraceae bacterium REDSEA-S34_B6 | reverse complement strand
GAAGGGCACACGTAGAACCCTCAAACAGAGGAAGAGACTCTTTAATAATAACAGAGCTCCCATATCAAGTTAACAAAGCAAACCTAATAGAAAAAATTGCAGAGCTAGCAAGAGATAAAAAAATAGAAGGAATTGCCGAACTTAGAGACGAGTCGGACAAAGACGGAATGAGGGTGGTAATTGAAACCAAAAGAGACGCAGTGCCAGAGGTGGTATTAAATCAACTGTATAAACAAACTCAGCTTCAGGACACCTTTGGAATAATTTTACTTGCCCTGGTTGATGGAACACCAAAAGTAATGTCTTTAAAAGAGCTTTTAGAGGTGTTCATATCCTTTAGGTTAGATGTTGTTGTAAAAAGAACAGAATTTGATCTAAAAAAAGCAGAGGCTAGAGCACATATTTTAGAAGGTCTTAAAATTGCCCTAAAAAATATAGACAAGATTGTTGAAACGATTAAAAAAAGCAAAGACCCCCAAACAGCAAGACAATCTTTAATGGATAGTTTTGGTTTGTCAGAAATACAAGCACAGGCTATTTTAGATATGAGACTTCAAAGGTTAACAGGCTTAGAAACAGATAAAATTATTAGCGAATACAAAGATGTAATACAGCACATCGCAGAGCTAAAAGGCATTTTAGAAAGCGAATCAAAAAGAATGTCAATTATCAAAGAAGAGCTTTTAGAAATAAAAGAAAAGTATGGAGAAGAAAGACGAACAGAAATTATAGAAGACTTTACCAGTTTAAGTATTGAGGATATGATAGCTGGGGCCAGGGTGGAAATTGCTCCCTATAAGGCTGATCCTTTGGATTTTGTTTTGTGGAAGCCTTCGAGTGATGATCTTCCTGGATGGCAGAGCCCTTGGGGGAGGGGGCGACCTGGTTGGCATTTAGAGTGTTCAGCCATGAGCCATGATCTGTTAGGAGATACTTTTGATATTCATGGTGGGGGTAATGATCTAATATTTCCACATCACGAAAATGAATTTGCCCAAAGCAAATGTTGTTTTCCTTCGGGTGGTTTTGCAAATTTTTGGCTGCACAATGAAATGCTTCAGGTAGATGGAAAAAAAATGTCAAAATCGCTAGGTAATTTTTTTACAGTCCGAGATTTGATAGATAAGGGATTTCCCGGAGAGGTTATCCGATTTGTGTTCTTATCTACACATTACCGCAAACCGATGGATTGGACGTTGGATAAAGCTAATCAAGCAGATACTATTATGAGGCGTTGGTATGATAAGTGTAGAGATATCAAAAATGCGACTAAGCCTTCATCACAGGCAATAGAACTTTTATCAGACGATTTGAATACCCCGGGCGTGATTGCTTTATTGCATAAACACTTCCATAATAAGAATTTTGTACAGTTAAAGACTGATGCTAATTTAATTGGTTTGATGACCCCTGAATTCAATGATTGGTCATTTAATTTTGATTTATCAAAATTCGAAATAGCACTGACTGAAGTTAGATCAGAGGCTATGATAACCAGAAACTTTGATCGTTTGGATGAGCTTAAGGATAAGTTATCCAAAGCTGGGGTTGAGGTCCAAATGACCAAGGATAGTATCAAATTAATACCGACCCTAAAGTTTGATCTAGCGAAACTTGAACATATACTTTGATGGTATTTTGCTATAATTTTGGATGATGAACTTTATATCTCAGCACATTGGATGATGTAATTGCAAAAAGAGCGACTATACATATACGATACAACCCTGCGCGACGGTCAGCAAACACAAGGCGTACAATTTTCGACAGATGAAAAGATAGAGATTGCTGATTTGTTAGGTGATCTTGGTGTTGATTATATCGAGGGAGGGTGGCCAGGCGCCAATCCAACAGATACAACCTTTTTTGAAACCTATCGCACAAACGCTAATCTTGTTGCATTTGGAATGACAAAACGATCTGGTAGGTCGGCTGAAAACGATGATGTATTAGCATCTGTTCTGAATGCAGGAACAAAAAAGATTTGTTTAGTTGGCAAGACACACGATTTTCATGTAAGAACGGCGCTTGGTATTTCGCTGAAGGAAAATATAGAGGCAATTCGGCAATCCATTTCCCACGTTGTATCCATGGGTCGGGAAGCTATATTCGACGCAGAGCATTTTTTTGATGGAATGCTTTCTAATTCCGATTATGCAATAGAAGCGATACGTTCTGCATACAGTGCTGGCGCACGATGGATAGTTTTATGTGACACCAATGGCGGTTCATTGCCGAGGGAAATAGAAAAGGCCGTCTCGCTGGCAATTAAGGCAGGTGTGCCTGGAACTCATTTAGGCATTCACACTCATAATGATACTGATAATGCGGTTGCGAACACCTTGATCGCTGTGGATGCAGGTGTGCGTCAAATTCAAGGAACGTTAAATGGATTGGGTGAAAGATGTGGCAATGCAAACTTAACCGCGTTAATTCCAACATTGGCTTTAAAATCAGACTATTGCGATAGATTTGAGACCGGTATTTCTATAACAGCCTTAAAAGGAATGACTAGATTATCTCGCAGATTAGATGATATTCTTAATCGGGTACCTATGCGACAGGCCTCTTATGTTGGCGCCTCCGCCTTCGCTCATAAGTCTGGGCTTCACGCTAACGCTATTTTAAAAGATCCATCAACCTATGAGCACGTTGATCCAGAATTGGTTGGGAATGAGCGAATAATCCCAATGTCTAATCAAGCCGGTGCATCTAACTTAAAAAAACGTTTGAACGATGCTGGAATAGATCAAAACGTAAATAAAGATGAATTAGAAAAAATACTAATGCTGATTAAAGAAAGGGAGTCACAAGGATATTCTTATGACACTGCTCAAGCAAGTTTTGAATTATTAGCTAGGCAAACTTTAGGTCAACTACCGGAATTTTTTGATGTAAAACGATATAAAGTAACCGTTGAGAGGAGAAAAAATAAATATAATAAAATGATAAGCCTTTCTGAAGCAGTTGTTGTTGTTAAGGTTGATGGTCAAAAGAAATTATCAGTCAGCGAGAGTTTGGATGAGTTTGGTTCAGATAGGGGGCCAGTTAACGCGCTGGCGAAAGCACTTGCGAAGGACTTGGGCCAGTACCAGCGATTTATTGATGATATGCGATTGGTTGATTTTAAGGTGCGTATTACTCAAGGAGGTACAGAAGCTGTAACAAGAGTGGTCATTGATAGTGAGGACAGTACGGGAAGACGTTGGGCTACTGTAGGTGTTTCTGCAAATATTGTAGATGCAAGTTTTGTCGCACTGATGGATGCAATGAATTGGAAAATTTTAAGAGATTTTTAACTTCCCTTTACTTCTCTGTCTGAGCCCCAGAACTTAGTTGAGGTTTTTCTAGTAAATTAACTGTATGATTTTTGATGAAGATTTAAAATTTTGTGCTTCTCTTTTACAGAAAAGTGACCCGCAGAGATTTCGAAGTATTATGGCCGCTCCAGAAAAGCTTAGGCCTTACTATTTCGTAATTTTTGCTTTTAATGTCGAAATTTCTAGGGCCCCCTATATCACCAAAGAGCCAATGATTGCAGAAATTCGACTGCAGTGGTGGTTAGATGCTCTTGACGAGATAATCGGTGAGAAAGCGGTACGAAAACATTTTGTGGCAACTCCTTTGTCCAAATACATTGGAAAAATTCAGGCAAAAGAGTTGAAAGTATTAGTTAACGCAAGAAAGTGGGACGTATATTCTAATAAGTTTAGAAACTTTAGTGAGCTGAAAAAATATTTATTTGATACAACTGTTATCCTGTTTCGAGTGGCAGCGGGTTGTGAACGAGGAAAAAATGAAAAAGATTTTCAAAATGCATGCATGGCTATCGCCTTAGCTAACTATCTGATGGCGACGCCTGGCCTCAAAAAAGCGGGTAAGGTGCCAATTTCTGGACTGCCAACTAATGAAATTGAGGAGCAGTGCAAGATTTCCTTGGAGAACTTAGAAATTGCTAAAATAAAATGGAGTGACTTCACGGAACAAGAGCAGTGGGTTTTATTTACTGGTTGGAAAAGTAAGAAAATTTTAAGTGCGATTTCGAAAAATCTTGATAAATTAGATAGCACTGTCGCAAAGTTGGAAAATCGGCGAATGACATTAACTTTTGTTATGAAAGCTTTTTTGAAAACGTTTTAAATAATTTTCCTGTTGTTTTGGGATAAAAATAAAATTGCTAAACCAGCTAGGATTAAAAATGGAAGCATTGCGAAATTTACTGCATTCCATCCAGAGGCTGCTGAACTGCCCGCACAATTCATCAAACCCCCTGAGGCAAGGGAAGCTACTGTAACTCCTCCGAAAACTACAAAATCATTTAATCCTTGAATTTTACCGCGCTCTTCTGGCGCATGTGAATTTGCCAAAAGGCTTGTTGCTCCTATAAATCCAAAATTCCACCCGATTCCCAATAAGACTAGAGCGATTGAGAAGTTCGCTAAACTTATTCCGGACAGTGCCACGGTCCCTGAAACACTCAGTATCAATAGTCCGGCAGTAATTATCTTAATATTTCCAAACCGAACTATAAGGTGACCAGTAAAGAAAGATGGAATAAACATCGCCAAAACATGCATCGACACTATATCGGCCGCGTTATTCTCAGTAAAGCCACAACCTACTACTGCCAACGGTGTTGATGTCATTACTAAATTCATCAGAGCGTATGCTACCATTGCACAAATTATAGCAACAAGTAATTCCGGTGTTTTCAATATTTGAGCGTAAGATCTACTTCCATAATTTTTATTTTGTTCAGGTCTTGGGAGTGGTATTTTTAAATATAAAAACAAAAAGGCTCCAATCAGGTTTAACAAAATTACAGTTAAATATGTTCCCAAAAAGGGTATTATTAGACTGCTGGAAGTGAATTTAACGAGCTGGGGTCCAATAATTGCGGAAATTAAGCCACCAGCCATAACATATGAAATTGCTTTTGGTTTGAAGCCTTTGGATGCAGTATCCGTAGCGGCAAACCGATAAAAACCTTGAGCGGACATATAAATACCACTTAAAAAGCTTCCGATCAGGAATATTGAAAAATCAGATAAATAAAGTCCGATGCACCCGATAATGCCACCTGAGGCCCCACCAAGTGTTCCAAGTAAAAATCCAACACGCCTTCCGTATTTCTGCATTATAAGAGACAACGGATTTGCGGATAGCATGGATCCCATAACAATTAATGATATTGGTAAGGTAGCAAAACAAGGATTAGTTACCAGTGACTGACCTGCTAATCCGCCTATGATAAAAATCATAACCATTTGGTTTCCCACGGTCGCTTGTGCTAAAATCAGGATAATTAAATTCCGACGTGCCAAACTATTTTCATCATCTTTAAACATTATGTTTAACTCTTAAGATATATACGATTAGACACGTCTATAAGGTCTGAAAACGTAAAGCCAGTTCTAAAAAGGTAAATGCGATCTATGAGTGTAAATATTCTTATATTGGTTGGAACTGGAGATGGTTTACAACTAGCTAAGGAACTAGGTTGTCGTGCAGAATTCAAAGTTCACATTTTCGTAGATAAGAGATCTCGTATTCGTTCGAGTTTAAAGGTTGCAAGGGAAATATCTTCTTTGAGAAATGAGGAATTCTTTCATCGTTTTTTGGCCGAAAACGGCATTGAAGCTCTCATTGATGCTAGCCATCCATTTGACAAGGAAAGTACTGAACTTTGTAAGAGAGTTTCCAAATTTGCAGACATAAAGCTTACTCATTTTATAAGACCTCCTTGGACCCCAACGACTGATGATAACTGGACTAGAGTGCAAACAATGGATGAGGCGGCAAAAAAAATTGTTGATGGATCAAATGTGTTCATAGCAACTGGGCGAAGTGGGTTGGAAAAATTTTCCAAACTTACAAGTTCTAAATTTTTTATTAGAAGACTGGGCAAAGTTAAAATGCACTGCCCATTAGATAACGGTAAGTTTATTTACGGTGACCCTCCTTTTTCATTAAAAGATGAAATAAGTTTATTTAGATCGCTAAAAATAGATACCTTAATAATAAAAAATGTGGGAGGTGAAGGTAGTTTTGCCAAAGTAGAAGCCGCACGTGCTATGAATATAGCAGTAATACTGATAGAGAGGCCTCAAAAGTCATGGGCCAATGGAATTGATACAATTCCAGGAATATTTAAATGGGTGGATCATAATTTATGACGAAAAGAATTCTGATTGAATCTGATGAAATCTTAGTTCAAGCTATTGGCGCTCTTACTTCGTGTGAACCACGCTTTGAATATGTACTAGAACATACTGGAATGCCCAAACTACGTTTAAGGCCAGATGGATTTCAAACCTTACTGCAGGCAATCGTGAGCCAGCAGGTTTCGGTTGCAGCGGCAAAGGCCATTTGGTCTCGACTGGAAGTTGAGAATTTTTTAGATCCTAATCTAATTTTAAAGACTAATGAGGAGCGCTTGAATTCTGTTGGCCTCAGTCGACAAAAAATTAGGTATGCAAAAGCGTTAGCAGCAGCAGATTTGGATTATATAGCGCTCCGGCGAAAGAGTGATGATGAAGTTATAAGGATCTTGACAGAAGTACCTGGGATCGGTGTCTGGACTGCTGAGATTTATGCCATGTTTAGTTTAAAAAGGGCGGATATTTTTGCGGCGGGAGATCTTGCTTTGAGAGAAAGTGCAAAAATATTATTCTCGCTTGGTGAGCGTCCAACTGAAGGTGAGCTAAGACAGCTGTCAACAAACTGGTCTCCATGGCGATCTGTCGCAGCACTTATGTTATGGGATTATTATAGTTTTGCAAAAAATAGAGAAGGCATAGTATGACGCGTGTTTTGAAATCTAAACGCATTGCTCCAAAGTCTGGTGAGCTGCGTTCGGTTGTGGTTTTTCTTCATGGGTATGGAGCAAATGGGGATGATTTACTAGGATTGGCAGAACCTTTAGCTGAGCATTTGCCTGATACATTGTTTGTATCCCCTGATGCTCCTGAAAATTGTGCTGGAAGTCCAATGGGTTACCAGTGGTTTCCCATACCTTGGATCGATGGTTCAAGTGAGGAGGAGAGTAAAAAGGGGATGCTGTCAGCTGTAGATGATTTGAATGCGTTCCTTGACGCTTTAATAGTCGATGAAGATATTTTGCCCGAGCAATTAGCGTTGTTTGGATTCTCTCAAGGCACAATGATGGCATTGCATGTTGCTCCTAGAAGAGAAGATCCTGTAGCGGGTGTTGTAGCGATTTCTGGTCGACTATTAGAGCCGGAAATTCTCGTTGATGAGGTGGTTAGCCGTATGCCGGTGATGTTTGTACATGGAGACCAGGATGAGGTCGTACCGCCACAATCAATGCCCGAGGGGGTGGAAGGATTACAGGCGGCAGGATTCAAAGATGTCTATGCTCATATTCAAAAAGGTACTGGGCATGGTATAGCTCCTGATGGGTTGGGTGTTTCATTAGCTTTCTTACGCGACCAGTTAGGTTTTTAGAGGTAATTATATATGTTTAATATTTGAGAATATGCCACAAAATGGGGGTTGTCAGGAGCTTAACTCAATATATAGTCATCCTCAAAGGATAATTGACTGTTAGGGGGCATTGGTATGGAGGCAGATTTCAGGAATGAATTCGTAAGGCATCCTACGTCAACCAAAAACAATCCTGCATTAGTTCTCAACGCTGATTACAGACCACTTTCTTATTATCCTCTCTCTTTGTGGTGTTGGCAAGATGCAGTCAAAGCTGCATTTATGGAAAGAGTTGATATTGTGGCGGAGTACGATGATTATGTGAATAGTCCATCAATAAGTATAAAAATACCATCGGTAGTCGTTTTGAAGGATTATGTTAGGCCTCAAAAAAAAGTAGCATTTACCAGATTCAACCTGTTTCTTAGAGATGAGTTCTCTTGTCAATACTGCGGTTCCAAAGGTGATTTGACTTTTGACCATGTAGTGCCACGGTCCCAAGGTGGAACTACTAATTGGGCAAATGTCGTTGCGGCTTGTAGCCCATGTAATTTGAAAAAGGGGTCGAAAACACTTCAAAATTCTGGACTTCATTTGCGACGTAAACCAGTACGTCCTGAGCCTCATCAGATGATGAATGTTGGAAGAAAATTTCCTCCTAATTATTTACATGAAAGTTGGATGGACTTTTTGTATTGGGATGCAGAGCTGGATGCGTAATATCGTAATGTTAAGTCCTTCAAAACAGCACGCGTTTTGAGAAAAATTTGCACGGTAATATATTACCATAATTTTAAATATATGTTTTTAAACAATAATAATTAATTTATTATACTTGACCTTGGCCGTGATGGCGGTATAACCGCCGGATCGAAGGGCTTAAACATTTTAGTAATAGCAAGGTTGTATTAAATGAAGACATATACTGCAACGCCGGCAGACATAGAAAAGAAATGGATCTTAATCGATGCTGATGGCATCGTGCTTGGCCGTTTAGCGTCCATTATAGCTATGCGTTTGCGTGGTAAACATAAGGCCTCCTTCACACCGCACATTGACTGTGGCGATAATGTAATCGTAGTTAATGCTGAGAAAATTCAGATGACTGGTAAGAAGAGAGAAGAAAATTTTTACTGGCATACCGGTCACCCTGGAGGTATCAAATCTAGAACTAAGCAACAAATTTTAGATGGAGCCCATCCAGAGCGGGTTATTACTCAGGCCGTTAAGCGTATGTTGCCTGGTAACAAATTGAGCCGGCAAATAATGACTAATCTAAGGGTTTATGCTGGGTCAGAACATCCTCACGAGGCGCAAGACCCGAGTGTTCTGGATGTAAAATCAATGAATTCTAAAAATACACGGGTGACAAGATAATGGGTGAAGATATTAAATCACTGAGCGATCTAGATGTAGTTTCCACCGAGGATACTGCCGCTGTGGAAATTGTGGCGCCGCGAGTTGCAGTTCGTGATGATCTAGGAAGGTCTTATGCCACTGGGAAAAGAAAAGATGCCGTTGCACGGGTCTGGATAAAACCTGGTTCTGGTAAGATTGTTGTAAATGACAAGGAAATGAACGGATATTTCGCCAGACCAGTTCTACAGATGATACTAAAGCAGCCATTCCAAGTAGCAGGTGTTGAAGACCAGTTTGACGTAAAGGCGACGGTAAAGGGTGGCGGTCTTTCTGGTCAGGCTGGTGCAGTGAAGCATGGTATATCAAAGGCTTTACAATTGTATGATCCATCGCTAAGGGCAGCACTTAAGTCTGCTGGTTTTCTAACGCGCGATAGCCGCGTAGTAGAACGTAAAAAGTTCGGTAAGCGAAAAGCGCGTCGCTCTTTTCAATTCTCAAAGCGATAATTTACGCATTAAAAAATATAAACCAAACAATTGGCTGCATTTCTGCAGCCTTTTTTCAGATTTGGTTAATTATTGGTTTCAAGCGCGAATTTGATTTAAATCATATGGAGTTGTTTGGTAGATTTCGTTTACCCAGTTGCCGTAGAGCAAGTGAGCATGGCTTCTCCATCTATTTTTAGGATTACTTTGGGGGTCATCATTAGGATAATAATTTTGGGGAAGAACAATTTTTTCTCCTTCCTCTACATCTCTATCATATTCCTGTTTCAAGGTATCACTATCGTATTCAAAATGATTTAAAATATAGAGAGCATTATGTTTTTTATCCTCAATCAAGCATGGTCCAACTTCTGTACTCGCTAGCAGGGTTTTTAGGTTTTTAAATTTGTCTACTTCATTTTGACGAAGCTCCGTCCAACGGCTGACGGGGATAATAAAATCATCCGAGAAACCTCTCAAATATGGCGAGGATGGTTCTATATTCTCATGTCTGAAACAGCCAAATGCTTTTGCCGTAAGGTCATATTTTTTAATCTTATAGAAATGATACAGCATTGCCATTCCGCCCCAGCAAACGCCAAATACGGCGTGAACATTTGTTTGGGTCCATTCAAATATTTCTATTAATTCTTCCCAGTAAGACACTGATTCATAATCCAAATGCTCTATTGGGGCTCCAGTTATAATTAAGCCATCAAATTTTTCATGACTCGATTTTACATCTTTAAATGAGCGATAAAATGTTTGCATATGCTCTGCGGCTGTATTTTTTGTTTCATGAGTAGACATTTTTATAAGTGACAGTTCTATTTGCAACGGGGTGGCCCCAATAACTCGCGCGAACTGATTTTCAGTTTGTATTTTTTTCGGCATCAGATTTAATAGACCTATTTTGAGAGGTCGTATGTCTTGCCTATTTGCTTTAAAATCGTCCATAACCATGACGCCTTCATCCCTTAATACATTGAAGGCCGGTAAATCGGACGGAATTTTTATGGGCATTTAGATTTGCCTTCTGATTTTTTTTCTTTTACTTCAAACAGACTCATCTTTTACTTATTAGCTAATGAATTTTCAATTAATGAGTTGAATTGACTTGTACTTTTTACTTTTTCAATATCCTCAGCCTTAACCGTAATCCCCCATTTTGCCATTCTTTCGTAGCGCGGCTGACGGTGTGACAGAGCTTTAGCGTAAGTCCATCTTATAAATTCGTTTGGGTCTACTTTACCCTCGTCGATCTTCTTTAGGTTAATAAATTCTTCCCACTTTTTTGCTAAAAAGCTTTCCTCGTAGCACATAGGCTTGGGATTTTTATCAAACCTGTTTATCAGTGCTTCTGTATGGGCATCGGACCCTTTTATCCATACTAACAGGGTATTCTCTGATAAGTGGTTCATCACAGGATCATTAGGGTTATCGGGATTTACTACTTCACAAATTGATCCGCCACTATCGCAAATGAAGTTGTTATACTTGTATATTTCTTTAGAACGACTCGCGAAATAGCCAGTATCTAATAACGCGGCGACCTCTGCCTTTCGATGCTGTTCCTGTCGCTTCTGATACTCAGCTATAGGAATTCCTCCAAGTACAATATTCCCTGGCTTTCCAAGATAGTTTGATAGTGGGGCCAGATTGTCAAAAGTAATATTGGAGTTGATATAAATAGAGTCACTCTTAAGCAGTTCACCTAAATAAGGTGTCTTCATCGCCGCTAATTTGTAACTATCAGATATAAATTCCCCCATGTACCGTGTGCCAATACGATAATCTATTGAATAATGAAACCAATCTCCATCCTCTCTTAGAAGGTTTGAAATATATGTCTTACCAAGACCAGACATACCAAATAACAGCACTCTTTTACTTTTAGAATTTTTCCAATCTTTGGGATTAGTGTACAACATTATTTTAGACCTCAATTGTCTATGTTAGCTAAAGGTACAGAGGCTATTGGTCAATTCATAAAGCTAGTACCATCTAAACATTCCTATCAATCCTGCTACTGCATAAAAAATTTGTAAAAAAGCTACCCCCCAATGTTTATGGAGGTATGCCCATAAACCTATTGCCAATGCAGAAATTAATAGTAAAGAAAATGCTATAAACTCAAACCCAGTATTAGATGCCACAAGTAATGAGTAAATTATAGCGGTTAATACTCCGAACCATTCCAATATTTTACGTTTATCTATGTTTCTGAACATTTCAAAACTTTTACATTATCAACATTACACTAACTAATCAAAAATATACCTTCAGCATAGCCAGGTGTAACTCAGAAAAAAAAAACTTAAAAGGTGATTGATTATTATAAACTATATCATTCAGGCTCTTTAAATGACTCTTCAAATGCGTTCATAATCGGATAAGTAAAATAAGAAATTAAAGGACGCTGTCCAACCAATATATCTGCTGTTGCCAGCATTCCTTGTGACAAGATAAAATCTGCCGGCATATCAGTTCCTTCAAGGCCTTCTGTTTTGACCCTTCCTCTGTAAAATACACCCTTATCGCCAGCTAGTGATTGATTAAATGTGTCATTAGAAACATATATCAATTCACCGTCTAGACCTCCGAATTCTTGAAACGGCATAGCATCTAATTTTATGGAAACTTTCAAGCCGAGCTTCATATCAGGTATCTTATTGGGATCTATATCAACTTCAAGAAACAGAGGTTGATTAGACTGTACTAACGTAACAATAGCCTCACCTTCACTTACTATTCCACCTCTAGATACAGCCGGAATATCTAGCACTATTCCTTCAGCAGGGGAACGAACAATTATATTATCCACAAGTCGAGAAAGCTTAATTTTTTCTTGTTTTAGTTGGGTCAATTCTTCGTTCTTTGCGGTTATTTCAGCGTTTAATTTTGAAGTCCAACTTGCTATAAATGCTTGCTTGTCCGCAGTTTGGGTTGTTATTGCAGCCTCGAGTTTTATAATTGATGTCTTAGCATTAAATTGCGCCTTTTCAGCATTTAACACAGCATCTTTTGCCGACAGATAATCAAGTTCGAGCTTTGTAGTTGAGGCTTTTGAATTAAATTCGGATTTCTGTGCGTTTAAAAGCGTATCTCTTGACGTTAAATACTGTGATAAAGATACAATCTCTCGATCATAAAGGTCTTTCTGTACCGCGGCCTGTTTAGCCTTAATTTCTGTTTGCTTTGCTAAGATATCAGATAGTGTGCCAACCTGTCGGTCGTATAGTTCTTTTTTTGCCCTTGCTAATTCAGCCTTAATTTCTGTTTGTTTTTTAGAGATTTCTAGAAGCTCTTTTGACGACTGATACTCATTATGGGCCGTGTTTAGCTTAGCATCAAACGATTTAATCTTTTCAGAATATTCTAATACCTTTTTTAATAATGTGACACTATATAACTCATAAAATTTTTCAGAGTTATTTTGTAGATTTAACTTGTCAACTACCGCTTCATAAAAACTATCCAATTTAAGATTTGAGTTAAATTTCTCAATGTTATCTATCAACATTTGCTCCATGTGAAGCCCAACTAATGACTGATAGATATTATCAATTTTTTCTTGGTTCTTTTTTAAGTTTACTGTTACGACTGTATCATCTAAATAAGCTATGATCTGATCCTTAACTACTTTGTCACCTCGGCTCACTTCAACACTTTTTACGACAGAACTCGCACTAGCTTCCACAACGACATTCGGCGTTGCTGTCATAAACTCCCCACGCGCAGATATTGTAGTGTCCACCTGACTTAGGGACGCGAAAATTACGCTACCAATAAAAAATGTCAACAACGTAAGAACAACAGTTAAAAGAGGTTTCGAAGGTCCCTTCTCGTATATAGCGTCAGTGTCGTCTATTTCAAAATCAGTCGACGCTTTTTCCGTGAAGTTCTGAGTTGACGGTAAAACGTTATCAGCAGCTTCAGTACGCTCGTATTTTGCTACTACCTGGTTGGACTTTCGTAAATTTTCCGAAATGGTTTTCATAATCCTAATGGCGGCTTCTGGATTTTTACTTAAATAAGTTTTAAAAGATTCTGCGGTTACTTCTGTAACTACTGTATTTTCTTTCGCCCTAGCGCCAGCACTGCGAGGGTTCCCGTCAATAAGTGCCATTTCACCAAAAATAGTGGGCGCTACTAATTCAGCCAGCACTTGCTCACCATCAGCGCTGTGTTTAGTGATTTCAACAGTTCCTGATTTTATTACGTACGCATAGGCCGCACTCTCACCCTCTCTGAATATATACTCACTGTTTGCAAAAGATTTATCAGCCATTCATTTTCTCACAATAAGCCATCGAGTAAGGTTTGCTCTTGGTAGAGCGGACAGGTTTTTAAAAGTTCGTCATGGGTTCCTTGACCGACAACTGCACCCTTATCAAGTACTATAATTTGCTCAAAATGTGCAGTTGATCTGAGGTCGTGGGTTGCCATTATAACGGTTTTTAACTCTGATATTTTTCCGAAGTTTTCAAAGAAAGAAATTTGACCGGATTTATCCAAATTGGCAAGAGCCTCATCAAGTAATAGAATACGAGGTCCGGACATTAAGCCGCGTGCCAAAGCTAAGGTCACGCGATCGCCCTGCGATAATGGCATACCAAACTGATTGATTTCCGTTGAGATCCCTTCTGGTAATTGTTCCAGAACCTTCTGCAGGCCAGATATTTCAAGTATTTCCTGAAACTCTCGCTCACTAATTCCCGGCTGTACTTTTCGTAAATTTTCTTCGATAGTAGCTCCGAAGAATACAGGCTTGCCGTCTATCAACGTATTCTGGCTGCGATAATTATCTAGACTTAGATAACGAATATTCTGACCATCAATTTCCATTGAACCCGAATTTGGTCTTAAAAAACCTTGGCACAGACGCAAAAATGTAGTCTTTCCTGAACCTGAGGGCCCAACAACTGCTACTTTAGCCTTTGCTGAAATGTTTAAGTTTAGGCCGTCAAGGGCATTTGTATTTTCAAATTTAACAATCACGTCCTTACAAACTACTTCACCTTTAACGACCACTTCATTTCCAGATCCAACCCGCTCATTTGGACCATTCCAACTCTTACCTACTGAATCCAGTGTTGACTTAAAATTGTTCAAATCTGAAAAGAAAGTAAAAAATGAAGTAAATGGAGATACAAGTTTACCTCCAAGCATATTGCAGGAAATGATAGCTCCAGCCGACAACCCACTATTAAGCACAAGAAGCACACCAGTTGTAACGATCGCTACTGTCATGAGTTGCGTCAGTGTTGCATTTACATTTGTGATAATCATGTTTGAAATTTGACCTTGTACGCTCTGGCGTATACTCCTCGATGAAACTTTCCGCCATTCTCTCCGTTGTGAAGCTTCCAGCGAAAATGCCTTAATCGTCTCTACGCCGGCGATACTGGATTGAATTACCCTACGTTTAGAGGCTTCTAATGGCCCTGTGATCTTTCCAGCTTCTTTTTGACGCCATCTGCCAAAAAGGGTAATAGCACCGATGGTCATAGAAAAGAACGTTACTATAAGAGCGAGAACGGGGCTATAACCGAAAAGGACAGGGAGGAATACTATAATTGTAGTAGCATCAAAGATTGTTTTAAGAACTTGAGTTGAAATAAAGCTTTTAATTTTACCAGATGCCTGAAGTAGCGCCTCGAACTCAGAACTTGATCCAGTTTGGAAAGTGGCAGCCGGCATTGCCATGACTTTGTCAAAAATATCACCGGATAATCGTGCTTCAATTGATGTGGAAATAAAGTTTATTACGTAGTCACGGACATAACCTAGTACGCCATTAAAAATGAGCGCCGCACATACACCCATAACCAAAATATATAACGTTGAAACTGCTCCAAAATTTAAAACTTTATCGAGAGATATTTGGATAAAAACGATAGGAGCTAGTCCCAAAATAGCAGTTAAAATAGCCGCAATGAATGTTAATGCCAGCAAGCCTTTGAAACGGTACAGTTCCGGAATAAACCAGGTCCAGTCAAAAATACGGTCCTGGGATGCTATGCCCGTTTCACTTGAGATAAGATACACAGATCCAGCCCAAGAGCGCTTGAATTCCGTCTCAGTTTCAACATTAATTTTGTTTGTCGGATCCAAAGGATCAATTGATTGAAACTCAACTACATTTTTTGCATTAGACTTACAGCTTATTAATATTCGGGCTGATCCATCGCGCAAAAGTGCGACGCACGGGAAATAGTAGGAACGCTCAATCAAAGTTTTTAAACTTGGTTTCAGACGCTGAACCTTTACACCCTGTTCCTTAAGGGTACTTTTTAATTCTTTCTCAGACTTAATTTGACCTTGTGATATCTTTTTCTCTAGTTGCTCGACGGTAATTCTAACACCAAACTGTCTGGACAATGCTATGGCGCTTAGAGAAAGAGATCTTAGTGTTTTTGAGTTCATTGGACAAACTCATTGTGATTAAATGGTTTTAATTTATGGATTACATTTTGCATATAAAGTTCCAAAAAAAATACAATATTTAAGATTTGCTGTATTTTCCTTTCACTTTCATAATCTCCATAAAAACTTTTTCTGAAACATTACTTGCGACTGTATCGCTTAACATATTGATCTTATTGACTGACGCCCCATAACTTTCAGACCACAAGGTTTTTCCACCAGGTGCTTTTAAAAGGACATCTACTGAAAAGTTTACATTAGTATTTGAAACAGAACCAATGAGCTGATAATCTGCATCACTTGGAGTTTTTTGAACAGTAGAGTCTATCCAGTCTTTTTCATTGAGATATTTTTCAAGGTGATCTGTTACATCCCTGCAAAAATCAGATACAAATTGAGACTTAGCATCAAATGGTTTTATTGAAATAAGCGGATCCTCATTTTCCCGTTTCATGCCCTTAGACCCTAAATTTAATCTACCAGTGCTCCAAACTTCGACAGGCGTACCGATGTTTTTTAAAGTTTGCTTTCCACAGTTATTAAACAAACGGGCTTTATTTTCGTCCAAACATAAGTAAGTAGAATTTGAAATGGCAACCTCATTATTTTCGGCAATGGACTCTAGACGTGCGGCGATGTTAACAGTCGCTCCATAAACATCCGGTGGCGGACCTTCTTCATGCTCAACATCACCAAGATGTATCCCTATCCTGAGGCTTAATTTTCCTTGTTTCTTGGATAGTGTCTGCCATGCTAGAGCACAATCAACGGCATTAGAAGCACTTTTAAATTCAATTAGCCATCCGTCTCCCAACGACTTAATCATGTTACCCTGATATTTAGCAAGTGTGGGTTTGATGATGTCTTTTTGAAATTCTCTTATTAGATTTAATGTTCCAGTTTCATCATCAGTCATCATTTTAGAATATCCAACGACATCTGATAAAAATATAACGCCAAGACTTCTCATGATTTTTCCCTTGATACTGTTTAAATTTTTAGGCGATTATGCATCTCTAATCATTATTAAAAAAAAGCTTAAACAAGAACAACAAAATAAACAATAAAACTGATCATAAACAAATGGTTTATCTACTGAATTACCGAAACTTTGAGTAGACTGTCCACAAATTTTTAGTTATCGCTACCAATATTTTGATTTATAGCTATATTCTTAATAACAGCAGGGTAGAGA
>LUQC01000100.1 GCA_001627925.1 Rhodobacteraceae bacterium REDSEA-S34_B6 | reverse complement strand
TTCCGATACCCGCGCTGACTTTTTCCGGAACGGCCTTTGACATCGCCTTCATTACCGTATCAGCCACAGCATTACCTGGGCAAAATCTTGCTATTACTGGTGCGGGAAAAATTGGATTTGCAAGACTACCAAGCGGCGCTGTTATTTCAATAGGTCTCGTAAGACCACTATTTTGAGGTATTGCGCCGAACTCGTTACTATCAAGCAGGATAGAACGAAGCGTCAACCATATTGCACAATCTACTGTGCCAACAAAGGGCATATTTATAGGCTTATTATCAATTTGTTTGGAAGTGCCGGCCAAGTCAACTTTCAAGTTCGACCCTTTTACATTAATTGACGCGGCTATTTTAATGTCTTTTAAATTTGCATCCTCACTATCTAGAAATCCATCTATGAATGTTTCTGCATAATAAGTCCCATCGGGAACCTCTTCGATCGCTTTGCGCATCAGCGTCTCCGAATAATCTAGAAGATTCTCATACGCAGCAGTTATGGTCTTAAGCCCATATTTTTGAATAAGTTCATTAAATCTCTCCGCGCCAATTCTTGCTGCGGAGATTTGTGCCTCCATATCTCCAACTACTAGGTCCGGCATCCTTATATTTGACCTTAAAATTTGCCACACTGGCTCAACTTTTTTGTTATTTTCATAGACTCTGACTGCTTTAAACTGGAGGCCTTCAGCATATGTATCGACAGCATCAACAATTCCACAACTTCCAGGTGTCAAAGCCCCAACGTCAAGATGGTGCGCAGTCGTGACTGAAAAACCAACGAGGGCATTATTAGAGAAAACAGGAACAAGAAACCCAACATCTGGACCGTGCGAAGCACCATTGTAAGGATCGTTGTGCATAAAAATATCCCCTGGCTTAATTTCATCGCCACGTCCTTTTAATTCCTCGAGCACACCCATCACATATCCTGGGATTGGGCCAGATTGTAGCGGAGTACTCATGGTACATTCACATAGCTGCCGCCCAGTTTGATCCGTTAATGCAGTTCCAAAATCTTCACTTTCTCTTATAATACTTGAGTAGCTCATGCGCATAAGCTTCTGGCCCATTTCCAACGCTATGTCTTCAAGCGCCCCATGGATCACTGATGCTAAAAAAGGATCTATATTTTTATCACTCATTTTTATTATCCAATTTTCTTAATCTGAGAGTTAGGTCATCATCAACAGACATTGTCCATCCAGGGGGTACAACTGTTGTACTGTCCTCTTGATAAAGAACATTTGGACCAGCTTTTTGGGCACCGCCTTTCAAAGTCTTCCTGTCTATTATTTCAGTTTCAAAACTTTGGGGTTTACCATCAATGCTAAATTCAACTTTAGTATTAGGTAAATTCAAATGACTAACAGTTTCATCAATGCTATTTTCAAAAGAAAATTCATCGCTCGATTCTTCTTTTTTAATTTGTGCTTTCATTTTTACCGATACCATTTCTATATCTGCAGATAAGAAATTGTGACCATATTCTTGTTTATGCTGTTTGTGGAAGGCATCCCATACCTGCTCCAAGTTTTCTGGCCTGAGCACATCAGAATTAAGGGGCACTTTTAGCTCATACCCCTGACCTACATATCTAAGGTCAGTAAACGCCTCAAAGCGTATTAATTTTGTATCAGCCTTATCCCGTTTAAAAATTGAAGTCAGATCACTTTTCATTTCAGATAAGGTTTCATTAAGGGTGGATAAATTAAATTGTGTTTTTGTCATAAGCAACGTTTTGACAGAATGGTATTCAACCCGGGAAATTAACAATCCAAAAGCACACATTATTCCAGGATTCTGCGGTACAATAACTTCATTTATACCCAAAATTTCAGCCACACCGACTGCTTGTAAAGGCCCTCCACCGCCGAACGCGCATAAGCTAAAATCTCTTGGATCTATACCTTTTTGTATGGTCCTAGATCTTATGGCTGAGGCCATGTTATTATTGAGAACTGAAATTGTGCCAAGTGCCGTTTGATTTATAGTACTTCCAAGGTTTGAGGAAACTTCTCTCAGGCTCGTTTCTGCCCTTTGTGAATCCAGCGTCATTCTTCCATCTAGAATTCTGTCACCTAGCAGCCTACCTAACACTAAATTTGCATCTGTTACTGTTGGTTTTGATCCACCTAAATTATAGCATGCTGGACCAGGAGAGGCTCCAGCACTCTCAGGACCAACCTTAAAACCACCACCAGCATCTACTCTAGCAATCGAACCTCCCCCCGCGCCAATCGTGTGAATATCAATCATCGGTAGCTGTACCGGGTAACCTGAGATACTTGCATTACGTGAGCTGACCTCATTCAATTGGCCATCATTAATAATTGAAATGTCAGCACTAGTCCCGCCTATATCTAAAGTGATTAGGTTTTTCATTTTTTTCTTTGATGCGAGCCATAAACCAGCATTTGCCCCGGCAACTAGTCCCGACAGCAAGGTAAGTTCTGGGTGCCTCATTATCATTTCTGGTGTAGCCAGTCCGCCACTGGAAGTCATAATTCTCAACTCAGCGTTCTGGCAAATATTCTTTAAGTTAAGTGATAAATTATCAATATATTGCGTAACTTTTGGCCCAATGAAAGCTGCAACAGCACCAGTAGTAAAACGTTCAAATTCACGAAATTGTGGAGAGACACTCGATGAAGTCGTAACAAAAGCGCTTGGCATTTGCTCTCTTACAAGTTCTAAAACACGATTTTCATGTGCATTATTTCGATAAGAAAACAAAAAAGCTATGAGAATAGAATTTACATTATTCTCCTCAAAAAACTCTAAATGAGCCAAAATACTTTTTTCATCTAACGGTGTAATTTCTTTACCAGAGCTATCTAGACGGCAGTCTACGGTCTTTCTAAACTTACGCTCTATCAAGGCTCTGTTTTGCCAAGGGATTTCCTGTCCAATCGAATAATGTTGCGGCCTTTGATGTCTCCCAATGTGCAAAATATCTCTAAAACCAGAGTTGGTTATTAAACCAACTTTTGCGCCTTTGCCCTCAAGTATGGAATTAGTTCCAACGGTGGTTCCATGAAAAATGGTGGACACGTCTTTTGCTTTGATCGAGTATTTTGCTAAGAGCGCCTCCAGACCGGAGCAGACTGCTTTGGATGGGTCATCGGGCGTTGATGCTGTTTTATACACAAAAGTTTTTTGATCAGAATGATCGAAACAGAAAAAATCAGTAAATGTACCACCGACATCAATACCAATTGAATACAAGTTCTTCTTCCTTTTAATAAAAGTATAGTGTTACCATAATGTGGAGCAGATTTTGACTATGAGTCAATAGACAGAAGGGGTCGCTCGGATGAAGGGAATTCAAATAATTAAAATTGATGATAATTTCCGCAGAAGTTTGGAAATTAATTTACCCAAGCCTGATTTAAACAACCGTGAAATTTTAGTTGAAGTACATTATGGAGGGTTGAATTATGCTGATCTGATGATGTGCAATGGCTCTTATCCCCATCCCAAAGGTTACCCACTTCAAGCAGGAATAGAGTTTTCAGGCATTGTTGTAAAATGTGGCTCAGAAGTTCAAAATTTTTCAGTTGGTGACAGAGTAGCAGGCTTCTCCGAAAACGCTGGTGCCTTTTCAGAGTTTTTAAGTGTACCAGAGACTAGCGTCACAAAATTGATTGACGAAGTTTCTCTTGAGGACGGTGCTGCGTATTACGTCCAAACAACAACGGCATTTCACTTATTGCATACTATTGGCAAGGTAGAGGCTAATGACATTGTACTCATTCATGCCATAGGTGGCGGCGTTGGATTGAACTTAACTCAGCTTGCAAAGCACTCCGGAGCAACGGTAGTTGGCACTGTCGGGACAACTGGAAAGGAGAAAAGACCATTAGAGTGTGGAGCTGACCTTGTTTTGGACAGGACCAAGCAGCAATTTACAGAAGAAATTCAGCAAAAATTTGGAAAATCTCCTATAAGACTTTTAATCGACTCCACCGGTGCAGATATTTTAAATGACAGTTTCGATTTAATGCAAAACTTAGGTCACGTTGTAAGTTATGGAGAAGCCAGTGGTAAACCTTATGATAACCTTTGGTCCCAACTAGTTCTTAGGTCTTTAACTTTCTCTAGGCTGCATATCGGCCATATCGATCATCGATCAGACGAGTGGCTTCAGTCACAGATTACTATCCAAGAAATGATTAAAAACAAAAAACTTACGTTATTTATTGAACATATTTTTGCGATCGAAGACTTTGATTTAGCTTATCAATCACTCGACAGCCGTAAAATATCAGGAAAAATTTTAATCAAAATAAAATGAATTGCCATTATTTCAAAAATCAGACTAGCAATAGACCACTATACTTTAATTCTCGGCGAGTGCCGTTTAACGAGGCTCAGGCACTTATAAAAAAAATTCTACCTGACGCAGGATTTACTTCTGCTTATGAAACTATTTCTAAGTGGCCAGGTTATCAGCCAACATCGCTAATTAATCTTGACAATGTAGCAGATGCATTGGGGGTTAAATCTGTTTTTTACAAAAACGAGGCAGAGCGGTTTGGCCTAAAGAGCTTCAAGGCTTTGGGTGGAGCCTATGCGGTACATAAATGCTTAGAAATGCTAATTGGAAAAAATCATGTTAGTGATCATAAAAGTCCAAAAATCAAAAAGATGATAGCCGGGATAACGGTCACTTCGGCAACAGATGGAAACCATGGAAAATCTGTAGCCTGGGGAGCCAAGATGCTTGGCTGTAAATGCGTAATATTTATTCATGAGAAAGTGAGCAAAAATAGAGAAAACGCCTTAAAAAAATACGGGGCGCAAGTCGTAAGGGCTGGAAAAAATTATGACGAAAGTGTGAAAATAGCTCAGGAGAAAGCAAAGGAAAATGACTGGCACGTAATTTCTGATACATCATACGCCGGATATTCCACAATCCCAAAACATGTAATGAATGGCTATGAAGTTATGATCTATGAGGCTGTAATTAAGCAGAGTGTTAGACCAACGCACGTATTTTTGCAAACAGGTGTGGGCAGCTTGGCCGCAGGAGTAACTGCAAGCCTTTTCCGTAACCTCGATTATTCGCCCAGAATAATTTTGGTAGATCCAGAAAATGCAGATTGTTGGGTGCAATCAATTAAGCATCAAAAACCTGTCGCGTGTGTGGGCAGCCTTGATACTTATATGGCAGGATTGGCTTGTGGAACCGTTTCAGTAATAGCTTGGGAGATCCTTAGCAAAACCATAGAAGCCTCAATGAGCATATCTGATTTAGATGCCGCGAGAGCGATGCGTTGTTTAAAATTTTGTAAAAGATCACACTATGCAATAGAGGCTGGAGAGTCAGCAACTGCCGGATTGGCTGGCCTCATTTTAACCTCAAATACCTCAACTCTAAAGCAGCAATTGAAAATAAACAAAGACTCACAAATTTTGATTATAGGTAGCGAGGGTGTTACCGATAGAGATATCTACAACAAAATTGTGACAAATGAACTACTTTCAGAAACATGAAAAATAGATCTAAATATATAGCCGCTGCGGCTCAACTTGGCCCTATCAATCCAGAAGACAGTAAAGAGTCCGTTATTTCCAGAATGCTTAATCTTTTAGTCGAAGCAAAAGCACACGAAGCCAAGCTAGTAGTATTTCCGGAGCTCTGCTTAACAACTTTCTTTCCAAGGTATTACATAACGGATCAAGCTAAGCTAGATAAATTCTATGAAACTGAAGTTCCATTCTCACTTTTGGCTGAGATATTTGAGTTAATAAAAGAAGAGAACATTATAATATCTTTTGGATATGCAGAAAAGGATAATGGGGAACCTTTCAATACTTCCGTTTATGTAGAAACTTCTAAAAAAATAATTGGAAAATATAGAAAGATCCATTTACCAGGCCATAGTGAATATGAACCACAGCGTCCATTCCAGCACCTGGAAAAACGATATTTTAAAAAAGGAAATCTAGGATTTCCAACTTTTGATACTAGTCTCGGCAAGCTCGGAATGTGCATTTGTAATGATCGACGCTGGCCAGAAACGTATAGGGTACTAGCGCTTCAGGGATGTGAGGTTGTGACATTGGGTTATAACACTCCTAAGCATTATCCATTGGCTCCTGAGCATGATCACCTTCAAGAATTTCACAATCATCTTTGTATGCAAGCAGGCGCCTACTCCAATGGTCTTTGGGTGATAGCCTCGGCAAAGGCTGGTTTAGAAGATAACTGTGAATTAATTGGTGGGAGCTGCATTATATCTCCACGCGGAGAAATTGTTGCAGAAGCGAAAACGGCAAAAGATGAACTCGTGCTTGCTGAAATCAATCTTGATGAATGCAGGCTGATAAAAGAAAATATTTTTAATTTTGATTTGCACCGACAGCCTGAGGATTACAAACTTTTAACAAAAACAACAAAATAGAACGGTTTATGAGACCGTACGTGAGGATCCAATGAAAATACTTGTTATAAACCCAAACACAACTTTAGAAATGACAAAAAGCATAGGAGAAATGGCTGAAAAATACTGTGCTCGAGGCACAGAGATTACAGCCATAAGTCCTGACTGGGGTCCACGTTCTATTGAGGGACACTTCGAAGAATATTTATCGGCTATGGCAACGGTAGAAACGGTTGCAAAATATAAAGAAGATTATGATGCATTTGTCATCGCCTGCTATGGAGATCCAGGTGTTTCAGCATGTAGAGAAGTCACCGAAAAACCCGTGGTGGGAATCGGTGAAGCATCTATGCATATGGCATGTTTTGTTGGTCACAAATTCTCTGTAGTTACTGTTATTCCAAGAATTAAACCACTTTTGGAAGACTTGGTAAAACAACTTGGGCTAACTTCAAAATGTGCATCTATACGAGCGACTAATCTTTCGGTCTTAGAGATAGAGCAGGATCCTGAGCGAGCTGTTAAAGAGATGATTGATGAGGCAAAACTGGCTGTAAAAAATGACGGTGCAGAGGCAATTTGCCTTGGGTGTGCTGGAATGGGTCCACTCGATTTGAGGGTGCAAGATGCTATAGGGGTTCCAGTTTTTGATGGAACAGTTTCTGCCGTAAAAATAGTAGAGGGTCTCGTCACGTATGGTAAACACACCTCTAAAATTGGGGCTTACTCCTGGCCAGAAAAGAAAGAACTTGTGGGTTGCTCAACTATACTAAAATCAATTTCGGAATAGCATTGCGTTATTTAGTCAGTTTATTTTTGGCACGACTAC
>LUQC01000010.1 GCA_001627925.1 Rhodobacteraceae bacterium REDSEA-S34_B6 | reverse complement strand
GCTCCTTTCGGTCACCGACTTTAGGTACCCCCAGCTTCCATGGCTTGACGGGCGGTGTGTACAAGGCCCGGGAACGTATTCACCGGATCATGGCTGATATCCGATTACTAGCGATTCCAGCTTCACGGAGTCGAGTTGCAGACTCCGATCCGAACTGAGATCGGTTTTATAGATTTGCTCCTTCTCGCGAAGTGGCTGCTCTCTGTACCGACCATTGTAGCACGTGTGTAGCCCAGGACGTAAGGGCCGTGATGATTTGACGTCATCCCCACCTTCCTCACGGTTTGCACCGGCAGTTTCGCTAGAGTTCCCAACTTTACTTGATGGCAACTAACGATAGGGGTTGCGCTCGTTATAGGACTTAACCTGACACCTCACGGCACGAGCTGACGACAACCATGCAGCACCTTGTAATGAGTCCGAAGAAGGATCTATCTCTAGATCTGTCCCGTTACATTTAAGCCCTGGTAAGGTTCCTCGCGTATCATCGAATTAAACCACATGCTCCACCGCTTGTGCGGGCCCCCGTCAATTCCTTTGAGTTTCACTCTTGCGAGCGTACTCCCCAGGTGGGTCACTTATCACTTTCGCTTAGCCACTCAATGTACCAATGTACATCAAACAGCTAGTGACCATCGTTTACGGCGTGGACTACCAGGGTATCTAATCCTGTTCGCTACCCACGCTTTCGTCCCTCAGCGTCAGTATATTGTTAGTAATCTGCTTTCGCAATCGGTATTCTGTGTAATATCTATGCATTTCACCGCTACACTACACATTCTAACTACTTCACAATAACTCAAGTTTGCCAGTATCAAAGGCAGTTCTACCGTTGAGCGGTAGGATTTCACCACCCTTTAAACCCAATAATTCCGGATAACGCTTGGATCCTCCGTATTACCGCGGCTGCTGGCACGGAGTTAGCCGATCCTTATTCTTACAGTACCGTCAGCTTTCCACACGTGGAAAGGTTTCTTCCTGTATAAAAGAAGTTTACAACCCATAAGGCCGTCTTCCTTCACGCGGCATGGCTGGATCAGAGTTGCCTCCATTGTCCAATATTCCTTACTGCTGCCTTCCGTAGAAGTCTGGTCCGTGTCTCAGTACCAGTGTGGGGGATCTCCCTCTCAGGACCCCTACCTATCGGAGCTTAGGTGAGCCATTACCTCACCTACAAGCTAATAGGACGCATGCCCATCTTTTACCGCCGGAGCTTTTCTTATAGATCCATGTGAATTAATAAGTGTATAGAGCATTAATCAAAATTTCTCTTGGCTATTCTCTAGTAAAAGGTAAGTTGCATACGCGTTACGCACCCGTTCGCCGGTCGCCATCAAATTACAAGTAATTTATGCTGCCCCTCGACTTGCATGTATGAAGCCTGCCGCTAGCGTTCATCCTGAGCCAGGATCAAACTCTTCGTTGTAGTATTTTTAATAAATTATACGACTCTGAATTGACTATGTTTCAAAATGTTTGGTTTGCTAGTTTGTATCTAAATTGATACGCGCTGTCATTTTCAATATTTTCAATGAACTTGCAATGATAAAATTATAAAATCTTTAAGCGCTAAATGTCAATGTTTTATATTATTTATCAACACTTTTTTAAGACTATTTTTTCTCTTTCCAAAACTCATATAAAGTGTCCAAATCGAAATCTAGAGCATAATCTTGTTTTTCTAATGAACCATCAGAAAATGACCTTTGAAGTATGTCCTCAATCAAATAGTCTTCATAATCATCAAATGGCTCGTATTCATCCTTTAATGAAATAGAATAAAAAGATGCAGCAGTATTATATAAAAGAGCTCTAAACTTATTTCTATATTTAGAAACAATTTTATGTGCAGTCAACCCTGTTTGACGGTTCAATAATTTAACTAAAATTCTTCCTTGAGATCTTGATAATTTTCTTAGTTCATCGGAAAACTCGTCATAAACAAATTTTTCGAGTTTTTTTAAATAAAGTCTTTTCTTTCTTTTAGAATTGATTGTATCAACTCTAGAATCAATTCTATTCATTCTTTCAGATGCAAGTTTTGCGTATGGATAAACTTTTTTAACTCTATATCTTAATATTACATATCTTTTAATTTCATCGTCATTTTTAAATTTTAAGGACTGGAATACTGTTACCTCATCAAGCATAAATGTATTTGTGGGTATAGAGTCTCCAGGAAAAAGAAAGTCTAATTCTTCAGTATCATCTTGACAGATTAAACTATTTGAAAATAAGATAAATAATAGAAATAAATAATATTTCATTTTGCAAATTTAGTAAGATGTTAAGTAATAATTGTTAATTTTGATTTTTTAAAAATTATGAAAGTACTTAACCCAAAATCATTAAAGTTTCTCGAAGAATATCTGAACAACGCTTCACCAACCGGATATGAAAGTAATGGACAAAAAATATGGATGAAATATTTAAAACCATATGTAGACGATTTCATAACTGACAGCTATGGTTCAGCCGTTGGAGTAATAAATCCAGACAAGAAATTTAAAGTTGTTATTGAAGGACATTCTGACGAAATTTCATGGTATGTTAACTATATAACAGATAATGGTCTAATAT
>LUQC01000001.1 GCA_001627925.1 Rhodobacteraceae bacterium REDSEA-S34_B6 | reverse complement strand
TTGTATAAACTGCTCAATGATTTTCCTTGCATCACCTTCAGTTCCTTTTCGTAAAGTAAATGACGCCAAAGAAAAGGAGGTAATTTCCGAAAGAGTATATGAGCCAAACTCCTCGCTCAACGGTTTTGTGTTTCCTAACGGTGATATGGGATTTAAGTTATGCACGTAAACGCTCTCCTTCTGGATCAATAAAGTGAGCACTTACAACTTGGACATTATGATCCTGCCCCGTAAGTGGACTAACAAGACGCACTACTTCTCCAATTCGAGTATCGCCTGCCTTTAAAAACCCTATTCCAATATGGCAATTTAAATTCGGCGAAAAGCATGCTGATGTTATATAACCTTGGTCATGCGCTGCATCCACTGGACTTCCAGTACTCATTAAATGCGATCCCGCAGGAACTCGATCATTTTTATTTATAGGCATAAAGCCAACCAATTTCAAAGCATCCTGAGTGTTAAGACCTTCACGCTCTGACATAACGGATCCAATGCTATCCTTCTTTTTCGAGACCATTCTGCCCATTCCTAGATTTAATGCAGAGGTAGTTCCGTTTAATTCGTTTCCTGCGGCATGTCCTTTTTCGATACGCATTACTCCTAGAGCCTCAGTGCCGTAAGGGACTATATCAAATTCCTCTCCAGCCTTCATTATTTCACGTATTAATGAGTCACCATATCGGGTGGGTACTGCCAGTTCATAAGCTAACTCCCCAGAAAAAGAGATCCTAAATAACCTAGCTCTGAGACCCCCGCAAACAGTAATCTGACCGCACGCCATGAAGGGGAATCCCTCGTTCGATATGTCATATTCTTTATCGACAATTTTTCTTAACACACTTCGGCTGTTGGGCCCTGCTATAGCGAATTGAGCCCAAGCTTCTGTGGTAGAAATTAACTGAACATCCATTTTTGGATACAAGCATTGCCTGACAAATTCCATGTGTCGATAAACTGATACGGCATTTGCAGTTGTCGTCGTTACAACAAAATGATTTTCATCTAAGCGAGCTGCAGTCCCATCGTCCAGAGCGATACCATCCTCTCTCAGCATCAAACCATAACGCGTTTTACCAATCGCTAATTTTGCAAATCCATTACAATAAATTAAATTGAGAAAGCTAGCAGCGTCTTTTCCTTGCACATCTACCTTTCCCAAGGTGGTTACATCACATACTCCAACTGATTTTCTGGTTTGAAGAACCTCACGATCTACCGATTGCCGCCAATGAGTTTCACCCTTTTCTGGAAACCATTGCGCACGCATCCACATTCCAACTTCTACAAAAACAGCCCCCTTTTCTTCAGCCCATATATGGCTTGGGGTTTTCCTGACAGGCCTAAAGTCCTTATCACGTGATCTACCAGCAAACGCACCAATGGCAGTTGGGGTATATGGGGGTCGATAAATAGTCGTTCCTACTTCTGGAATTGGCTTGCCAAGTAGATTAGCCATTATTGCTAGACCAGAGATATTCGCTGTTTTTCCCTGATCGGTTGCCATCCCTAAGGTCGTATACCTCTTTAAATGTTCAACAGAGGTAAAATTTTCTTGCTTTGCTAACTTTATGTCTTTTGCCGTCACATCATTTTGCTGATCAACCCATCCTCTAGAAGTGCCTTGTACCATCCAGAAGGGCTCTATAGCTAATTCCACATCTCCCTGTGTTTGTGGCAAATCAATTTTTTTGGATTTTACGTTCAATTTATTTAGTGCTTGTTTTGCCGACTCGTAGCCAGACCTGATAACATCTTCTAATTCCATAAAACCATTTGCGGAGCCTGCTGCGAGCATACCGTTTGGACTATTATCATCAGGAATAAATGACTGAATAGCTTCATTCCAGATTGGACGCCCACGATGATGACTGCTTATATGAATGTTAGGGTTCCATCCGCCGGAAACACCCAGAGCTCCGCATTTTACAGTCCTTTGGGTGCCATCCTCGTGTTTTATATTGATACTATCCAAACCTAAGCGGCCATGAGTATTAGACACAACAGAATTTGAAAATGTTTCATAGTCAGGAGAGTCAATTTTTTGCTTTCTTGTATCAATAACAGCTGCAACATTTACACCTTTATTAATAAGCGCGCGCGCAGTCTGATGGCCATCATTATTATTTGTAAAGATTGCCACATTTTGATTGGGCGTAACCGCCCATCTGTTTACATAATTTCGAATAGCGCCTGATAACATTATGCCGGGTCGATCGTTATTCTCGAAAGCTATTGATCTTTCAGTGGCACCGGAACAAAGTATGGCTTGCTTGGTGTAAATTCGCCAAAGTATTTGCCTGGGCTTTCCAGGATCTGGAACTTTAAGATGATCCGAAACACGCTCAACTGCTCCGTAAATACCATGATCAAATGCACCAATAACTGTTGTCCGAGTAAGAACCCTCACATTTGTAAAACTACACAACTCGTCAGTAATATCTTGTGCCCATTGACTGCCTGGTTTGTCATCCAAGATATAATTCTCTGCATTAAGGCGGCCTCCAGTTACAAAGTCCTCATCAACAACAATAACTCTGACACCCGATCTCGCAGCAGTAAGTGCTGCAGACAAGCCAGCTGGACCAGCTCCAATGACCAAAATATCAGCATGAAGAAAACCTTTGTCATAACAATCTGGGTCTGGCTCCAAAGACGCAGAGCCCAAACCTGCAGCTCGTCGAATTATTGGTTCATATACCTTTTCCCAAAAAACAGATGGCCACATAAATGTTTTATAATAAAATCCTGCGGTCAAAAAAGGCGCTAGTAGATCATTGATTCCTAAAAAGTCAAAATTCAAAAAAGGCCAGCAATTTTGTGGATGAGCCACTAGTCCATCGTAAAGTTCGGTTGTGGTAGCGCGAGAATTAGGTTCTTTGCGACTTCCAGTCCGCAATTCCACAATTGCATTCGGCTCCTCCGAACCCGCAGATATCGCACCCCTTGGCCTATGATTTTTGAACGAACGTCCGACTAGCCTTACATCGTTTGCAAGCAATGCTGACGCGAGTGTATCACCCTCAAACCCTTGCATCGATTGCCCATTAAATTCAAAAGTGCATGGATTTTTACGGTTGATTAGACCACCTTCTAATCTATTTTTTTGTGCCATACTACCGACCCTCTTTGATAGCCACATCGCTGGCCAGTCTGACTTCTGTTATCTCATGACTCACCGTATCGCGTGTGACCACTAACCAGGATCTATCACCGTATTCGTGGAACCATAGCTCACGATGAACACCGGCAATATTATCGCGGAGGTAGCCGTAGTCTACGAACTGCTCTAAGGCACCGTCTTCTTGCCAATTTGGACGATTTATCAAATTAGCGTCTCCAAGATACACAAATTCGGAGCTATCGCGTGGTCCCAATAATGGATGATTGATAATCATAAGATCTCCTAGTGCAAATTTGGCTGGTTACCCATGCCTTTTTCATCGATCATTAATCCTTTGGAAAATCTGTCAAAACGGAAAGCACGTGCCGTTTTATGAGGCTCTTTGGTTGCCAACAAATGCGCGTACACCCACCCTGAAGCTGGTGTAGCTTTAAAACCACCATAACACCATCCACCATTAAAATAGAGGCCAGAAATATCAGTTTTATCTATTATCGGAGAACCGTCCATAGACATATCCATTATGCCACCCCACATGCGGAGCAATCTCACTCGACCAAGCATGGGGAATATTGCCATTCCACCTTCACAAACATCTTCGACTACTGGTAAATTTCCCCTCTGCGCATAGGAATTGTATCCATCAATATCCCCACCAAATACAAGCCCTCCTTTGTCTGACTGACTGCAATAAAAGTGACCCGCTCCAAAGGTAATTACTCCCGGCAATAGCGGTTTTAGACCTTCAGATACAAAAGCTTGCAAAACATGGCTTTCTATTGGCAAACGCATACCAGCCAGTTGCATCAAACGACTAGATGAACCAGCAACACAGGCACCGACAGTCTTTGCCTTAATGAACCCTTTTGTTGTCTCAACCCCAAGGCACGTGCCATTCTCAATCTTAAAGCCAGTAACCTCGCAATTTTGTATTATATCCACACCACACGAGTCGGCAGCTCTTGCATAGCCCCAAGCAACAGCGTCATGCCGTACTGTGCCGCCTCTATGCTGGGCTAAACCACCTTTGATCGGAAAGCGAGCATTGTCAGTATTTAAAAAGGGATACCGTTTCTTGATCTGTTCTGTCGTGAGCAAATCTGCATCAGCCGCGTTCAGAAGCATAGCGTTACCCCTGCGAACGAAAGCATCTCTTTGAGCATCACTGTGGATCAGATTTAAAATTCCTCGCTGAGAAACCATTGCGTTATAGTTTAGTTCCTTTTCCAAACCTTCCCAAAGTTTGAGTGAAAACTCGTAGAATGGCTCGTTTCCATCCAAAAGATAATTTGAACGAATTATAGTTGTATTACGCCCTACATTGCCGCCGCCAATCCAGCCTTTTTCTAGCACTGCTATTTTAGATTGCTTGAATTCTTTCGCCAAGTAATATGCAGTAGCCAACCCATGACCACCACCACCAATTATTACGTAGTCATATTCACTATTTGGATCAGGAGAACGCCAAGCAGGTCCCCAACCTCGATGGCCAGTCAACGCTTCCTTGATAACTCTAAACCCAGAATACTTCATTTTAAAACTCCCTCGCCACTTATGTGACTCAAGAATCTCGATTACAATTTACAAATCGGACATGATTTCAAATAAATCGGACATCAGCAAAAAATTATATGAATATCGATCAATTTATTTTTATTTATGGAGTTAAAATAGTCGACCCAGTTGTTTCTCTTCCCTCGAGTATATCATGGGCTTTACTAATATCTGATAGCGGAAATTCTTGGCCAACTAGCAGATTAATAGTGCCATCGCTGACTTTTTTGAAAAGTTGATCTGCCATCAGCTGACAGGTGTCACGATTGGAAATGTGAGAGAATACTGTTGGCCTGGTAACTTTCAGGGATCCTTTTGCTGCTAGTATACCGATATCAAATGGCGGTACTTTACCACTCGCATTACCAAAACTGATCATCATTCCTAGGGGTCTTAAGCAATCTAAAGATCCCGGCAATGTTGATGCGCCTACAGAATCCATTACAGCTTCCACACCCGCACCATTAGTAATTTCTTTTACTTCTTTTACAAAATCGTGGCTTCTGTAGTTTATGCAGTGTTTTGCACCATTTTGCAGTGCCAGTTGACACTTTTCATCTGAACCCGCAGTAGCTATTAAATTAATACCTTCCGATCTTGCCCACTGACAAGCAATTAAACCGACACCACCCGCAGCGGCATGAAACAGCACAGTATCTCCGCGATTAAGATGGGTTGTCCGATGAAATAAGTACTGAACGGTCAGCCCTTTCAACATTACTGCCGCACCAATTTTGAAACTTATTTCATCAGGAAGCTTACAAACTTGCGCAGCCGCCAAATTTCGCACATCAGCATATGCGCCTGGCTTCCCACTGGCATATGCAACCCGATCACCAACTTTTAAGTGTGCTATACCATCACCCACTTGTGTCACAACACCGGATGCCTCAACTCCTAAAGCAGTAGGTAACTCAAGCGGATAAAGACCGGTTCTTTGATAGATATCTATATAGTTTAAACCGACCGCCTTGTGCTCTATAGTTACCTCGCCAGAACTTGGTGGTTCTACTGAAAATTCTGCTATTTCTAAGTTCTCAGAGCCACCGAATTGTCTGATAATTACTTTTCTCGGCATTGGGTCCTCCGTTATGACTAAAAATTTCTGCTGCATGCCTTACAGATTGTATTTGCAAGACTCAACTAATCAAAGACTACCAGTTTATGACATTTTTTATGAAGTTAGGCGAGGTCGCTTGATGGGAAGAGGAATACCAAGCGAGCTCGCCGATACAACTAAACCAGGTTGTATAAATAATCTACTATATCTAGCGATGTTTGTCAAAACTTTTCTAAACTTTGTAGAAATACATAAATGTAGTAATCCGCTATCTATGCAGCTTAAGATATAGAACAAATCATAAACTAAGCCTTACTTATTATTGGCTTTTGCGCAATCAGAGATGATGAGACGGCTTTGGGATTATTAGAGTAAAATAAATAGATAAGAATAGATATAGAGGCTTATGATAACTGACTCTCACTCTCTTTTTCTATTCTAAACGCCCTCAACGATTGTCTGAACGCTGTCTGACGCTGCTTGTCTTTTCTTTTTCGCCTCAGAATACTTTTCCGAATGATACCAATTCATAGCATGATCATAGCTTGGGAACCGAATGATCACATTACGATCGCCTGGAGGATCACCTTCATAACTTGTGGCTTTACCCCCACGAACCAAGAATTCGCCATAAAAAGCATCTAGGGTTGGTTGCACCATATTGACATATTCTGCATATGCTTTTGGATCTTTGATTGAAATTTGAGCAATAACGTATCCGTATGGCATTTAATAAAGTCTTTATATCAGAGTTCTTTAGAAAGAGCCCAATCCGGCTCGAAACCCAGTACAATCGTTTCATTTGGCAGATCTGGGTTAAATAAGCGATTATGCGCCATAGTGGACTGATTCAGAAGGTTTTTAGGTGTTAACATCCAAACTTTGCAAGAAAGCTCGAAACTTTGAGAATAAGCAGAAAAAATCAACCGACAATTCTCCGAGGCCCGAATTTTTGTTGCACCAGGAGAATTGGGAGGAAATGTGGAGGTGAGAATGTCTGAAAATTGTTTATGTTTCTGATAATACGTAGCCGAAAAATATTGAATAGCTTGATTGCGACGCTGCGCCGGATCATTAGTTTTGCGAGCCATGTGAAGCATTTCAGGCGTTTCAGAATACCCGGGAAGTTTGTTCAGAATGGTAATGATCGCGCCCATACTTTCGTCACTACCCGCTATCAACACATCAGGCATTATGGAATTATCTGGACGGCCCATATTATCCCGCATCATTAGTTGGCGGCAATGACACTGCCACTTTAAAAATCTCTCCTTCAAGGGATGATTTGTGTAACTGTCGCCTAAAAGTGATGCAACCGAACTCATGTCCTTCCTATCCTTTCATTTTTAACTGGTAACTTTGTAATTTTGATCATGTGACAAACTAGGTATTCTTGCTCGCGCATGTTTTACTTCATCAAGATCAATGCGAGCCTGAATAAAGCCTCTCTCTTCTTTACCATCAGCCAAAACTTCGCCCCAGGGATTAACAATTAAACTGTGCCCATAACTTGCACCGCCCCCTGGGATTTGACCTACAGCGCAGGGAGCAACTATAAAACATCCATTCTCAATTGCCCGAGCTCGATTTAATACATGCCAATGAACTTCGCCGGTTTTTTTCATAAACGCAGCAGGAACTGCAATAACCTCTGCTCCGGCTTGAGCCAAATCTCTGAAGAGCTGTGGGAACCGTAAATCGTAACAAATCACATGCGCGAGCTTAAAATCGTCTAAATTAATTATTGATGCATGATTTCCAGCGATTACAGTTGCACTTTCACGATAAACCTCGGTCGCTGATATTTGAACATCAAAGAGATGAATTTTATCATAACGGCTGATTACCTTTCCATCAGCACTAATCATTATCGAACGATTCACGATTTTTTCGCTAGCAGCAGATACTGCAACGGATCCCAAAGAGACAGCAACCTTTGTTCGTTTTGCAAACTGCTGAAAAACTGACACCATTGGATGATCCTCATCAGGCGCAGCTGGAGGTTTCAACATACCTTCTTCACTAACCAGACCAGAACAGTACTCTGGAAGAAATAGGATATCCGCCCCCGCCTCTACTGCTTTCTCCGCTATGGGCAAAGCCTCATCAATAGCTTCACCTATAGTGGCTTTGGGACAGGTTTGAAGGCACGCTATACTAAGACGCCGTGCCAAAAACTTAGAACTTCATGTATGCTTTACGCAACTTAGCCAAAGGATGTCGATCAGACATCTGAAATTTTAGAAGAAGTTCACGCGCGATCATATCCCGATCTTGCTGATTATCTGGCAAATCAATGCTGCTTGGAATTCGAACCCAACCATTATTGTTTCGATCAAAAACTGCCGGTGCTCCTTCTTCGTAGCCCATATGTATGTCTTCAAGCCAATTTAAGTCATCCCAGCCCATAATTTCCATGTATTTTTTCAAAAATGGGGTGAGCCTAGACTTGTCAGGCACTAAATTTACGTCATACCGATACCCGATATGCTGACCAATTTCTTTCTCACGTTCACTTTCTAGGCCATCTGCATCATTAATAAACTGATTGACATCTTTAATTTCAGACCCGCGATATTGTGTTCCAGCCATATTATCTACTCCTTAAAGATGATGGTAATCTTCTACACCAACCGTATGGTCGGTTCCTGCCAATGGTACGCCTGCCATCGCAGATGCTTCCATCGTCAACGCAGCCAAATCTTCGGGCTCTAGACTATGTAAGTTTGTCTTACCACAAGCACGCGCAAAGAGCTGCGCTTCTATGGTTAGCGTATGTAAGAAATTATATACACGCTCAGCAGCTTCATCAGGATCAAGACGTTTACGCAGCTCCGGATCTTGCGTTGCCACCCCAACTGGGCAACGACCAGTGTGGCAGTGGTAGCAATACCCAGGCTCAGCACCAATTTCTTCAGGATAATTGGCTTCTGGGATATCTTTGTTACAGTTTAATGCCATCATAGCTGAATGACCAATCGCGATTGCGTCGGCACCCAATGCGATAGCTTTTGCAATATCAGCTCCATTTCTGATGCCACCAGCATAAACCAAACTAATTTCACCTCGTTTACCAAGATCATCTATAGCTTTTCGTGCTTGTCTAATGGCTGCCATCCCAGGCACACCGGTATCTTCGGTAGCCAAGTGTGGACCAGCTCCGGTACCACCTTCCATGCCGTCTATGTATATAGAGTCTGGATCACATTTTACCGCCATCCTAACATCATCATAAACTCTTGCAGCACCTAATTTAAGCTGGATTGGAATTTGCCAATCGGTCGCTTCGCGAATCTCTTGAATCTTTAAGGCAAGATCGTCTGGACTTGGTCAATACCAGCAGGAAGAGAACGCATTTCGGCAACCTGATCAGTAACCTTTTGTCCCATCAAATGGCCACCTAGTCCAACCTTACAACCTTGACCAATGAAGAACTCACATCCATCCGCCAACACTAGATGGTTCGGGTTGAAACCGTACCTTGACTGAATACACTGGTAAAACCACTTGGAGCTATATCGACGCTCATCTGGGATCATACCACCCTCACCAGAACATGTCGCAGTTCCAGCCATAGTGGCTCCACGAGCAAGAGCCGTTTTAGCTTCATAGCTAAGAGCTCCAAAACTCATTCCGGTTATATAGACGGGTATATCAAGTTCAAGCGGACGCTTTGCTCGAGGACCGATTACAGTTTTTGTCTCACATTTCTCACGATACCCTTCAATAACGAACCGAGTGAGCGTTCCTGGTAAAAAAGTTAAATCATCCCAATGTGGAATTTTCTTAAATAGTGAAAACCCACGCATTCTATAACGTCCAAGCTCAGACTTTATATGAATATCATCCATCACACGAGGTGGGAAAATAAAGCTATCCCCGATACGGTTTACGTCGCGGTCCAATATTTTTTTTCTAGGCATATCTCCGTCGGCCATAGGTTCTATCCTTTCATTAAACTTATAAAATTAATTTCTTTTCGTTCGGTTCCAGATTGTCGTAGTTCCAGAGTTGTTTACCGGCCACAATCTTTGTAAAATGATCAACGCCTTTTTCTGGTAACATTCCATACTGAACTAACTTGCTATTCAACCAGTTTCGGTCAAGCTCAGTAAGTTCAGCCGTTACGGCATCGACCCCTAGGGATTTAATTTCACCACCTACAAATATGGTGCCATCATACATAGAGTCTCCAAGATTTTTACCAGCATTACCGCAAACAATCATACGCCCTCGTTGCATCATAAAGCCTGAAAGAGCCCCGGTGTCTCCACCAACGATTATCGTTCCACCCTTTTGATCTATACCAGTCCTAGATCCGACCGATCCTCGGCACACGAGATCACCACCTCTTATAGCCGCGCCAAAAGTTGAACCTGCATTTTTTTCGATTACAACTGTACCAGCCATCATGTTCTCTCCACACGACCAGCCAACACGCCCATTGATCCGCACATTAGGACCATCGATCAGACCTACTCCAAAATACCCTAAGGAACCTTCGATTATAAGGTTTAGTCGGCTGAGAATACCAACACCAAGCGAGTGTTTACCACGGGGATTTTTCAATACAATAGTTCCATATCCCTCAGCCATTAGAGCTCTGATATTAGAGTTTACTTCGGTAGTGGTCATATTATCGGTATCAAGCTCGGTCCGCTTATTGTAGTCCACATCTGGAGCCCACGGGTATGTGAAGCGCTCCTCCGCGTCAGGATCAAACTCGATGTAAAGCGATTTTCCACTGAGCGCTTCAGTTCTCATTCCGAGAGCTGTTACACGCTCTTCTTGAGTCATATTTTTCAATTCTGCATCACTTACGCTTTCCATACCCGAACCTCCTCATCATATGGATCATATGTATCAATTTCTTGCGGCAAAATAGCACGTATAGCAACTTCCTCAGAAGCCATCGCTATCAAATCATCACTTTCGTAGAGCACTAGTGGCTTTGCTGCCATCGTATCTTTTGCCATACCAAGGTGATCTTTTGTGGCCACCAAATAGGTAAAGACGCCATCAATTTCTTCTATCGAATTGCGCAACGACTGCTCTAGCGTAAGGCCATTAGCTAAATTATGTGCCGTGTAGACTGCTAAAAGTTCACTATCACAATTTGACATGAAACGATGTCCTTTTCGCTCCATCTCTCTACGCATAATCCAATAATTAGTAATCTGACCATTATGAACTACACTCACGTCATTATATGGGAACGCCCAATATGGATGAGCAGACCTAATATCAACGTCGGATTCGGTAGCCATTCTCGTATGACCTATTCCATGAGTACCATTGAACTCAGTCAAACCATAGAGCCCAGCCACATCAGCTGCATCACCCAGATCTTTAATTAATTCAAGCCCATTTCCAAGAGATAGAATTTCAACGTTTTCCGTCTCCTCGATATGCTCAGCCAACTCAGCAGTGTCACCATCATGCGAAATCAAATAACGCAACGCGTATTCAGTAGACTGCTCCTTTGAAATAACCTTCACGTTATGTTCGTTCATAATTTCTTCAACTGCGGAAATCCGATCAGCAAGCACCTTATGTATGCCCCGACCTGTAGCCATGTCCTCAGCTTCTCCCACCTTTAAACGAAGCACATAGACACCCTCTTTAGACTCACCATAAACAGCGTAACCTGTAGAATCTGGGCCATTCAGAAACAAAGCTACCGTTTGTAAATATGCCGTACCCGAAGGATACCCAGATAATCCTCTTAAGGGGGAAAAAATAAGCATTTCACTGCCAAAAAAATTAATGGTGTGCCCTACGGCAGGCACTCCATGTACATATCATTATCCCAATCAGTCGCTGTGGACATAAAACGAGCCCATTCATCGAATTTGTACTCATGGTACAATCGGTACATCTCGCCCGGCATACCTCTACGCACGACTTCACTCTGCTCCAGATAGCTTAGAGCTTCACCTAAAGACATAGGAAGCTTTTTAACATCTTTACCTTCTTTGATCGCTTCATAAATATTTCTCTCTTCAGGCTCTCCTGGGCTGATATTATTGTCGATCCCGTCATCCATAGCAGCTAGCAAAGTTGAGCCCATTAAATAAGGATTAACCATAGAGTCGACAGAACGATATTCAAAACGCCCAGGCGCAGACACACGAAGGCCAGTTGTTCGGTTTTGAAAACCCCAATCTGCAAAAACCGGTGCCCAGAAACCTGTATCCCATAGCCTCCTGTATGAGTTAACAGTCGAACACCCAATAGCGGTCAGAGCTTGAAGGTTTTTAACAACACCACCGATCGCGACCAACCCTTCAGCACCAGGCATTTGTGGATCATCATCATCTGGCATAAATGTGTTACTGCCGCCTTTAACATACATGTAGTTTTCGCGCATGCCTGGGAGGTTATCAGGATCATTTCCACACTTAACGAACTGATCTTCACCACCTCTCCAGAGAGACATATTATGGTGACAACCAGATGCTGAAACACCCATAAATGGTTTCGTCATAAAACAAGCAAATATACCATGCTCTCTGGCTACTTGGGCACAAATTTGCCTATAAGTAGTAAGTCGATCTGCATTTCGCAAAACATCATCAAACATCCAATTCAGCTCAAGTTGACCTGGGGCGTCCTCATGATCACCTTGGATCATATCCAAGCCCATTTTTCGAGTGTATTCCATGACTTTCATAGTAACTGGACGAAGGCTTTCGAACTGATCAATGTGATAACAATATGGCTTTGAGAAACCGTCTTTTGGCTTTCCATCTTCATCAAATTTTAGCCACATCATTTCTGGTTCTGTTCCGATCCTCAACTGCCTGCCATGCTTAGCTTGGAAGTCTTCGTGCATGCGGCGCAAGTTCCCACGACAATCAGCGGTTAAGTATGCACCTGGATCTGTTTTTTCCTCACGATTGCGAAATAGTGTGCAATAAAAACGACCGATTTTTGGCGCCCAAGGTAACTGCATAAATGTTTCGGGCTCTGGTATGCCCACCAACTCTGCCGCTTCCGGACCGTATCCCAAGTAATTACCTGCGCGGTCAGTGAACAGATTTACGGTTGCGCCATAAACCAGCTGGAATCCCTTCATAGCGACTGATTCCCAATGATCGGAGGGTATCCCCTTGCCCATGATCTTTCCGGTGACTGATACGAATTGGAGGTACAAGTACTCAATCCCCATCGAGTCTATCATCGCACGCACTTGTTTAATTTTCTCATCGCGCCCAGGCGCCTCGACAAAACGTTCAATATCCATTTCAGCCACTTTAACTCTCCCTGTTTAGTATTCCTGGCGCTTAGCCATTTGAGTTTATGTTATCTTCTTACGCATCTTAGCTCCAAGGATAGGGACTATTCGATACAGGGTGAAGATTACCCTTTTCAAAACGATCAAACCTAAATGGCTCAAGAAGCTCTTGGCTCTCGCCCATTAACTCGTCAGCTATAAGATGACCAACTCCAATCATCTTCCACCCATGATTACTGTCAGCGATTAAGGTTGTATTGTCATGAAAATGATCAAAAACAGGAAAACTATCGGCGGTAAAGCAGCCAAGACCACCAGATGCTTCCCTATGGTATTTACCCATCATGCCCTCGAACCTTTTATGACAATGAGCGAGTGCGGACACCCACATATGTGCAAATCCGTCAGAGGCAACGAACTCCGGTGATGAAGGGCCGTATGGATCAATGGCCACTTTGTCTACCTCCGTGTCAACTTTGTATGGAGAGGCCCCACCCTGAATACCGTTGAAATGCCAGTCTGGCTTGTAATAAATACCCCAAATTTCATCTGAAATTAGCGACCCATCAACACAAGAATGTAAGGGTGCGTCTGTATCTACGTGCACCACTGGCGGGGGTTTGCCATCATTCGTCTGCAAAACTTCTGGAGGCAATTGAAGAACACCCTCTTCAAGTTGCCAGAATCGCCACATATCGATATCATGATGCAATTCACCAGATAGATCCTTAAGACTGATCTTTTTCGGCATGCCTAACATTTCCCAAAAGTCACGCGCCCACGGACCAGGAGCAACTACGAGTTTGTCACACGATACCACTCCATGCGAAGTATCAACTGCCTTTATGCTTGACGAACCATTTTCAGTATTCAGGCCTTTCACTTCGACACCAGAAATGATGCGCACGCCTCGGTCTTCGACTTTTTTAGCCAACCCATACATCGATTTAGTGTTGTTAGAGTAACCGCCTCTTTTTTCATGTAGAACAGACGTTATGTTTTGGGCCTGCCAATCGCTGAACATATCTTTCATATATGCATCTGAGGCGCTTGCACCTTCTATAAAAACACTTTCATACCCAATGGCCTTCTGCTGCTCATAAATTGAGGCCACATCCTCGCGCATAGATTCACACGAAATCTGCATGTAACCTACTGGGTGATAGCTGAGACCTTCAGGATCACTTTCCCAGATATTTACGGAGTGAGCCATCAACCGACGCATTGCTGGCTGGTAGTAATTGTTACGAACAACACCACACGCAATCCCAGAAGCTCCAGAAGCAATTCCTGACTTATCTAAAACAATTATACGTCCTTCGACAGCTTCACCTTTGGAACTCAAACGTTCTGCCAAACGCCAGGCAGTTGAGAGGCCATGTATACCTGCTCCAATAATTAAATAATCCGCATGCGTTGGAAATGCCATAAAACCTACTCCCCTCCTAATTCAAGCGAACAACTGATTTCGCGCTATTTGGAAAAATAATCCCTATATTTTAGTCGTGAATTATGAACCAAAAGTCAACCTTTTTTATTCCAATACTTGATTAATTTTTCGAATTTGTATAGATTGGTACAAAATTGGAGCAAATAATGGTTGTGATGACAGAAAATAAAAAAAAGTTGAATGCAGCTGACCTTGCTTCTCTATTACGAAGCGAGATTAATCTTGGTCAATATGCTCGCAATGACAAACTTCCAACAGAAAGAGATATGGCAAATACTTATGGTGTTTCCCGAGGCACGGTACGTGAAGCACTAACAAAGTTAATGGAAAATGGACTCGTTGAAATCAAACATGGTAGTGGTACGTATGTTACTTTCGACGGAAAAGTATCCACGCCAAACGCGATCCAATCGGCGAATCCATTAGAGTTGATAGATGCACGTTTTGCTTTAGAACCCCACATTTGCCGTCTTGCGGTACTACATGGTAGGCGAGAAGATTTCGACAAATTAACCTTGCTTTGCGACAAAATGGAATCAAGCCTGCATAATACTTTAGAGTTTTCAGCAGCAGATACAGAATTTCATCACACCCTCGTACAATGCACTCGTAATGTTTTACTGATTTGGATTATTGACCAAATTAACTCGGTGAGAGGTCAAAGTGATTGGAAGAGAATGCGCGGCCTCACACTTAATCCGACCATAATTGATCAATATAATAAACAACACCGTAAAATACTCGAAGCCCTCTACAGACGCGAGCCTGAAGCAGCGGCTAACAGTATGAAAGACCATTTAGAAACTGTTAGATTATCTTTAACACGAGCTGCAGCAGCCTAGATTTAGTATCATGGCCTAAACGTGCGCAGAAGTCTGGAGCCAATTAAGATAAAGGCGTTCTGCCATCGTATTAAAATCATTCATATGGACCGCACAATCCTTTTCAAGTTTTTCCCGCCCGCTAGGGCCTAGGGCTGCTTTCAAACTGTCGGCATATTCCGAGATTGTTGACCAGTCGGCAATTGTGGAATGCTCGATTTCGACGTGAAACTGCATCGAATAAGCTCTAGGGCCCCAACTCATCGCTTGAACTGCACAATCTTTAGAGGTCGCAAGCACTTTCGCACCCGCTGGAAGTTTCTTTATTTCAGCACCATGCCATTGGAGGCAGGATATTTTTTCGGGTATACCATCGAATAAAATCCCGGAAGCCCCTTCTTCGGTCAGTTGAACCTCCATGACACCAACCTCAGCAGTTTCTGACTTACCAACAACGCCACCGAGAGACTCAGCTAACAATTGATGACCCAAGCACAAGCCAAGGA